>JBCBLB010000177.1:0-15008 GCA_038520555.1 Myxococcota bacterium | reverse complement strand
ATTTCCTGCACCGCATCGCGCAGAAGAGCGACAGCGAACCGTCGCCGCGAGGTCGGCGAGGTGCTCCTGAGCCAGCCCAGCACGAACGCATCAAATCGATAGAGAGCAGCCCCCCTTCAGCATACCGCGGGCCAGCACCGCCCTCGCCTGCCGCGCACATCTCCCGTATACATCGGTCTCTACGCAGGGAATGCCAATCGAAGAATCGGTGCACTGTAAGCGACAAGGGGACTGCGTCGTTGGTACCCTCTCTGAAGAATGAGGTGGATGATGAATTCTGTTTTGCTCCGCTCACCGAGCGCGGCCCTCCGCCAGCTGTGTCTGGCTGGCCTCGCGTTGTCTCCTGCGGCGGCCGTCGCAGATCCGCGCGGCCCGGAGTGTACGCCTGTCCCGCCGAGGAGCGTCTTCTCTGTGGGTACACCGACCCTCGTCGCGCCGCCGGGAGCCGTGTCGGCGTTGTTGATGGATGGCCAGGGTCAGCGGTGGGCGTTCGGGGAGAACGGGCAGGTGTGGTTCGGCTCGCCCTATGACATCAACTGGGAGGCGCGGAACATCAACACCCGCGCGGATCTGACCGTCGCGGCCGCGGGCCGGATGGTATGGGCGGCGGGCGCGGGCGGGAAGGTCTGGTCCATCGAGGCGGGGAAGACCTGGAAGGAGCAGAGCCTGCCGGGCAAAGGGACGCTCACGTTCGCGGCTGCGGGGTACAACACGATCGCCTTCGCCGGCGCAGCCGGCGAACTCTACGTCTCGAGCAACAATGGAGAGCCCTGGGCGCAGCTGGCCACCGCAGAGGCCCCAGACATCACCGCCCTGGGCGCAGACATTGGTGTCGTCGTGGCCGCTCGCGCGGACAAGCAGCTCCTCGTCGCGCGCCATCAGGCCGTCGGAGAGGGCTGGGATTGGATCCCAGAGCCGCTCCCTCTCCCTGAGGAAGCTACCGTGATCCGCGATCTGCTGCTTCAGGGGCCGGACATCTTCGTCCTGTTGGATGAGGCAGGGGGCATATGGAGCACCTACGATGGCGGAAAAAGCTGGTTTCCAGGCAAGAGCCTGAGTGGGGCGGCGCCAGCCCGCGCGCTCACCCGGACCGCGCTGGGGCTCACGGTGGTGCACGTCGACGGGGCGGCCTCTGTCATGGAGATGGCGTATGAAACGCCAGCGAGGCTTTCGACGATCGCCTCTTATGCGACCTACGGTGCACCCGGTGGGTCGCCTGCGGGGGTGATGGTGGTGGACGCGGTCGGTCACCAACAGACTGGCCTGCTCTCGTTGACCGCAGATGGGCAGCTCCTTCGCCAGGAACTCAGCCACCATATCGAGGGCGGCCACCCGTGCGGTCGGCCCTTCGAGGTCGCGCAGTCCGCGGTCGTCGCCCCAGCGGTGGCGGGAGAAGGTTGGGGCGGCGTGGCGCTGGCGCCCGCCGCGCTGCCCGCCGCGTCGCGTGCGGCCCTGGCGGCGGCGTGGCTCCGAGACGCCCAGGCCGAGCACGCCAGCGTGGCCTCGTTCGCGCGGTTCGCGCTCCGCCTGCTGGCGTTGGGGGCACCGGCGGCGCTGGTGGCGGATGCCCAGGCCGCCATGGGCGATGAGATTCGCCACGCCGAGCGATGCTTCGCCCTCGCCAGCCGCTACGCAGGAGAACCGCTCCGCCCCGGCCCCCTGCCGCTCGATGGCGCGCTCGATGGGGGAGAAGATCTGGTCGCGGTCAGTGTCGAGGTGCTGCGTGAGGGCGCTATCGGTGAGAGCATCGGCGCCCTGCTAGCGGACGCCATGCGCCAACAGGCGACCGACCCCGCCGTCCGCGAAGCCCTCACAGAGATCGCCGAGGATGAGGCCCGGCACGCTCAAGCAGCATGGCGGTTTCTGGCCTGGGCGGTCGCAGAAGGGGGCGCGCCTGTCCGGGCCGCCCTCTCCGCTGCGTTGGAGGCCGCCATCTCTGAGCATCTCCCCGATGCCGTGGACAAAAAGCCCGCGCCGATCGGGTGGGCGGCGCACGGGCGGCTGGCCGCCGCGGAGCAACGGCGGACGATCCGCCGTGCGATCCGACAGGTGGTGCGCCCCTGCGCCGCCGCGCTGTTGCACTGATCGTGCCCCCTCTACGATGGAGACATCATATGTAGTATGCGCCATTATACCAACGTTATGATGTAATCAAACATCGACCGTTCTGGTAGATTGAGCCTAACTGTGTTGGTCTGTGTCCCCGCCGGGCCCAGGGATGACGCGAATCTGGTCTGCGGCGGCGGTTTTGCCCGAGGTGGTGACAAAGCGAACATCAACTACCCGTTCTCCGCTCTGCGCGTCAATGAACAGCCACGGTTCGGAGCCCGACTCGAACACCCATTGGTTGGACCAGTGGGCCAACGACACCATCACCGCCCCGAGCGCGCGCCCCTTCTCGGTCAGATCGTAGGCGAAGCGTTGTGTGCCTGTCCCCACCGCAGCCTTTTCGAGGATTCCCAACCGAACGAGGTGGGTGAGGCGAGCGCTGAGGACGCTCTTGGAAACGCCGATGCGTTGTTGAAAGACCGAGAAGGTGCGCACCCCACTCAGGGCGTCCCGGAGAATCAGGATGGACCACTGGTCGCCCAAGACGGCTGCGGCGCGTGCCCAGCTGCAGTTCACGTCCTCGAGTGGTGTTCTCGCCATCCACGCCTCCAAGAATCCTGCATAACCGCTTGTGGGATCCCACTGGTTCCCTTAAGCTACTTTTGGTAGCTTTAAGAAACCAAGATACCAGAGGGAAAAAATGGACTTCTCAAACGACAAGGTCCTGATCACAGGGGGTACCCGTGGGATCGGGCGGCAATTGGCCCGCGACTTTGCGGAACACGGGGCACGGGTTGTGGTTTGTGGTCGGGATCGTGAGCGGCTCACGTCTGTGGCCGCGCACCCCAACATCGACGCCACCCCCTGCGACGTCCGCGACGATGCCTCTGTGCAGGCCCTGGCCGCGACGGTCGCCGACACCCTGGGCACACCGACTGTGGTGATCAACAACGCCGCGATCTTCCAGCAGATCGCGTTGCTCGACTCTCCGGTCGAGAGTTGGCTGCGCGAGGTGGACATCAACCTCATGGGCGTGTTGCGGGTGACCCATGCGCTCCTGCCCGGGTTGTTGGACGCGGACCGCGCGACGATCGTCAACCTGACCTCTCCCGCGGGCTATGTTCCGATGACCGCAGCGCCCGTGTATTCTGCGACGAAAGCAGCGATCAACAGTTGGTCACAGTCGCTGCATCATCAACTTCGGCACACGAACGTGTCGGTGATCATGGTCAATCCGCCGGTGGTCGACACACAGATGAACGCGGACAACCCCAACGTCGAAGGCATGAAGCGGTGGTCCACCGAAGCCTTCAGCGAGGCGGTGTTGAGTCAGTTCTCGCGCAGTCGCACGCGTGACATTCACATCGGCGACGCCTGGTTGGTCTCCCGGATCGCGCGCTTCGTTCCGTCGATGATTTTCAGCCGGATGAACCCTTCATAAACGGGGCGCTCCTGTCGCATCATCCGAGCACCATCACGGGAAAACACACACCGCCCGTGTAGAATGATTCATCACCTGAAGCCATGGCGCGATGCGAACTTTATGGGCTGAGAGCGGAGTATGGCTGGACCCCCAACAGCGCACCACACCCCACCTCCAACAGCCCAACCAGCACCGGGAAGAGGACGTGGGTTCCGCCCACCACGATATCGGCCACAGAGAGCGAAACGAGAACCCCACCAAGGACAATAAACAAGGTTCGACCGTACACTCGTGAGAACAGCATATACCGCAGGCCGACCCCCACGGCGACGGTCGGGAAGAACAATAGCGGTGCATTGAGCGCGAGGAACCACCCGAGAAACAGCCCCCCGAACAGGAGGGGCAGGGTCGCCATCGCAAGGCGTGAGAGCCCTGGATCGGGCACCACTTGCGGCGCTCCCTGGCGCACACGGTTTGAAATCCAGACCGACAGCGGGTGAATGGCCATCCCCCCAAAGAAGAACATGGTCATGCCGGGGATAAAGCCGAAGGCCGCCAGGACCGCCCCCGCGCTCAGCCAAACCACCCCAGAGACGAACACTCCCGGCCCGCCGTTGCAGTATGCCCTCTGCATCGAGGATTGCGCAGCGCTGATCACAGAGCCTCCAGGGTTGGCCTTCCCTACGATCGAGGCACGCCGCCTGTTGCAGGTGGCGTGGAACCCTCGCCATCGTCACCGACGCCAGCGTTTACCTGGAAGAGTCCGCCCGCAGCATGATCGGCCAGGAGGAGCTACACACCATGGAGATGAGAAGCCGTTCTCGCTCCGTCGCTGAGCCACGCGTCCCGGGCTACGCGAACATCCCGACGGCGTCATCGATGCGATCGTCTTGGAGTGCGGTGACCGCGACGCCAAGATCGTCTTCGTGTTTCTGGAGGGCGCCCATCCACTCACGCTTGAGGACGTCGAGGAGTTCGGCCTGTTGGGGGGTGAAGGACGAAGGGCGCCACTGTTGGGTGTCTTCGAGTTCTTCCTGGAGCTTCTCCCACTGGGTCCGGGTGGGGGGGACGCCTTTCCGGAGAGTTTCGAGGGCGTCGATGGCGGGGGTGTAGGGCGCGCCACGGCGCGAGGCGGTGGTCAGGGCGTTCTCGGCGACCTTCCGCTGGGCGTCGAACCACCCCTGGCTTGGGGCCGCGCTGACCTGGATGGTCCGCTGGCGAACCGCTTCTTCTTCGGCTTTTCGGGCTTTGGCTTCCTGGCGCTGCTGGATGGCCTCCTCGGAGGCGCCCAGGGTCGCGACTGCGCCGAGGATCCGGCCGCCTTTGCAGAGGACGTCCCAGGCCTTGGTGGCGCTCTCCTTGAAGGTGCTCCCCGGATCGTCGGATTGGCCGTCTTCTTCGAGCATGAAGCGGCGCAGCAGGGCGAGGCTGGCCTTGGAGTCCACCACCTCGCCTTCGAGCAGGCCGCGGCTGCAGCAGAATTTCATCGCGCTCTTGTTTCCGTCCCGGGCCCGGACGACCATCAGCATGGTGGCGTATTTCTGGTGGTTGTCGAAGATCTCCATCATCGCGCGTCGGCTGCCGAGCCGAGCTTTCTTGAGGGTCTCCTTGGCTTTCGCGGCGGCTTTCCAGTCGACCACCGCGCCCGCGATCCGGTGGATGGAGTCCATCGTCGCGGCGGCGGCCCAGGCGCCGATGGCGACGAGCTGGCCACCCGGCGCGGTGTTGCCCACCGTGGCGACGGTGTTGGTCGCGGCCACGGCAGTGTCAACGATCGCATCCGCGGCAAGGCGCTTGGAGCGCCGCGAACGGTTGTTCATCGCCCGGGCGAGGTTCTCGTCCTCACCGCTACGGATCTCATCGAGCAGCTCGTGATCCCCTGAGGCCTTCCTGGTCGCTTCGACGGCGGCCTGGAGCTTGATGGCCGTGTTGATGGCGCTGAAGACGATCCCGGGCCCGGGGATCAGCACACCGCTCCCGTTGAGCGCTGGCCCACCGAGGAAGTCCTTGAAGTTTGCCAGCGCGAAGTCCGCCGAGTCCAGAAACGCGGCGACGTCTCCCCCGGCGGCCTTCAGCTTCTCGAACCCGGTCTGGTCGAGCTGTTCGCGGAGCTGTCGCATCTCGAGATCCGAGACGCCCTCAGGCATCGACCACCCGTCCGCGACGATCCGCTCGATGAGGGGGATGGCGTTGGCGACCACCCCGATCGTGGCGATGCCCTGCCAGGCGCCGACGGTGTCGAGCCCCGACTTGCCCATCGCGCCCATCGCGCTGAGCGCGTCGAGGTTGGTCGCGACCAGGTTCGCGACGTTCAGCCCCACATCCAGGCTGACATCGACGCCGGTCTTCGCCATCTCAGCCAGGGTCCGCTCGCGGCGTTCGGCGTCCTGCGCTTCCCGATCCTCTTCTGTGAACAGCGCCTCGATCTCGGCGTAGTCCTGGGCTTCTGCCACCAGCCGATCCGGCCAGAACGCCTTGGGCACCACATCGAGCAGCGGCATCCAGCTCTCGGGGGGCTCCCCGAGCGCCTTGAGCTTCTCGATGTGGTTGATGATCTTCGTCGCGGCGGCGACGGTCTGCTCGTACTCCTGCTGCATCGCCTTCTGCTTGTCGGGGTCGGACTCTCCGGCGCCGCTGAGCCGCTCCAGCAGCGACAGCCCGTCCTCCCCCCGCGTCACCCCGGCCTCATAGATGTCCTCGGCATCGCGAAGCTTGCTGAACAGCTCCCCGGTGCGCTGCTGCAGGTCGATCGCCTCGGCCTGGATGGCCAGCACTTCGCTGCGGTTGGCCTGGGCCAGCCGGTTGGCCTCGGCCAGACGGCTATCCGCCGCCGCCTCGTCCTCCTGATCGCGCATCGCCTGGACGTGAAGCAGCTTCTCCCGCAGCTCCGTAGAGCCCCTGATCTTCTCCAGCAGCTCATCCTGTGCTTTCCGGGCTGCCTTTTCCCCTTCGCTGGCGCTCTGATGGGCGTCGTCTCGTTCTTTGGTGACGCGCTCCAGCGCAGACCGGACATCGCCCAGCTCTTTCATCAACGCAGCCCGTGCGGCGCGCCGTTTCTTCGCTTCAGCATCAAGGATGTCGAAATGGTCGTCTTTGAACGCGTCATACGCAGCGCGTTCTGTCTCAACGTCGCGCTGCTGATCGGTTCTTTTCCGCGTCAGCTTGTCGTGTGCGGCCTCTTGCTCGGCGCGCTTTGCCGCCAGCTCCTTGACCCGTGCGTTGATCGTCGCCGCTTCTCCTGGATCGAGGTCTGGGTTGCCGGCGCGCTTCTTCAGCGCGGCGAGATCGTCCTTGAGCGTTGCCAGCGAGCCGCCGAGGTCTTTGAGGGCGTTTTCGATCTGTTCGAGTTGTTGTTCTGCAGCCCGGCGCTGATCCAGCAGACCGGACGCTTTTTTGCGGATCTCACAGTGGTCGCGTTCGGCCCTGGCGGCGTTCGCGTCTTCCTGGAGCGCCTTCAGCCGCGCCTCCATCTCTTCCCGCTTCTTCTTCACCGCAGCGCGCAGGCGGGGGTCTTCTGCGAGAGTGTCTTCATCGGGGAGGTCGGCCGTGACCTCTTCGATGTACCGCTCGTAGGCCAACAGATCCGCGCGGGCTTGCAGGGACCGATCTTTCGCTTCGACGAGATCCGGGCCTGCGCCCGCCAGCGGTGAGCGCAGGCGCTCGCGTTGCGCCTCCAGCGCGGCCATCTTCTTCGTCAGGTCGACGCGCTCGCGTTCCTTCTCCTCGGCGGTGGTCTGCGCGGTGGTCGCGCGGGCGACCGCGTCCTGGTAGCCCGCCTCCAGCCCCTTCACCTCAGGGATCTCTTCGACCGCCCGATCAAAGTCTTCTTCGGCGGTCTCGGCGGCGGCGTGTTGTTGCTTGACCCGGTGCGCGCTCAGCGCTTCTTCGGCCTTCATCACCGCGTCCTGTCGCTCGCCCTGCGCCCTCTGCAGCTCGAGCAGGGCCCGGCGCGCGTCGAGCTTGCGCTTCGTCTGGTGCTGGATCCCCTCGTCGAGGACCTTCAACCGCGCCTGAAGCGCGGCCATCTGACGATCGTACTTCTCCCGGGTCTTCTTCCGGGACAGCTTGCCCGGCTTCTTCTTGTTCATCTTCTGGAGCTTGCGGATCAGCTCGCGCCGCTCGGCGTCCAGCTTCTCGCGAAGGGTCTCGGCTTCGGTGACTTCTTCGCGTGCGGCCGTGACGTCGGTCTCCTGAGCGGCGAGCGCACGCTGCGCTTCTTCCAGCGTGCCGCTCAGCGCCGTCTCCTGCTCGCGGGCTCCTGCCGGCCAGCACAGCTTGCCCGCGGAGGCGGTCAGCGCCTCGATCTCTTTGGCGGTCTCGGTTTTCTGGGGACCCGCCCGCCCTTCTTTTCGGGTGTAGCGCTCGTGGTCTGGCCGCAGCGACGCCAGGGCATCCCCGGTCTCCTTCTTCCAGCCCTCCACATCGCTGAGGTGATCGGGGACTTCGGACGCCCGGGTGGGGTGGTAGCTCAGCTCGTCTTCGTGATGCTCCACCAACGCGGCGCCGAGATCGCGGAGCTGGGCCAGGATCTGGTGGCGCCGCTCCAGGGTCTGCATCCAGGTCGACGCGGCGACGTTGAACGCCTCGCTGAGCGCAGTGGCGCGGGAAGGCGGGAGATCTTCCTCAGCGGCGTTCTGGAGCGCGTCCCGCGCGCGTTGGTACGTCTTCTCGGTGTTCTCCAACCCGTCGAGCGCCGCCTGGAGTTGTTTGTAACGGGCCTCCATCCCGCGCCGGTCATCCATATACTCGGCGTGAGTCTGCTGCTGGAAGTCCCACCGATCTGCGGGAGACGGCTCGGAAGGCGTGCCCTCGTCTGACCGCCCCCGGAGGAACTTTTTGAACCGCGCCATTTTGCCCTGGGCGTGCTTCATCTCCCGGGCGCCCGCGCCAGAGGTGTATCTGGCCCGCTCCCTGGGGTCGAGTTCGACGATGCTGGCCAACGACTGCGCCCGGAGCTGCTGAAGAAGATCCCGCTCTTCTTCGGTCTCTGCGGCTTCTGCACGTGCCTTGAGCGTCTCGGCCCGGGCCTGGGCGCGCTTGTTGTCGACGTCCAGCTCTTCGAGCATCTCCTGACCAACGACTGCGCGGTCATTGGCGTCCATCAGGCTGATCGTGATCTTGCCCAGCTTGAGGCCGATCCCTTTCTCCAGCTTGCGGACATCTTTTTTGAATTGCTGGGCGTTGAACTTGCCCTTGACGACCTGGAACGCGACCGCGCGGGTCTTCTTGTCCTTCCAGGCCACCCCTTCACAGATGCGGGACTTGTTCTTGGCGGTCCGCTTGACCGCCATGATCTGTTTCGCGGGGACCTTCTTCCGCCCCCGGGGCGCGACGAACAGGCGCGGGTTGCCGTCCGCGGCCTCCTGGCAGAACCAGAACCCGGTCGGCTTCGTCTCGGTCGACTTCCGCAGCGTCGTGAAGCCGGTCTTCATTTGCTTGATCTCGTCCGGCTCGAATTCCATGTCCGCCACCACGCCCTCCTGTCCCGGTGCCGCACCCGATCCGAACGCGACAGGGATTCAGTGTTTCACAGTCGGCCCACGGAGAGCCATGACCGTCGATTTCAACTTAGGTCGGTGCGCCGGGGTTCAGCGGTGTGTTCCCCATATCTTCGCTCCACGGACGCCATCCCACACTGGATTCGCGCCTGGTTGACCGCACATCCCCTCGATGAACGCTACGGTTTTCTGCCAGCAATCGGCAGATCCGACCACGAGATTGTCGTCCTCTTTCCTTGCCCGATGGCTTCGGCTGGCGTTTCTGCCACGAACAGTCCGGCCATGTCGGCCCCGAACGCGGCTCTGCTGTCAGGAGGCTGTCTACTTCCGAGGAGGTCTCATCGCCATCGATGCTTCGCCTTCAACAAGGACATCCAACACCAACGCCTCGTCAGAAGAGCGGATCGCGACGGGCTGGATCGCCGAGAGGTTGGCAGAGAGCGTCCCTGCCCTGGTCTGAACGGAGGCGAGCTGGGCGTTGGCCTTCTGCAACGCGGCGTCGACTTCCTCACCGAAGGGGAGCATCATCCACGAATCCAGCCCATCGCGGATCGCTTCTCGTAGAACGGTGCTGTTGACCCCTGCAGCGTTCAGCTCCCAGTCTGCGACGGCGTAGTCGAAGTCCTTGATGTGAACGACACGTGCTTCGGCGTCGAGGGAGGGTTGGCCGGTGAGCCACAGGGTCCCCTCTGTCTCCCACACCGCGCTGGTGGCCGTATAATCGAGTCCGATGGCGATGGAGTCGCCGGAGGGGTACACCTCAGCGCTTCGCAGCACCAGCCGCCCGGCCTCTGCTCCTGCAATTTCTACCGGCCAGCTCTGTTCTTGAGCCTTCTCTGTGGCCTTCGTGGACAACGCGTCCCAGGGCAGGGAGACCTCAAGGTTCAGGTTCAACCCCTTCGCGCCGGGAGGTGGGGGGCGATTGGGGGGAAGCGGCGCGGTATGCGGCGCCGGCAGATCACCGATCCCTGTACGGATTCGACCGATCATGCCTGCGGTGAGGTGTAACCCCTCCCCTCTGGCTCGGGGGGAGGTGACGAACATGGCTTCTGGGGTGATGGCCAGCCAGGTGTCTTCGTCTGCGGGCAGGGAGCGGGGTGTGGAGAGTTGTTGCCAGGCTTCAGAGATTCTGGCGTGGATGTTGTCTTTCCGGGAGACCTTTTGTTCGACGTTCTGTGTGATCTGAGGGAGCTTCCGGTCCAGCTCTGCCTCTACCCGTTTGGTGATGTCGAACGACAGCTTTCCCAACCTGGCGACCGGCTCTTCCGTCCAGGAGACCGAGACGGTCGCCTTCGGCACCATCGCCCAGTCTTCCCCAACAGCGATGTCCAGCGCGATATCGATCATCATCCCAGCGTTGATATCTGCTTTTAAGGCGGGGGGGGGTGGAAGCTTCTCCGCGACTCGTCCGAGCAGCCCGCGGGTCGGTGCCGGTGGGCGGGCGGTCACTGTGGCATCGAGCTGGAGCGGAAGCGTGATCCCGAGGCGCCCATCGCTGCGGGATTGGAGCTGGGCCTCTCCAACCCGCCGAACCACCATCTCCATCGTCGCGCCCCGCTCCAGGGGTTTGGTTTCTTCGACCAGGACAGCGGGCATGTCGCGGTTGATGTTCGCGGCGAGCGCCTTCAGAGAGAGCACCATAGGAACCTCGATCACCGAGGCTTCCAATAAAGGAGGCGCCGCCATCGTGGTCACACCGCGTGGGGGGGCGACGTCTTGCTCCTCAGTGAAGCTACACGCCAACAGAAAGAGTGCAGGGGCGAATCGCATGTCTTGGTGTGCTCTCGGTTATGGGTGTCGAGCACCGTGTCGCAAAGTATCGACACGATGGCGTTCCTTATCGCTCCAGGCGAGCCGTTCCCTCGATGGAGGCCCACATGCAGGTGCCGCTGAGCACGTCTCCGTCCATCACAGCATCGATCTCCATCTCACCGACGGTGTCCGGTTGGAGTTCGATCTCGACTTCGTTTCCTTCTCGGAACCCACTCACGGTCGCATCTTCAGAGATCTGATCTTCCAGCGTTGTGTATGACATCGTTCCCGAGCCGCTGAGGTCTCCCTCGTCATCTGTGAGCGACATCGTCACCGAGATCTCGACTTCACCGATGTCACACTCTCCGCGCCATTCGCCGCCGCTGTCGTCGCACGCGGCCATTGTACCTGCAGCCAGAATCGCGATGATGGTTCTCATGTCGTCGTCCTCGTCTTGTCTTGAAGGGTAGAAGCCGGGGAAATCCCGGCGTTCTGCGTGGAATCCCAGCGCGCTGGTTACGACAGCGGCTCGGAGAGGAACGCGCGGACCGCTGCGGTTGTCGCATCCGGCGCGCCCAGGTGGAAGAAGTGGTTGCCGTCGATGAACGGGACCCGGCCGTTGGCCACGAAGCCCGGTGTGTTTTCGTACTCTTCGGGGTGCTGTCCGGGATCGTGGCGTCCCTGAAGGAACAGGACCGGCATGGTCATCTTCGCGAACAGAAACGCATGGCGATCCGGGAGTTCCTGCTGAAAGCTGGTGGTTCGATACTGCAGGATCGACGCTTTGGCGACCATCATCAGCATGGAAGCTCCAGAGGGAACAGGTGAGGGAACACACGAGCGTTGGTTCACGGTCGTGCCGCGTCCTCGTGGGGTGTTTCGATCGTGTCTTCAGCGGTCTTGGTTCACAAAGAGAGCTTACGGTGCTCGCCTTATTTCTTCAACATGTCCGAATTGTGTGTGTCGGCCATAAAATGCTATTTCAAAGCGTCAATATAATTCAATGCATTGAAATCGTGTCAGCCACTTTCTACACATACGCTACACGATCCGGGGCATTGGAGGGCGATGCGCATCCGTTCTGGTAGGCCGATGGCATCGCGTTCTTCCATAAGTCGAAGGCGGTAGGTGCTCACGGTTGAGGTGGAGCTGCTCCAGGGCCAGCCGGATCCGTTCGGCGATGTCGATTCGCAGGCATTGAGCGAGGTCGATGTCTCGGTCCTCGCGTTGGGATAGCCATCGGCGGGTCTGCGGTTTATCTTCAAACGCTTCAGCGAGCGCGCAGACACGCGCGGAGCACCCCACGATGAGGCGAAGAGGATCGCTGCGGTCCAGGCCCTCTGCGACGAATGAGGTAATCTCTGGTCATGCGACTCTCATCGGGCCAGCAGGTCGGGAACTACACCCTCCACAACCGCCTCGGTGCCGGCGGTATGGCCGAGGTCTGGTCGGCGACCCACCAGATCCTCCGCGTGCAGGTCGCCTTGAAGGTCCTGTTCAGCGGCAACCCCATCCTCCAGGATCGCTTGCTTCGGGAAGGTCGTGCCCAGGCGGCGATGGATCATCCCCACATCCTCCCTGTGCGCGACGTCGTCGACGTGGGCGGCGCGTTGGGGTTGGTGTTGCCGCTGGTTCAGGGGCCTTCGCTCGATAAGCTGCTCAAGACCTACCGTCCAACCCTGGATGAAGCGGTCGCGGTGTTCAGAGCCATCGTGGAGGGGGTCGCACATGCCCATCAGCGCAAGCTCATTCACCGCGATCTCAAACCCGGAAACGTCCTGTTGGAGGAGCGTCGTGGTCGAATTGTGCCGCGCGTGGCGGACTTCGGGCTGGTCAAGGGCGAAGAGGGAGAAGACGCCACGCGCGCGGGTGCGGTGATGGGCACCTTGCAGTATGCGGCGCCGGAGCAGCTGCTCGATGCCTCGCAGGTGGATCATCTCGCCGACCTGTTCAGCCTGGGTGTGATCCTGGTGGAGCTGCTCATGGGGAGACGGCCCTTTCAAGGCACTTCACTGGGCTCCCTGTTGAAGGCGTATGCGGCCGGTCCTGACCTGGCGGGGCTACCCGAGGCGTTTGTTCCGCTGTGCCGAGAGATGCTGGCCCACTCCCCCACACAGCGTCTCTCCGATTGTGGCGAAGTGCTCGACCGACTCGATGCGGTGCATCCTGTTTCTGTAGGCGCATTGGGAGTGGCGGGCGGGCTGGCGAAGGCGATGCGAGCCCTCACCGAAGCGGCGCCCTCCCCTTCTCCAACCGTCGCGCCCGAACCCTCTGGGCGTGTCTCGCCCGGTGTGTTGTCGGAGGCCAGCGGCACGTTCACCGACAGCCTCTTTGACTCGGTCGCGCCTGGCGAGGATGTGTTCGAAGAGGCTGGGCCGCCGAAGCACAACCTGCCCGCAGAGCTCGACAGCTATGTCGGCCGAGACGCGGAGCTGTCGCAGCTCCGTGCGGTGTTGGGGGCGCGCCGGCTGGTCACCGTTCTCGGCACAGGGGGCATGGGAAAAACACGCTTCACCCTTCAGTACGCACGCACGCACCTGCACGACTATCCCGGAGGGGTCTTCTTCTGCGACCTCTCAGAAGCCCAGAGTGTCGAAGGCATCGTGTTTGTGGTCGCTCAGGCGATGGACGTTCCGCTGGGCAAGGGCGATCCCCTCCAGCAGCTCGGTCACGCCATCGCCGGACACGGTCCGTGCCTGCTGATCTTCGACAACTTCGAGCAGGTCGTCGCGCACGCCGCGAAGACGGTCGAGGCATGGCTGAAGAGAGCGAGCAGAGCGCGGTTTGTGGTGACGAGCCGGATCGTGTTGGAGGTCAGCGGCGAGGAGATCTTCCGCCTCGCCCCCCTCACCCGGGACCATGCGGTCGACCTGTTCGTTCAGCGCGCGCAGTCGAAGAAGCGCGGGTTTCGGCTCACCGAAGACAACAGCGAAGCCGTCACGGCGCTGGTCCGTCAGCTCGATCACCTTCCCCTGGCCATCGAGCTGGCGACCGCACGCATCAAGGTGATGAAGCCGGCGAAGATGCTGTCTCGGATGGGCCAGCGGTTCAAGCTGCTCGCCACGGGGAAGCGGAACACAGCCCAGCGGCAAGCCACCCTGAGAGCGACGATCGACTGGTCCTATGCGCTGCTGGACGACTGGGAGAAGGCGGCGTTTGCCCAATGCGCGATCTTCGAGGGCGGCTTCACCCTGGAGGCGGCGGAGGCCATCATCGATCTGGAGGACTTCGATGACGCGCTGGAAGGCCAGCCCCTGTGGCCGATGGACGCGGTGCAGTCACTGGTCGACAAGAGCCTGCTGCGTCCGCTGGGGGAGAACCGGATGGGCGAGATGCGGTTCGGGATGCTGATGAGCCTCCACGACTACGCCAGAGAGGTGCTCCGCGGGCTGGACCCGGAAGCCGTCGATGAACTCCACCAGCGGTATGTTTCGCATTATGAGACGTTTGGGGCGCCGGACGCGCTGACCGCGCTGGACAGAGCGAAGGGCACCGCGCGATGGTGGGCGCTGCACGCGGAGCTGGAGAACCTGCTGGTCGCGCATCGCTTCGCGGTCCACCATTCCGAGGTGGAGGCGGCGGTCCGAATCGCGAACGCGGTGTACGCCATCGCCCAGCGCCAGCAGCCTGCGCTCGCCATCGCTCCCCTTCATGCGGCCCTCGCCCTCGACCGGGATGGCCGCTTCACCGTCGGGCTGCACACCAGACTGGGCCGCCTGTACAACGACATGGGGCAGACCACAGAGGCTGTGGCTCACTACACCACAGCCCTCACCGTCGGTCGGGAAGCCGGAGACCGATACGGCGTGGGCACGGTGCTGGTCAACCTGGCCAACCTGCACCGCATGCAGGGCCAGAAGACGAAGCCGAAGGCGTACTACGAGGAGGCCCTCGCCATCTATCGGGAAGCCGGGGATCGAGGCGACGAAGGCAAAGTCCTGACCAACCTGGGCATCATGTCCTACTCCCTGGGCCGGTACGCAGAGGCCCTGCGACACTATACTGGCGCCCTCGCCATCCATCGGACGGTCGGGAACCGACGCAGTGAAGGCAGGGTCATGACCAACCTGGGCCATCTGTACAGCAACATGGGCCAGCTGAAGGACGCCCGGGCGCACTATCAACGCGCGCTGGCCATCCACCGGGAGGTCGGAAACCGGCGCGGTGAAGGCAACCTGCTGTCCGGTCTAGGCGTCCTCTACGCCACACACGGCCAGATGGACAAGGCCCGGGCGCACTATCAACGCGCGCTGACCACCCACCGAGAGATCGGAAACCGACGCAGT
>JBCBLB010000417.1:0-8893 GCA_038520555.1 Myxococcota bacterium | reverse complement strand
GACAGATCGATGTCACAGCAGTCCCGATCCCGAGCGCGGCTGCACAAATCACAATCGCAACACGCAACCTCGAAGCAACAGCCACACCCGTCCCCATCCACTGCACCACTCGATCCCCGATCTCGGGTCTTCTTCTTCTGTCGCTTGCGTTTCCGGCGGCGCCCGATGTCGTCCCCTTCCCCGTCATCCGGCGAGTCACCGGCGGCCCCCCTCACCAACACCCACATCTGCAACAGGACCGCCATCAGGGTTTCCCACCAGGTCGGCTGGGGCACATCGATCGTCTCCCGGGCGGCCTGCGCCTTCATCCGCTGCCGCTGCACCAGGACGTTCTCCAGCAGCTCCTGATTCCGTTGCCAGGGCAGCTGTGCGATGGCCCCCTGGATGTTGGTGAAGGCGTCCTCGATCATCTCCAGACACGCGGCCAGCCGCGACGGCTCCACCTTCCCATCCACCAGGCAGGGGTTGAAGGCGCCTGCCCGCTGGTCATCGGCGAGGTCTTCCAGGGCATCGACCCCATAGACCAACCGTCCGATGGCCGCGCCCATCTCTGCAAGCAGCAGGCGCTGTGCACCGTCGAGGCCGATCACACCGGGAAGATCTGGGATGGCGCGAAACACCACCGTGAGCGCATCGGCAGTGGGCTGCGCGGCCTGCATCGGGGGCGGATGCTGCTGCTCGAGCTGCTGCTGGATCCGAGGGAGCGCATCCAGCAGCTCCGTCGGCGCGCCGAAGCCGGCGAACGTCGCCGAAGCGGATCGGGCAAACGGGGCCGCAACGGGCCGAAGCAGCGCAGCGATTCGATCGCCCTCTTCGGCCCGATCTGCGACCCACTGGTCTGCGAGGAGGACCTGAGCGGCGGCAGAGAAGCGCATCGTCACGCTGTCATGACGCAGCGTCGGGCGGTGGACGAGGGGGTTGATGGGACACCGGCACCGGTCGCCCTGGGTCGGAATCTCTTGCAACCCCTCAACGACGGCCCCCAACAGCACGGCGTCAAAACTCACCAGGACGCGGGACAGCTGCCCATAGTCTTCGCCCATCGTTTTACACAGACCACAGTACAGATGACGGTGCTGTTGGCGGGCGGAGGGGGATAGAGAGCAGCGGTGAGGGCGGAGGGTGCCGAACATGTACGTATCATGCCTGAAACGGGAGGAAGAGATGGCACGACTGGATGGGAAGGTGGCGATCATCACCGGTGCTGCGCGGGGCATCGGCCGCGCGACCGCCGAGCGATTCGCCCAGGAAGGCGCGCGAATGATGCTCATCGATCGAGACGAAGCGCCCCTCCGCGCGCTGGCGCGGGAGCTGGGGGCAGAGCGCGCCCGTGCGCATGTCGCCGATGTCTCCGACCCAGAGCAGTCGGTCCGCTACGTCGCCGCCACGGTCTCGACCTGGGGCGGGCTGGACATCCTGGTGGCCAACGCCGGGATCGGGGGGCCGATCATGCCGCTCATCCAGATCCCCGTCGCGGAATTCGATCGCATCATCTCGGTGAACCTCCGGGGCGTCTGGCTGTCGCTTCGGGCAGCGATCCCGGTGATGCGCGCGGGGGGTGGGGGCAGCATCGTCATCACCGCGTCGTACCTGGGGCTCCGGGGCGTCCAGGGGGGCGGCGCATATGTGGCGAGCAAACACGCGGTCACCGGCCTGATGAAGTCCGCAGCGCTGGAGCATGCCCGAGACAACATCCGGGTCAACACCGTCCATCCGGGCATCGTCGAGACCCGGATGGCCAAGACCATGGAGGCCGGCTTCTCACGGGATGATCCCGAGGAAGGCCGGCGGCGGCTGCTTCGCGGTGTGCCGATGCGGCGCTACGGACAGGCCCAGGAGATCGCCAACCTGATCACGTTCGTGGCCAGCGATGAGGCATCCTACTGCACCGGGCACTGCTTCTCAGCGGACGGGGGTCAGACCGCCCGCTGAGGATGCAGGGATCAGGAGAAGGCGCCCTTGACTTCTTCGTCGTTGAGGGTCATGGCCGCCCAGACGCCGACGGGCAGGCCTGCGAGGCAGCATGGGCCGACGCAGCAGGGGATGCAGGCGAGGATGGACGCCGCCATGGCCAGGGAGTGGTTCTTCATCGCGCGCATCTGCATGGCGCCGTAGATGATGAAGCCGAGGACCAAAAACGAGATGAACGTTCCGATGACCGTCCCGATGGCGGAGGGGATGACCTCCGGCGGGATCTCACCGTACTGACTGAACATCATGCCGTACTGGACAATGGTCGCGATAAAGCCGAGGATCTGGACGACGACGCCGAGCGCCCCCACCACGAGAAGCGCAAGACCGGGGCCGCTGACTTTGGCCCGGGCCGATTCGATGTCCACCATGAGAAGACCTCTGTGTTTGAGCAGGAGACCGCCTGATCCTGCCCAAAACCAACGGCGAGGTCAAATGTAGTAGAGGATCAGCAGCGCACACAGAAGCAGCGCAGCCCACAGCGCCGACGTCCCCGTCGGCATTGTCTGCCCGTAGCGACCTGATCGTTCGTTGAACAACATCAGGAACCGAAGCCGACTGCGGGCGGCGGTTTCGCGGAACTCGGGCATGATCAGATCTGCGATTTCCCGAACCAGCTCATTGGTGCGCGCGATGATCCGGGGCACCAGCCGGCGGTAGACCCAGTCAAAATCCAGCACCACCGATCGCTTCTCTTCGGGGTAGATGCCCATCCGCATCAACACCCCGAACGCCAGCACCGCGAACATCAGCAGCTGCAGCTGGGTGATGACGTGGGTGAGCGAGTAGTTGTGATACTGGATGTGGTGGGCGCTGTCTGCGATCACCCAGTGACCATGGTCGACGACCATCGGGAACGGCAGCCGGGCGTAGAGCGGGTTGGGGAAGACGCCGAGCAGAATACACAGCGCAGAAGCGATCCCCATCGCCGCCAGCATGTTCCAGGGCGCTTCCTTGACCCGCTTTCCAGAATCATGGGCGAAGAACGCGAAGAATGGGATCTTAATGCCCGAGTGCTCCATGACACCGGCGGAGGCGAACAACAGCATCAGCATCGGGATGGCCATCCCCGCCTCTCCGACGGCATACATGGTCAGCGACTTGGTCGTAAACCCGCTGAACAGCGGAAACGCGGAGATGCTCATGGCGCCGATGATGCAGAACACGGTGGTGTAGGGCATGGACTTATACAGCCCGCCGAGGTCGCTGGCTTTGGTCGTCCCCACCCGATACAGCACGGCGCCCATCGCCATAAACAGCAGCCCCTTGTAGATGATGTGGGCGAAGGCGTGCGCGGCGGCGCCGTTCAGGGCCAGCCGTGCGATCTCCGGATCCAGCGCAAAGTCTGCGACCCCGATGCCGACGACCATAAACCCGAGCTGGTTGTTGAGGCTGTAGGCGAGCACCTTCCGCAGGTCGTTCTCAATGACCGCAAAGAAGATGGGGAAGGCGGTCATCACACAGCCGATCGGGATCAGCAGATCGGTCCCGGAGAACCCGCGTGCGAGGGCATAGATGGCGAGCTTTGTGGTGAACGCGCTGAGGAAGACGGTCCCCACCACGGTCCCCCTGGGGTATGCGTCCTGGAGCCAGTTGTGGAGGAAGGGGAAGGCGGCCTTGATCCCGAACGCGATGAGGATGAGCGCGACGGGAAGGGTGAGCTCTGCGAGGGCGTCGAACTTCAGAAAGCCGATCTCGATGAAGTCGAGGGAGCCGGTCTGCCGGAACCACAACAGGACGCCGGCGAGCAGGATGACGCCGCTGGAGACCTGGATGATGAGGTAGCGAAGCCCGGTGCTCAGCGAGGCTTCGGTGCGGCTGGCCCAGATGAGGAACACGCTGGAGACGGCCGTCAGTTCCCAATACACGAACAGGGTGACGAAGTCCCCGGCGAAGGCCGCAGCGATGGCGGAGCCGGCATACAGCTGCCCGGCGAAGTGCTGGAGAGGGTCTTCTTCGTGCAGCGCGTACAGGGCCGTCAGGAAGGCCGCGGAGTGGAAGACATAGCCGAAGATAAGGCTGAGGCTGTCGATCCGGATCGGGGTGAGCTGCTGACCGAAGAACGTGAGTTGGACGGTCAGATCCCCGGGCAGCAGCGCGAGGTGGATGGCGCTGAGGACGGGCAGCAGCAGGGCGTACCACGCCCGGCCAGTTTTTGGGATGATGGGGATGAGCAGCGCCCCGAGCATCATGATGGCGCCGGGCGGCAGGCTATTCATCATAGTAGTCCTCCGGGCGCATCAGGTAGTCGCGCAGCCGGGTGCCGGCGAGGACGACAAACACGAAGGCGACAAAGCCAAAGAAGGCGTGGAAGCCGGGCTGTTCCTCGAACGCGAAGTGGCTGTGCTTGGCGTAGAACAGGTCCGCAGCGACCAGCAGCACACAGATGACCAGAATGGCCCGCCAGATCCGCTCGACGTTCTCGGGCTTGTCCAGCCAGCGGGGGGCTTCATTGGAGGGGGCGCTCATAACGAACCTCCGACGATGGGAAGGACCAGCTGATAGAGCAGGTCGCCCATGAAAAAGAGGGCCACGGTGCCCGCCGCGGTGATGCACAGGGGGATCACACACAGCAGCGGCGCTTCATGGATGTGTTCATCTTCGGGGGCGGGGGTTCGGAAGTAGGCCCGGGCGATGATGGGGCCCAGATACCCGATGCTGAGCAGCGAGCTGAGCATCAGCAGGCCGAGGTAGACGTTCGCCCCTGCGTCGACGGCGCCCATTCCCAGAAACCACTTGCCCCAGGCCCCACCCATCGGCGGCAGGCCGATGATGCTGATGGAGCCGATGGTGAACGCCCCCATGGTCCAGGGCATCTTGTGGCCGATGCCATCGAGCTGGCTGATGTACTTCTTATGGGCGCCGACGTAGATGGCGCCGGCGCAGAAGAACAGGGTGATCTTGCCCATGGCGTGCATGGCGATGTGCATCGCCCCCCCGACGACGCCCGCTGGGTTGGCCATCGCGGCACCCAGGACGATGTAGGAGAGCTGGCTGATGGTCGAGTAGGCCAGCCGCGCCTTGAGGTTGTCGAGGGTCAGGGCGACGACCGAGGCGATCAGCAAGGTGCCCCCGGCGACAACCATCAGCCACTGGTTGCCCCCGGTCGACGTCAGCAGCTCCAGGCCGAAGACATAGACGACGACCTTGAGGATGGTGAAGACGCCGGCCTTCACGACCGCGACCGCGTGCAGCAGGGCGCTGACCGGAGTGGGCGCGACCATCGCGTTGGGCAGCCATCGGTGGAAGGGCATCAGCGCGGCCTTCCCAGCGCCGAACGCGAACAGGGCGAGCAGCCAGGGGACATGCTCGTCGGCGAGCTTCCCGGCCAGGATGCCGCCCTGCTGAAACTCCAGGGTGCCTGCAGCGAAGTAGGTCCAGATGACCCCGGACAGCAAAAAGCAGATCGAGGTCGTCAACAGGATGGTCATATAAATTCGGCCGGACCGCTGAGCTTCGTCGTCCTGGTGATGGGTGACCAGCGGGTAGGTCGAGAGGGTGAGCATCTCGTAGTAGACGAACAGGGTCATCAGGTTCGCGGAGAAGGCCACCCCGAGCGCCCCGCCGATGGCCAGGGCGAAGCAGATGAAGAACCGGGTCTGGTTCTTCTCATGGTGGCCGCGCATGTACCCGAAGGCATACACCGAGGTCACGATCCACAGCCCGGAGGCGACCATGGCGAACAGCATGCCCAGCGGCTCGACGGAGAACGCGATCGGCAGCCCGGGCAGGACCTCGATGAGGGTCAGCGAGGGGGTGTTCCCGGCGAGGACTTCGGGCAGCACGTAGAGGACGCACCCGAAGGTGACCGCCGCCATCGTGGTGTGGAGCCCATCGCGGAGGTTGGGGATCTTGCCCAGCGCCGCGATGAGGCCAGCGGTGATGAAGGGCATCAGCAGGGGGACGAGCAGGAAGGTGGTCATCGCAGCCCCTCCAGCAGGTTCTGTGCCGCCTGAGACGAGATGTACAGCATCGGCGAGGTCCAGATCCCGAACACGATGCTGGCGATGATCATCGCCCAGGTCGGGATCAGCATCCCGAGCGGCGCTTCCTGCCGTCGGTCATCGGGCGGGTCATGGAAGTAGGCGACTTCGACGACGCGCCAGATGTAGCTGAGGGCGAGCAGCGAGGCGCCGAGCAGCACGCCGCCGACCCACCAGTAGCCGGCTTCGATGGCGCCGAGGACAAGGTACCACTTGCTGACGAAGCCCGCGGTGAGCGGCACCCCGATCATCCCCAGGCCACCGAGGACGAAGGCGAACATGGTGAACGGCATCCGCTTCCCGAGCCCGGCCATGTCCTGCATCCGCGTCCCCCCCAGCCGGTAGGCCACGCATCCCATCACCATAAACAGCCCGCCTTTCATCAGGGCGTGGTTGAACAGGTGGATCAGGCTGCCGGTCAGGGCGGTCTCATTGTTGAGGGACAACCCCAGGACGAAGTACCCGATCTGGGCCAGGCTGGAGTAGGCGAGCAGCCGCTTGACGTTGGACTGGTAGATGGCCACCATCGAACATCCGACGATGGCGACCAGAGACAGAAACATCAGCAGCGCCTCCATCTTCATCGTCTGGGCGAGCAGGCTGACCCCGAAGATGGTGAAGATGATCCGCAGCAGGACATAGAAGGAGATCTTGGTCGCCGTCGCCGACAAAAACGCAGAGACCACCGACGGCGCGTAGGTGTAGCAGTTGGGCAGCCAGAAGTGCAGCGGCACCAGCGCGAGCTTGATGAGCGAGCCCACCGTCATAAACGCGAACGCGGCCCGAACGGTCGATTTCTCCGCGACGGCCGGGATACGGGCGGCGAGGTCTTCCATGTTCAGGGTGCCGGTCATCATATAGAGCATCCCGATGCCCAACAGGATGAACGTCCCGCCGATGGTTCCGATGACCAGGTACCGATAGGCGGCGGTCAGCGCCCGAGGGCTGCGCCCCATCGCGATCAGCGCATACGCCGACAGCGACGAGATCTCCAGGAAGACGAAGACGTTGAAGGCGTCCCCGGTGATGGCGATGCCCATCAACCCGGTCATACACAGCAGCAACGCCGAGTAGAAGAAGTGATGGCGATCCCTGGGGATCTCATGGGCGACGCTCTGTCTGGCATAGACCATCACCACCGCAGCGACCATGCTGACGATGAGCAGCATCAGGCTGTTCGCCAGATCAACCTTATAGACGATGCCGACAGGAGCAGCCCAGCCGCCCAGCTTGTAGTAGATGGGTTCACCGGCGGTGGCCAGACTCAGCAGCCCGATCGATATCGCAAGGCTGATGAAGGAGACCGCCGTGGAGAAGATCCAGGCCAGCCGCTTCCCAAGAAACACCAGGGTCGGTGCTGCGATGAGCGGAACAATGATCTGGAGGACCGGGAGGTGGTGGATGAGCTGCGACGCCAGCCCGCCTGTGCTTTCGGTGCTCACGGCTGCGCCTCCAGGGCGAGGATCTCATCCTCCTCGATGGTGTCGTAGGCCTCATTGATCCGAACCACCAGGGCCAGGGCCAGGGCGATGGTCGCGATCCCGACGACGATGGCGGTGAGCATCAGAACGTGCGGCAGGGGGTTGGAGTACACCACCACGCTGCCGACCAGATGGTCCAGGCTCCGAACCACCTCGGTCCGCGCGTTCGGCCAGTCGGTGTTCAACATCTCTTCGGCCCGGTCCGCCCCTTTGCGCAGAGACTGTCCGGGCATCCCCTCTGTGGGCAGCTTCTCCCCAGCAACCCGGACCATCTCCACGATGGCGACCAGCTCTTCCTTCGTGGGCGCTTTGGGGTCGCTTTGGGTGAGATGGTCCCGCATCCCCTCGAGCTCAACCCGCGCCTTCGTCAGGGTCGGAAGCTCGATCGGGGCCGTCCCCCCGGCCACCTTGCCCATCGTGATGTAGAACATGATCACGGCGACCTGGAACAGGTTCAAGCCGATGATCGTCTTGATCATATTGCTTCGGGCCAGCACCACATACAGCCCGGTCATCATCAACACGATGACCAGCCAATAGTTGTAGCTGATGCTCTCTGCGGCGGCGTGCGCCACATCGCCCGCTGCGATCAGGCCAGTCATGACCGCCCCCGCCCGGCAAAAGAGTAGAAGATCGTCAACATGACGGCGAACACGGTGACGCCGACGCCAAACTCAATCAGGAACAACCCGAGGTGCTGCCCCTGAGGGAGCACGCCATGATGCCCCCCCCCGTGTTCTCCGCCCCCGTGTTCTCCGTCATGAACGTCACCGTGGCCATTCCCCGCGTCGTGGCTGTTCCCCGCGTCGTGTTCGCCGCCATGGTCAAGGCCGATGGCGGCGTCGCCGGTCCCATGATCCCCAGAGGTGAGGCCGACGGTGTGTTCGAGGGCTTCCCCATGTCCGCCGCCATGTCCGCCGCCATGGTCGCCCCAGGTCAACACTTCATACTCGAGGAAGTTCCCGCCAGCGAGCATGGAGATGACGCCGACGCCGGCGTAGATCAAGACCCCCAGCCCGACCAGCCGCTCGACGATCGCTTTGGGCATGACCCGAACCGTGGCGTCGAGGCCATAGACCAGTGCATAGAGGATAAACGCCGCCGCGAAGATGACCCCGGCCTGGAACCCGCCGCCTGGCCCGTAGTCCCCGTGAAACTGGACATACAACGCCAACAGCAGGATGTAGGGGATCAGCATCTTCGCGCCGATCTTGGTGATTCCGGGGCTGCTCATTCTTCGCTGCCCTCCTCATCGGGGATGGCCTCAACGGCGGAGGGAGCCGAGAACATCCGGCGCCCGCGCAACAGCAGCATGACCGCGATGGCCGCGGTGAAGACCACCGTCGTCTCGCCGAGGGTGTCATAGCCGCGGTAGCTGCCGAGCACGCTGGTCACCATGTTCGGCACCTCCATCTCCTGGCTGAGCGCGGTGTGGATGTAGTGCTCGGCCAGCGGGTG
>JBCBLB010000143.1:0-16201 GCA_038520555.1 Myxococcota bacterium | reverse complement strand
GGCTGGCGGTCATCCGGGTGCGCCGCTTCTTCTTGGGATCGGCGGCCTTCTTCTTTGTCGTCTTCTTCGAGGTGGCCTTCACCGGTGCTGGCTTGGGAAGAACGATCTCAGCGGGGGGCTGGCCCTCAAGGCGCTCGGCGAGCTCCTGGAGGGTCTCAAGGGCGTCGGCATTGCGGCGCTGCGGGAGCAGCTCGGCCATAAAGTCGCGGAGCGTCTGAGGAAGATCCTGGGGGTCCAGGTCGCTCAGCTCACGAACAAAGTTGGCCAGGATGGGCCCGTCAGGCAGATCATCGATCTGGCGGAAGGCATTCTTCCGGAACTTCTCGAGGTCGCGGTTCAGCGAGGTCGGCAGCTGGTCGTCCAGCTCCGACAGAGCGATCAGATCGACGAGGGTGGACGGCTCGATCTGGTTCACCGGCTGGCTGAGCACGTCCTGCGTCAGCACCATCAGCTTGTTGCTATCCGACGTTCGAAGTGAACTGATGGAAGTCCGGTTTACAGTGTTGTCCAAGGGGTCCTCCGTGCGGGTGGGGGCAGCGGAATGGGGTCTGCGGAATGGGGTCTGCGGAATGGGGTCTGCAATGATGAATCCGACCGTCGGTTCTTCGACGGCGAGATTTCCAATATATCAGACTCCCCCCATTGAGACCTCCCCCTGCTCTGGGATCGTCCAGCAGCAAACGATTTCCCATGCCGGCTGCACAGAAAACGATAGTACCGCAGTCGTGCAGGATTTCAGGAGAGGATGATGCGAATCACCAAGGTGTATACCCGGGGCGGTGACAAGGGCATGACCAGCCTCGTCGGGGGCAAACGCGTTCGTAAGGATCATGTTCGGATCGAGTCATACGGCACCGTTGATGAACTCAACGCCATCATCGGGCTGGTGCGCACCTTCGCGGCGCGGACCGACGACCCCGCCCCCCTCAAGCGTCTCGATGAGATGCTTCACCACATCCAGAACGACCTGTTCAACGTCGGCGCCGACCTCGCCACCCCTGCGGCGGACCGCTGGGAGAACATGCGGCGGATCAACGAAGCCGATGCCACTCGCCTCGAGGGCTGGATCGACGAGCTGAACAACGATCTGGAGCCCTTAAAGGAATTCATCCTCCCTGGCGGCGGCCCGGTCGGGGCGTTCTTCCATCAGGCCCGGACCGTCTGCCGCCGCGGCGAGCGGGTCGTCATCACCCTCGCCGACAATGAAGAAGACATCGGCCAGGACGTCCCCCGCTACCTCAACCGGCTCTCCGACTTCCTGTTCGTCGCTGGCCGATGGGCCGTCAAGACCATCGGTGAGGACGAGTATCTCTGGGATCGCACGCTCTGAACCGCGGTCACTGCGCCCGCCGGCAGGTCCCAAACCCACACCGAAACTGCACCACCCCATCGGCAACAACTTCGACCGTTCCCATGGATGACGCAGCGCCATCGGGCTCCAGGGTGACAAAGACCTCATACAGACCCGCCGGCACCGTGCCGGGGGCAGCACGCCCAGCGGGCCCGATCAGGTATGCCTCGTGGGCCCCGCTGACCACCACCCGTCCGGTCCCATCCGCCGCACCCGCTCGCGTTGGCCGAGAGGCGGGCGGTCTCACCGGCACAGCGACAGGTTCAGGACGCAACTCCGGCTCCAACTCCGGCGTCGGCTCCGGTGTCGGCTCCGGCTCCGGCGTCGCGGCTGGCTCTGGATCTTTCTTCTCCGGCTCATTTCGTGGAAGCGTGATGTTGACAGGCGCGCTGTTTGGAGGGGGAACGACCACGACAGAGAGCGCCCGGTCGAGGCGTCGCCAGTCCACGATGAGCACCGCAGCGATGGCGACCTGGAGGAGGAGCATCAAAAAGAAGAGCCCACGGGAGCTGCCCTTCCGCGCGATCTGCGCCTCGAGGTCGTTGACCTTCGCCTCAAGGGCTTCGAACGCCTCTTTTTTAACGGCGGGCACGGGCGGAATGGTGATGGGTCCAGGCCGAAATCCGGTGGGTTTGTCAGGGGGGGGCGGCGGCCGTTTGGCTTGCGGCCGGTGTGGGTCTGTTTTGAGCGCGTCTCGGAGCCATCGTCCGATCGCATCAAATTCATCTGCGAGCGCGGCGGGGCTCGCCATCCGCCGGGCAGGGTCGACACACAAGGCGCGTTGAAGGGTCTCGGTCATCTGTCGGGCGAGCTCTGCTTCTGCGTCCTCAGAGAGGATCCCGTGGAGGGCTGTGGCGATGGACTGCTGATCGACGCCCGGAAGGGCGTCTGGGTAGACAAACTGGTTGGGCGCGAGCGCTCGGGCGCGGAACAGCGCTGGCCGGTTGGCATACAGATCCGCGATGAGGGTCGCATGATGGCTTCTCAGCCCGGGGCTGTCGGAGCCGCCCTCTGGGATCGGCTTATTGTTGTGAACCAGGCTGCGGAGGGTGAGCATGCTCATCATCACCCCCCCCAAAGACCAGACCGCAGCCCGATCGGGCATCACCCCGGTGGCTTCGAAGAGGACTTCTGGGCTGGCGTAGTGGATGGCGCCCCGAGGCGGCGCCGTCGCGTCTGGATCCGGGCGCGGGGGTGCGCCGAACCGGCTGAGCAACCAGCGCCCGTCTTGTCGGCGCAGCAGGGCGCGCGGCTTGATGAGCGGTGGTGGGTCGAGGGGGAACTGATCGAGGGTCTCAGAGATGCGGCGAGACAGCTCACTCATCGCCTTGAGCAGCCCACGGAGCCCGGCGGGGGCCGTCAGGACATCGAGCCACCACTGCTCCAGGTCGTGTGGGCACCACTCCATGATCGGCCCGACGCCGTCGATGATGTCATATACCCGTGGGCATGGTGGCGTGGCGATGGCGGCGGAGAGGGTCGAGATATACTCGACCTCATGCTGGAGAGCGGGGTCATCGGGGTTGTTCAGCCGTCGGAGGGCGAGCCGCGTCCCCGGCGAGACCATCGATGTCCCGACGGGATCGCCTTCCGCAGCGACGGCGAGGATCTTGGCGGTGCAGCCGTGCCGGATGGGTTCATCGGAGAGGCGGCGGTAGCTCCGCCCCGTCGTGCCGACCCAGGCGCGGCCTTCAGAACCGGCGCCCAAAGAACACTCCCGGCGAGTCGCCCATCATCACGCCGGCGTATCCGACCCCCACCCCGACCGCGAGCATGGACCCGGAGGCGATGACCAGGGTGTTGGTCAGCGTCTGGGCCTGAAGGAGGTCGTCGGTCGTGCTCGCCGAATTGAACTGTGCGCGGGTCGTGAAACTGGCCGCATACAGGCCGCCGCCGATCAGCAGCCCGGCGCCGCCCGCGATGAGCATCGGCGTCTTCGCGGCGGGTCGGGAGCGCTGCACCGTCACGACGCGGACATCCCCATACGCGATCTCATCGGTCTCCACCACAGAGGGCTTCTTGTTCCGATCCCGCCGGTTGCGCCCGGGCTCTTCGAGAGCGACCGGGTCGGGGGCAGCCGAGGTCAAGAACCGATCAGGGAAGTCGGCGCCGTCGATCATCACCGCTTCCACCACCGATTGGTCGGATAGCGAGACCACCTGAAGCAGATGGGGCCGCCCCTCGGTCAGGGCCGGCTCGCGCATGGTGCGGCCGTCCAGGACCAGCTCGGTCCCCACGGGGGGGTTGATCTGCACCTTGTCGATGACCACGGGTTCCGTCGCAGCCGCCGAGCGCTGGGCTTCGAAGGTGGTTCGCAGCGGGTGGCTGGGTCCCAGATCGTTGACGTCCCACTCATAGGTGGGATCCAGCTCCAGCGCGGCGCGGAACCACCGCCCGGCGACCTGATAGTCCTTCTCCAGGTAATGATACGCCCCGATATACCGGTATAGGCTTGCATATACCGGCATCGGCAATTTCTGCGAGATGCAGGTGAGGTTGGCTTCCATCCGCCTGCCGGTCGTACGAAACGTCTCTTCATCAAGCGTCCGAAGAGAGGAAGACATGGTCCCCAGGTCATGGGTCAACCGCGGCGGCGTATAAGAGCGCTCACACTCCGCAGACACCGGCGCCGACCACAACCCGAGACCGAACAACACAGCCGCGGCGATCTGTCGTGTTCTCATCATTGCCGAGAGGGTACCACATCAACGGGTTCAAGCAGGCCGAATCCACCCAATGATCTCATTGGCCTGGACGGCGTCCCCGTCTCCAAGGCGGAACTTCACGAACGCTCCCGCCGATGGCGCACGAATCGGAGTGAAGGTCTTCATCACTTCGACCAGGCCGACGGTTGCGCCGGCTTCAACCCCCTGATCCGCGAGCACGAACGCCGGCTTTCCCGGCCCGGGATGGGCGTAGAAGGTGCCCTCCATCGGAGACCGCACCGCCACCAGACCGTCGACATCGGGCGCCTCAACCGCTGCTCCCGCGCCGTCATCCACACCCACACTCACCCCCACACTCACTCCCACAGCCGCGCGCGGCGCTGGAGCGGCGGTCAATATGGCAAGATCGTGAAGGCTCCAGATTCGCGGATTTTTGATCCGACGATGGCCGATGGACTGATACGCCATCTCAGCCAACGCGGACAGCCAGGGCCGAAGCTCGCTCATCCGGATGACCTCATCGGTGTCCATCCGAGACGCTGCGGCGATGGGATCCATATCGCCTTCGATCCGATCGGCAGTCTCTTTCATACCGCGCTCGATCTCATCGCGCTCTTCGGGATCCTGGCTGACAATCTCGAAGTCATCGTCGAGCCTGGTGCGGAAGGCGGCGATGGCCAGGGTCCGCCCTTCCATCACCGCGAGGCGACTGACCGGGGTGGACAGCTGGACGATGGGATCATACGGCAGCCCCGCCATGGCGTAGTACCCCGCCCCTGAGGCTTTCCGAAGCAAGACCGTGAACATCGGGGTGGTGTTGGTCGAGTTGGTGTAGATCAGGCTGGATCCATACCCCAACAGTCCCAGCGCCTCAGCCTCGACGCCGATGTCAAAGCCTGCGATGTCCTGAAGCCAGACAATCGGAATCCCATCGTCGTTACACGCCCGGGAGAACGCAGCCACCTTGGCGATGCCTTCCCGATAGAGGATGCCGCCAGGCCGAAGCCCCTCGCCATCCGGACGCGGCCGAGGCTCCAGGACGTTTGCGATGAAGCCCATCCACAGCCCGCCGACCCGTGCCACCCCGGTGAGGATCTCATGGCCGGTGTGCCCCAACACTTCATAGAACAGCGATCCGTCGACCAACCGGCTGACGATCTGCCGGATGTCGTAGACCTGCCGGTGATCTCTCGGGAGGATCGTGGAGAGCTCGTCGACGTCCTGCAGCGGGGGCTCCGGTGAGACCCCATGCCGATAAAACGCCGCCGCTGAGGTCGGCAGCCGCGCCACTTCCTCGCGAATGTGGTCGAGGGCGGTCTGATCGTCGGGCACCCGAACATCCGCACAGGCTGACTGGTGCACATGGACTTCCGGACCGCCGATGTCCAGCGAGGTCAGCTGCTGCGCCTTGGCGCCCTTGATCAGGGCCGCACCGGCGATGACCATATACGCCTTCTCGGTCATATAGACCCGATCGCTGATGATGGGCATATAGCCACCACCGGCGATGCAGTCGCCGAAGACACCGGCGATCTGAGGAACACCGCTGGCCGACAGCTCTGCGTTCATCTTGAAGATGTGCCCCGCCCCCCGAGCCCCGGGGAAGCTGCGGGCTTGCTCGGGGAGGAACAACCCCGAGCAGTCGACCAGATAGACCACTGGGACGCGCAGCCGGAGCGCCATCGTCTGGGCACGCTGGATCTTCTCAGGGGTCTGGGGCCACCATGCGCCGCTCGCCACAGTGTTGTCATTGGCGATGACCATCACCCACCGCGCGGCGATCTGACAGAACGCGCAGATGACGCCAGCCCCCGGAGCCAGGCGACGGCTGCCCGGGAAGGTACGCCCCCAGTTCACCAGGGTGCCCACCGGGAAGGTCTGGCTGCCAGGGTCAATGAGCGCGTCGATTCGCTCTTGGGTGGTCATTTTGCCTTTTCGATGCGCATACTTCGCGCCCCATCCATCGCGGACCACTCCACGCTTCTCTTCGAGCGCCGCCTCCAGCGTCTCCAACCGCGCGCGGTTCTCAGCCCGCTCCCCTTCGCTTGAGGACAACGCGCCCCCGATCGTGTCCAATAAGACTTTCATTGTAGCGTATCCAGGTTCTCTTCGAGGAAGCGGGTGTCGTAATCACCCGAGACAAAGCGGGGATGCCGAAGGACCGCGAGGTGAAGCGGGATGGTGGTCTTCACCCCCTCCACCGTCGTCCCTTCCAACGCCGCGATCATCCGCGCGATCGCCTGCGCACGGGTCGGCGCCGTCGCGATAATTTTGGCGAACATCGAGTCATAATGCGGAGAGATGCGGTCTCCCTGCTGAAGGTGAGAGTCCACCCGAACCCCCTCCCCTTCAGGAAACACCAACGTCTCCAGGATCCCGGGCGAAGGACGGAAATCCTCCTGAGGATCCTCAGCGTTGATGCGACACTCGATCGAGTGTCCGAGCGGATCGGGGGGAGCGCTGAGTTGGAGCCCACGGTTCGCGGCGATCGCAAGTTGGTGTTCGACAAGGTCGAGGCCGTAGCGCTCTTCGGTGATGGTGTGCTCGACCTGGAGGCGGGTGTTCATCTCCATAAAGTAGATGCTGCCGTCTTTATCCCGAAGCATCTCCATCGTACCAGCGCCCAGGTAGCCCATCTCGACCACCGCCTCTGCGAGGATCGAAGACATCTCGACGACCTGCTCACGGGTGACGGCTGGGCTTGGGGTCTCTTCGATGAGCTTCTGGTGGCGTCGCTGAACAGAGCACTCCCGCTCCCCAAGGATCACGGCCTTGTGTCCATCACAGAGGATCTGAAACTCAATGTGCCGGCCGCCCTCGATGAGCTTCTCCAGATACATCCGGCCATCCCCAAACGCGCCCGCAGCTTCGGCAGAGGCCGCCTCAAAGGCCGATTGAATCTGATCCGGGCGATAGACTTTGCGCATCCCCCGTCCCCCACCACCAGCCAGGGCTTTGAGCAAGACCGGATATCCGATCTGTCTGGCAACAACAGCGGCATGGTCGGGGCCGTTGAGGGGGCCATCGGAGCCGGGGATGATCGGCACGCCGAGGGCCTTCATCGTGTCCCGGGCGACCGCTTTGTCTCCCATCGTGCGGATGTGGATGGACCGGGGACCGATGAAGGTCAGCCGAGCGGCTTCACACCGAGCGGCGAAGGTGGCGTTTTCAGACAAAAACCCCCATCCAGGGTGGACGGCGCTGCAGCGGGCATCGAGGCCGGCCTGGATGATCGCGCTGGCGTCCAGGTAAGATCGCTTGTCGCCCACACAGACCCTCTCTGTCGCGTCCTGGAGATAGGTCAGATCTTCGTCGGGTTTGGTGTAGATGGCGACCGTCTCAATGCCCAACCGCTGACAGGTCCGGATCACCCGCGCCGCGACTTCCCCGCGGTTGGCGACCAGCACTCGCCGAAACATAGCCCCTCTCCTTGTTCGTCGCCCGATGCGTATCCCATTGTGGATCATCGCGTCCCGGATCGACCTGACATCAAGGAAGGGCCCGAACGGGTAAGACGATAGGCAAGCCGTGAAAGCCCGCTCGGAAGGTGATCGTTCGGGGAGCGATGCGATCCGTGTGGGAGAGCGGTAAGTTCCTTCCGATCCGCTCCCTTGGAGATCGTCGTGCGCACCCGCTCCATCATCGCCCTGGTCATCCTGCTCGCTGGCTGCACGCCCTACGATCCGTTCGGTGATGGTGCCTTTGACGATGACATCGACAACGACGGATTTTCCACCGATGAAGACTGTGACGATGAAGATCCGCTCATCTTCCCAGGCGCCCCAGAGCTGTGCGATGGGATCGACTCGGACTGCGACGATCTCATCGATGAAGAGCCCATCGCGGCAGACCCTGCCTCCCGGGCCTACTACCTCGACGAAGACCGCGACGGCGTCGGCGTCCTGGAGTCTCGCATCTACGCCTGCGCGCGGCCGGGGAGCCACTCCGAAACGCCGGGCGACTGTGACGACAGCGACGGCGGCACCTACCCCGGCGCGCCCGAGTTCTGCGACGGGGTCGACAACGACTGCGACGATCTCATCGATGAAGCCGCCCTGGACCTCTCGGTCTGGTACTACGACAACGATGGCGACGGCTTTGGATCGCCCAACAATGCGATCTCAGCCTGTGACGCCCCGGACGATCATGTCGAAGAAGGCACCGACTGCAACGATAACCGCTCCGACGTCTACCCCGGTGCAGACGAGATCTGTGACGACGGCACCGACAACGACTGCAACGAAGCGACACCTGCCTGCCTGTAGCGGTAGGCTACACTCCCTCTCCGTCCTGGGAGGAAATGCATGACGCCTGACGCCGCCGGGCGCACGGCCTGGATGACCTTTGCCCTGCTCGCCGCCTGCGCTGGCGATGGCCCTGTCCTGCCTGCGCAGACGAAGCCCATCGACGCCAGGCCAGATGTGTCCTCCCCAACAGAAGAGGAGGGCGCCGCTGGCGCGACGCGGGAGATGCGGTTCGCAGACGACGGCGAAGGGGTCGCTGCTGCAGACCTCGACGGAGACGGCTTCGACGAGCTGATCTATGTGAGCCAGGGGGAGATCGTGCGCGACGACGACGTCCTGGCCAGCGTCGGGGCGAAGCTGATGGTCGTGGCCCGCGGCGACATCAACGCTGACGGCAAAGAAGAAGCGTTGCTGGGATTCGGCGCGGGCAAAGGGTTCCGGCAGGCCCCCGCCCAGATCTGGGTCGTTGATGCAGACGGGGCGACCATCCTCTGGCAACGCGATCGGGAGCGCAACCAGATCGCAGACCTTCATGTCATCGATGGAAAGCCCTTCGTCGCCGCGTTCAAGGACGGCCGCACGGTCGAAGGCGGCTTCATCGTCGACAACGCGCTGCAGCCGTTGGTTGAGGTCCCCCTGGGCGTCGCCCAGCTCCCCCTCCCCACTGGAGACGTCGTGGTCGGACGGCTATACGGCGACGAGCCGCGCTCCTCGGGCGACCTTCAGCTTCGACGCGGGCAAACCGTGGACACCAAACCGACCAACCTGGGCGTCAAAGCCCTTGACGCGGCGAACCTGGACGACGATCCCGAGCTCGAAGTCCTGGTGGCCGATGGCTGGCACTTCCAGTATGGCCTGCGGGCGACCGCCCATGTGACCCTGTTCGACGGGGTCAACCTGGACGATAGCCGCTCGATCGCGTTGCTCCCGGACAACTACACCATCGAAGAGATCGAGATCCTCCGCGATCGGCCGGCAGCGCTCCTCACCGCGAGTTCGTCTGCGTTCCTCATCGCGCTGGATGGGTTGGGGTGGAAGCCGATTCGCCTGGACGATGTCCCCGATCAAGGCAACGCAGTCGTCGCCTACCTTGAGGATGGGCCATGGGTGCTCATCTCTGGGACTCCTGCGACGCTGATTCCCCTGCCTCTTTGACCCCCGCAGCGAGGCTGCGCCCCAGGACCGCGATGAGGCCCAACGCAGCGAGCGCGGTAACGAACAGCGCCCAGGGGCGGTCCGCTTCATCCTCTCCCAGGACCCGCTGTTCGGGTCCAACCGTCGCCATGCCCGTCACCCGCAGCGCCGCCGCCGCTGCGTTTCGCCGAAGATCATAGTCCGGCTCCCGAAGGCGTGGGGACCGCTGCCGTTTCTTCCGACCCAGCAGCGGCCCGCGCTCATCTCGAAGGCGGCTCCGATCGCCATAGACCAGCCGAGCAGAGGTCGGTAGACGAGCCAGAACACTGACCCGATGCAGCCACAGCCCCCCCTCCACCACGACCGGAGCGTTGTCGCCATGGAACACACGAATCACGATGACGTCGGGCAGATCATCTGGGAGCATCCATCGCCCCACCCCACCAGACCAGTCGCTCCGGCGGAGCACCCGACCGCCAGCAGTCTCGACGGAGATCTGACGACCGATACCGGTCGTCGGAGTCTCCAGCTGCAGACGGACATCATCGATGCCATCGGTCGGCAAGGTCATCGTTATCCGCGTCTCCGCGCCGCGCTCTTCGACATCCTGCGCGACATCGGGGATCATCTCCCATCCGAATTCTTCCTGGATGATGTAGGGGATCTGACGGTCTTCATCGTCGAGGATTCGGACCGCCTCCAGTTCTCCGCCCCCCCAGGCCCGCACCGCGGGCGGGATCACCAAACGCCGCGTCCCCCCACCACGAACCGTTCGGGTAAACACCATCCGCTGCGGGGCAAACACAGCGCCCGGCGCCCAGAGCGGCGCCAGGGGATCGGCGTGCGACGGGTTGTCTTCGAGCCGCTTGAGGGTCGCTCCGGTCCAGGGCAGGTCGAGCAGCGTCTGCAGGGACATCTGCAGCGCCGGAAGGGAACCGTCCCCAAGCCCGCCATACAACGTCATCTCTCCACCATCACGAACCAGGAGCAGCTCTCGCGGCGCCCACCCCCGACCGCCCTCAATGGACATCCCCTCTGGAAGAAGCATGCCCAGGCGCCGAATCGGCTGCCCCTCCAATACGGCCCGAGCATGCCCGTCGCCAGCCTGCTGGACCGTCACCGTCCCCACCTCTGTCGGCGCCAGGCGCCCCGCCTCGTCCGCCTGCCAGGTGAACAGCCGGATCGAACCTTCACCCAAGGTATCAAGCTCCAACCTTGATAACGGCAACAAGCGAGCAAAGGAGAGGGACACAACCCCCTCTCCGTGGGCCTCAAGGGTGGCCGGGATCGATCGGGGTGGACCCATCACGCCGACCTCAAGGTCCACCTTCCGAGACCAGATCCCCGTACTCTGCAGACCGATCTGCAGCGCCTCTGGATCGGCGATCGGCACGACGGTGCCTTCACTGGATCGGCCCGGCGCCCATTGCTGGGCGGGGGTGTAGCGGGTGAGCCCCGTGATGTCGTCAGCGTCCTGCTGCAACCGAACGGAGACCACCGCCTCCTCTGCGCGAAAGCTCAGGAGGGAAGGGTCGTCACCGCGGCTGATGGAGCGCTTCAGCCACCGGTTCGGCGCCTGCGCGGCAGAGACCCTCGCGAAAGGAACGGCCTCTCCGCTGCGATCCTGGAGGGCGATCCCCTCCCCCACCGCGACCATCGATGGGGGGATGGGGATCCGACAGATGCCCTGCGCGGGACAAGACACCGCAACCCGAAGCGGGGCGTCGGGGTCGGCGAGCGCAGGTGCGCACATCAGCGCAGCGAATCGGACGATCATATGGGTTGGTCTTCCTTATCCCCGGAATCTGGGGGGTCACGCTCAGTCATCAAGACGACGCGTTGGAACAGCAACGCAGCGAACAGCAGAGACACTCCCAGGCCCATGATCGAGCCGACCCGCGCGAGCCCGGAGAGGTTCCACAGATCCACCAGGAAGACCTTCCCGGCGGACAGCATCAAAAAGACGAGGGCGAGGCCCCGCAGCAGCCGATTGCCCGAGACCATCCCGGCGATGAGCAGCCCGATCCCGAAGATGGCCCAGGAGACCGACCGGGTCATCTCTTCAAACAGATCTTCGGAGAAGAACGACAGCTCCCCCCCTTCCGCGAAGGCGTGCGCGACCTCCAGGTTGATGAGGGCAAACAGGGCCCCGACGCTGAACAGCAGCATCTGAACCCCGATCTCCGGGGCCCGGTCCTTGAGCGTCTGCGCCGCATAGAGGAACGCCGCTGCCGGAACCCCCCAGGTATACAATATCCAGTTGAACAGAATCGGACCTTCGATCGGGTGATACGTCAACGCAGCGGGGTTGAGAAGTCGGGCCACCACGAAGACCCCAAGGATCGACGCCGTCCACCGGATCAGCGGGTGGGTGAGTCGACCGGACAGCCAGGCGAGCAGCGCGACCTCTACCGCCCACCCGATGGTCAACCATTCTTCTTCGAGCTGAAGGGGAACGACCCCCGCAGCGAACAGCAGCGCCACCGCGGCGAAGGCGGCCAGGCGGTGATCATCTCGGGCTGCGCCGCGATGGACCAGGAGCTGCACCCCACCCAACGCGAGCCCGCCCAGCGCGAGCGGGAGGATGCCCACCGCGACATCTCCGATGCCTTCGGTCCACCCGATATACATCGCATAGAAGAGCGCGGGACCGGCGACGGCAGCGGTCAGCCATCGAACATCCGTCTCCACCCCGCTTTCCCTGTTGGGGTCGAGGAGTGGTGGAACATACAAGGCGGCAACACACATCGCGCTGACCAGCAATCCCGCGACGCCGTATCCGTTGTCGGCCCACAGCCCCGCGGCGCCGTTGAGGACGATGGCGCTGTACAGCAGCAGGAGCGGTGATGCGATCGACCCGCCGACCCGGGTGGCGAGCGCGATGCCCATGGGCGTGAGCAGCGCGACCTGACCCAGGATGGGGAGGAGGCTGAGCTGACCGTCCGCGCCGATCCCCTCGTCAAAGACGAGGGCGAGCATCCCCGCGAACAGCGCCCCCGCGTAGGCGATGACCGCCCCGACGAGGCCCCGCCCTGCGCTGAGAAGCGCGATGACCACGGGCAGCCCAACAATGCTCAGCAGGATCCATCCGCGCGGCGGCGCGGCGAGGTCGGACCAGCTGATGGCGATGCCCATCTGCGGCAACCAGAACCCCATCATCAGAACACCGAAGAGGATGGCAGACGCCCGACGGGACGCAAGGAAGGCCACACCGCCGGTGGCCACGAGCAGCCAGACCACCCGAAGCGCCAGGGCGAAGGGGCCGTTGACGTCATCGAGCGGCCCGAGGAACATCACCGGCCCGATGGCCACCACCACGGTCGCCACAGAGAGCAGCGAAGCGCTCATCGCCGAACGCGCCGGCGCCCGGGCGGACGCCGCGCCGAACAGCCCGGCCAACCCCAACGCCGCACCGAGACCGATGGCGGCCTGATCGGCGTCGGGGTACTGGAGACCCCAGCCGAGCTGGAGCGACACCGTCGCGACACCCGCGAGGATGGCGAGGCTCAGCCACTGCTGCCGCAGCGCCGTCCAAAGCAGCCCGACATCGAGGACCGCGATGTACAAAAACAACGCGATCGCCTGGTTGTTCCCCGACGAGAGGAGCAGCGGCGTAAGATACCCACCGATGGCACCGAGCGCAGCGAGGAACAGGCTCTTGTGGCGGTTGGAGAGCAGGGTCGCCGAGGCGGTCACGAGCATCATCAACCCAAACGTGACCGTCCCCGGAAGCAGCCCATACAGCTGGGTCCCAGCGTAGAGGGCCCCATAGAGGATGCCGAAGCCACCCCCAGCAATCCCCGCGGCGGGCACATCATAATCGCGGCCCCATAAAAACTCCCCGACCCCAACCATCGCGACTCCCACCAGCAACCCGAGGCCATACTGCATCCCAGGGGTGATCCAGCCGTCATAGATGGCCAGGGCGAAGCCGAACAATCCGCCAAGAACCACGGTCCCACCGCCGAGGATGGCGAACCCCCAGGCGGCGACCCGTTCAGGCGTCCAGCTGATCCCCGGAGGCTCATCAACTTCAACGGGCTCATCAACATCAACGGGCTCATCAACATCAACGGGCTCATCAACATCAACGGGCTCATCAACATCAACGGGCTCATCAACTTCGTCGTCGGGCGCTGTAGTCGTTGGTGCTGTGGCGAGGTCGGTGTGGGGGGCGAGCGCAGGCTGGGGTTCCGGCGGGGGAGCCGCTTTCAGGGGTTGTGCTTCTGCGGGCTCTTCAGGAAGAACAACCGATTCGGGAAGTTCTTGAAGAGACAACGCGTACAGTTTCCGCCGGAGGGTGGCCACGTCGACGAGGAGGTCTTCGTGACGCATCTCCAGTCGTTGGAGCCGGTTCCGGGTGTTGACCAACGCGACGGTGGCCCCGATGGGGAAGATGAGCCCGATGGTCAGACAGACGAGGCCAGCGAAGGCGGAGAAGATCTCTTCCATACTCGGAAGGATGAGCGTCGAGAGGCACGACGTCAAACATCAGCGATGTCGGATCTGCTCTGCGGCGCGGGCGACCCGGGGGTCGGGGTCCAGGGTCAGGTGCGCGATATCGTCGATTTTGCCGACCACATCAGGGGCGAGGCGCTCCATGGCGCGGAGCAGATTGAGCCGAACTTCGGGTGCGGGATCATCGAGGTATGACTGAAGTGTGACGAAGACACTTCGATCGCCGCGCCACCCCAGGGTTCGCGCAGCGAAGGCCCGCACTTCGACTACATCATCATCGAGCGCCTGGGTGAGCATCGGGTTGAGGGGAAGATCCCGTCGATACCCTGCGACACGGGCGGCTTCTGCTCGGACCATGGGATCCGCGTCATCAAACGCGAGCTGGAGGGCCTGCAGGGCGAGGGCGTCGGGAGCATCCTGGAAGACCACGACCAGATACGGCCGCAGCGCAGGGCGCTCGTCCCACAGCTGCCGCGCGAGGTCGGCGTACTGTCGGGTTCGGGCCAGATAATCCACCAGGGCCCCCTGAACTTCGATGGTGTCCTGGCCGTCGAGGAGCCGTTGGGCGACCAACGCGCTGACAAGATCCGGATCGGCGTCCGGGCTTCCATACAACCGAAGAGAACCGGCGCGTGTGGGCCCCGGCTGCCACCCGCTGACCGCTTCGACCAGGGCCGGTGGCGCACCGTAGACCAGCTCCTGCGTCGCGGAGTCGAGTGATGCGGACCATCCCAACCCGCATACGACGATCCATCCGATGCTCATCGCTCTCCCCCCGAGAGTAGTGGTGTAGGCCCAGACCACCCGCCGACAGCGGGGGTTCGGCGAACGTTTGTTCCGCAGTGAACCTCACCCCAGCCGAGGTGATAGATATCCCAATTGTCAACGAAAGTTAACAACGATGTCTCTGGCATCCGATCCCGGACTGCGTTGATCATGGGATCGGCATCCTGATCATCGAGATCTGCGCGCAAAAATGGATCCGGAAGAAACAGATGGTCCACACCATCGTCTCCGTTGAAAACGGTCAGGTTGACCATCCCCGGGATAAGCGACAGGGCGCCACAGCGTGGCACTTCCTCAAACAACCCGGGGATGTCAATGATGTCCTCTTCAGAAAGTCCGAACGCGTCTTTGAGGTTGTGTCGAAGTGGATCGAGGACATCGCGCTGAAGGTCTTCGTTGTACATCCGAAGCCCGGCGTCATCGCGAAGCGCGGTGATGTTTTGGATGCCATGGCTCTCCGGCCCCTGGTACCGTGGAAGCAGAAGCTGGCCGTCCATCTCATCGAGGATGGTATAGGCGTCGTCGATGCTGGTAAACACCATCCGGAACCCCTTCGGAGCGGCAGGGTCGGGGATGAACGTCATAAACTCATCAACGTGACCGACGCACAGCCAGGAGGTGTCGAGCGCCACCGGGGCCTGCACGGTCTGGTCGTCGAGGAAGTTGAGGAGCGTCGCGACCGGCGCGCCAAGGCTCCCACCATCGCCATAATAGATGCGTCCGAACGGATAGTCGACCCCGTCGACGGTCACCGGCGGAGAGGCTTCCAGGTTGCCGAAGGAGTCGTAGGTGTTCGCTTCCCCCAGGCCCCAGGTCCGCGCCATGGTCCCGGGCTGCACCAACAAGTCTTCGGGCATGGGGTCGAGGCCACGGTCGCGAATGGAATCGATGACGACTTCGAGCTGATTCTCCGGCCCCCAGGAATTGGCGAATTCGAACTCGTCCTGGAGCCAGACGTCAAAGTCGAAGGTGTCAGCGCTCACTTCAACGAAGCGGTCCCCAAGCACCTCACCGAAGGTGTCCATCATCGCGTAGTTGTCGACCCCCCAGTAGGAGTCAGGCATCGCCCAGAGGGTCTGCGCGGTCATCAGATGATGATTGACGATGAGCGGCGCCGCCGTGAGCGACAGGTTCAGGGCTTCTGCTTCGGTCGATGCTTCCAGGTTCCCTTCCGCGAGGTGTTCCTTGAATTCGACCGCCAACCGGATGGTCCCGTCCGCATCGGGCACGAATTCATCTGACTCCCCATCGGCGAGGACGATCTCCTCATCTCGCCAGATGCGAACGTCTTCGCCGATAAGGGTCAGCCGGACAGGCTGGTTGTTGGATGTAATGACGAGGGGTGCGCGATCATCGTCACCCTCCAGGGCGTCGGTCCAGTCGTTGTAGCCGTTTTCATCGTCGTCATCGAGGTTCGGAACGCCGACGAGCCCCGGATAGTCGCCGAGGGCGTCATCATCGGTCCGCACCGATCCCTGAGGGAGGACAAGCTGGAAGACGGTCGTATCGATCTGATTGGAGCCGTCCGGAGCCGGCACGCTGCCCCCGGCCCCCCCCCCGCC
>JBCBLB010000498.1:0-7436 GCA_038520555.1 Myxococcota bacterium | reverse complement strand
CTTGACGATGTTGTCGATGATGCCGTAGGTCGGGGCGTCGTGGCCGCACTTGAAGCTGCTCAGGTCGAGCAGGGCGAGGTTGGGGTGACGGGCCGCGAAGCGGGCCGCCCAGACCTTCTGCACCGAGTTCGCCGAGAAGTTCTCAGGCCAGATGTCGTTGATGTTCAGCGGATCATCGGCGCCGAAGTACTTCTGAAGCCACAGCCGATCTTTGGGCAGGCTGCGGATCGAGAGGATCGGATAGCCGAGCACCTGGAACTCTTCGGGGATGCCGTGGTTGAGCCCCGGGTCCGAGTGATACGGTCGGCCGATCATCAAGATGGCGATTCGGCCTTCCCGCTCGACCTGTTCGATGATCTCCCGTCCCCGTGTCTGGAGGATGTCGTCGTAGGCGTCCAGGGCGGCGAAGCCCTGGTCGACGGCCCAGTCCACCTCATCCTGGGTGACCCCGAGCCGCGGGCCCCACACCTGAAACAGCCGCCGCTTGAGCAGGTTCGGCTCGTTGAAGGCCACTGAGCTGTCGATGTACTCGATGCCATGGTCGGCGAAGAAGTCGCGCTCTTTGGTGAACGCGGCCTTGACGACGTTCGGACTGCCCGCCACGATGGGGCAGCTCGCCACGTCCATCGTCTCTTCGACCCAGGTCGGGATGTGGGTGATGCACGGGTAGTAGATGTAGTCCAGCGGTCCCCGGCGCCGCTTCGGGTCGCCGTGGGCGTGGAACAACAGCTCGTGGATGTGCGCCTGGATGACCTTCGAGGGGTAGCAGGGGTCGATGCTTCCATATCGGCCGCCCTCAACCCACAGCTCTTCGCTGGTGTGCGGCGACCAGATCAGGTTCTGCTTCGGCAGGCCGAGCGTCTCGAAGAAGGTTCGGAAGAACGGCGCGGTGGTGTACAGGTTCATCACCCGCGGCATGCCGATTTTGATCCTGGAGAGGTCGGCGTGGCTGCGCTGGAAGCCCCGGCTGAGCGCCCGCCGGACGACCCGCTTGAACGAGACGCGGCGCACTTCCACGTCGCGCTTGCTGCTGCCGGCCGGGGGCAGGGGCGCGAGATCGAAGAAGTGCTTGAACGCCAGGGTCGACTCGTAGTCCACCATGTTCGGGTACTGCTTGCGGATCTGGGCCCGCTCGCGGTTGAGGACCTTCAGGGCGTCCTTGCTCTCTACGGTGCCCTTCTCACAGGAGAACCCGGAGATATAGCGGCTCTTGCCGCCGTCGGGGGTCTCGGTGTCGATGAAGGTTCGGCTGCAGGTGTTGGGGCAGAAGTGGCAGACCGTGCTCTCATCGTTGAGGGTCGTATACTTCAGGTTGATGGTGGCGTCGATGCCGATGAAGGTGGACCGGCCGTTGCGACGGACGACCCGGAGCGTCTCCATCGCGGCGCCGATGGCGCCGGCCTCACCGCAGTGGGGGTGGACGACGACCTCACCATCGGGGACCCGCTGCTTGATATAGTCGACCTGCGCCTTGACCGCGGCGAGGTTCCGCTGCGTCCCGCCCTGAAGGACGAACACCCGGCCGAACTCGGCCAGCCGGGGGACCTGGACGACATACTGCCAGACGTTCTTGGGCAGCACCTGGGCGAGGCCCGACAGCATCTGCGACGCCGTGAACCCTTCCTTCTGGAAGTTCACCCGGTCCGCGTCCAAAAACACCGCACAGCCGTAGGAGAACTTCGGCGACAGATCTGCAGAGAACGCAGTGTCCGCGTACTTCTTCAGCGGAACGCCGAACTGTTCGGCCATCGCCTGCAGCAGCATCCCGTTGCCGGCCGAGCACTGGTTCGACAGCCGGAAGTCCTTGACGTCCCGGCCGCCCCGGGCGTTCTCAGACAGAAACAGCACCTTGATGTCCTGGCCGCCGATGTCACAGACCACGTCGGCGTTCGGCACATACCGGATCGCCGACATCATATGGGCGACGGTCTCGACGATGTTGACGTCGGCCTTCACGCTCTCTTCAAGGACGTTGGCGGCGTAGCCGGTGGCCCCAAAGCCCATACACTCCAGCGTCGCACCCTGGCCCAGGACATAGGCCTTGATCTCCGCCACGATCTCTTTGGTGTCCTGGATGGGGTTGCCCTTGGACAGGGTGTACGCCTTATACAGGATCTCGCCGGTCTCATAGTCGACCAGAACAGCCTTTGACGAGGTCGAACCCCCATCCAGGCCGATGACGCCACGGACCACTGCGCCGGGCCGGAAGGTCGCCGCATCGAACGGAGGGATGCGGTACGCCGCCTTAAACGCATCGAGTTCATCGACCGACTTCACCAGCGGCCCCGCCGCAGACTGCGCCAGCCCGGCCGACCGGCCGTGGGCGATGAAGTCCCGGAGCTTGTCCAGGCCGGTGTAGCCAACGCCCTCATCCACCCGGTCCTGCAGGCCGAACACCACCGCCCCATACGCGGCGTAATATTCCGCGTTGTCCGGTGTGAATATCAGCTCTTCGATGGGCACGTCTTTGGGGTAGTCGTGGCCGCGGCTCTCCCACGTCTCAGGGATGCGCATCCGCCAGCACTCCACCAGAAACGGCAGATACTTGTTCGGGCCGCCAAGAAGAAGCACCTTATGGCGCAGCGTGTTGCCCCGTGTCAGCACCGAGAGGTTCTGGTGAACGATGGCGTCCGCCAGCGAGTTCATGATCTCTACGCCGGGGATGCCGCTCTTGACCAGGTTGACGATGTCCGTCTCGGCAAACACCCCGCACTTTGCCGCGACATGGTGCAGCTTATGCGGGTTGAACACGATCTTCGACACATCTTCCGGGGGCATGCCCACCTTGATCATGCACTTGTCGATGGTCGCACCCGTCCCCGAGGCGCACTTGTCGTTCATCGACGTCATCGCGTTCTTTTCGGAACGGCCGTCCTCACCCTCGATCTCACGGAACATGATGATCTTGGCGTCCTGGCCGCCCAGCTCGATCACCGAGCCCACATCAGGGTGAAGCTGCTCGACCGCAAGAGTGACGGCGTTGACTTCTTGAACAAAACGACCGCCGAGCGGATCTTTCAGCGGCGAAGAGCCCGAGCCGGTCAGGAAGATCTGGATCTCATCGGCGTCTGGAAAGGCGTTGCCGATCCGTACCATGAAGTCGAGCGTCTTCTCTGCCTGCTGTGTCTCATGTCGTTGGTAATCCTGCCAGAGGATCTCCAGGGTGTCCGGGTCGCAGACCACCGCCTTGACCGTAGTTGAGCCGATGTCGATGCCGACGGCCAGCCGTCGACACGCATTCACAGGAAGAAGGGGCGAAACCATCTCCACCTCATTGTTGACTGACACGTGAGTCTAGTGAATACACACAGACTGACACGTCAGTCTAGTCACGTCAAGCCTATATACCCCCGAATTACATGAACGCATCCCTTATCTCAAAAGAGGATAGAAAAGCTTTTTGGCCTGCTGCCATGGATTCTGTGGTACCCGCTGAGAAAATGAATCGCGAAGCGTTCGGATTCTCTTAAGAAGGGCCCATGCCACGCTCTCATCCCCTCCCTCCGGATAAACGTCGCGCGCAGCTGCTTGCCGCCGCCCGGAGCGTCTTCGCCAGCCGCGGCTACCATGGAACCTCTGTGACGCACATTACCGAAGCTGCCGGTGTCGCTCGGGGGACGTTTTATAACTACTTCGATTCCAAACGGGCCATCTTCCAAGCCGTCCTCGACGAGCTGATGGTCAACGTCAACGACGTCGTCGTCGCCATTGACGTCAACGAGCCCATCCCCCCGCAGGTCAACCTCAACCTCCAGATCCTCATCGAGACCCTCACCGATCATGAGGTCTCCCGGATCCTGTTTGCCGAAGCCGCGGGTCTGGATGAAGAAGGGGACGTCGCCCTTCGGAATTTCTACCGGCAGGCCACCGAACGCATCGAGCGCGCGCTCCGCACCGGGCAGACCATGGGCATCGTCCGCGACGGCGACCTCAAGCTCACCGCTCAGATGCTCCTCGGCGTCCTCAAACAGCCGATCTTCATCGCTTCTTTGGAAGGCGCTCCCATCGACGCCACCCGCTTCGTCAACGAGTTCTACGCCCTCCTTGCGGGCGGCGTGCTTCGCTGACGGGGTTCAGGATTCGCCCGCCAGGGACGTCTGGGCGATCGAGTTGCCCTCGACGTAGTCCGTGACGGTGATCTCGTCCTGCGCCTCAACCGGTAGGGTGGCTTCGCCCATCGCATGGACGGTGAACTCATAGGTGTTGACCGAGTCCGGCGAGCATGGCCCCAGGTATCCGAAGAAGTCGGTGTTTTGAAGCTCTCCCTGGCGGAGGCCGCCGTCGATCTCCGCGCCATCATCGATGTCTTCCGACAGCTCCAGCATGTCGGCGGGGATGTCGTAGATCACCCAGTGGATCAGACCGTCCGGATATGCGTCCGGTGTGAAATCCAGGTCTCGCATCACGATCGCATAGGACGCCGTCTCCGATGGTCCATCCGTCCAACTCAGCGGCGGCGTGATGTTCTCACCCGGGCCATTCGGAAAAATGGGCGCCCCACACTCATGGGGCAACGGGATCGTCCCCTCCGCCTCGAACGCCGACGAACTCAACGCAAACGGTGCAGGCTCCTCAGCCTCAGCGCCGGTCTCCGATGCGTTGCCCCCTTCGTCACAGGCCACCAGGAAGCCGAACAGCGTGATCAGATGAGTTGTCTTCATGCCCATAAGGGTAGCCTACCTTGCCTCTCCTGTCAGTGTGTACCCGCATCCGGCATCCGGTCTCTGCGAACAGATGGGGGTACACAGACGGATTCTGGGCCGGGCTGCTCGCTTAGGAATCATCGCTCAGATTCCATGAACTCCACTCACTGATCCGCACGACAAATGCCACAAACCAAAATCTCTCATCCTCGATCACAGACCCCGGAAAGTGGGTCTCAGCACAGAACGATCGGAACGTCCCCCGGTAGGTCTCGAACTGCTCCAGCAGGGCTTGGGCCTCGGCTTCATCCTGGATCTTCTTGCGACTGCTATACATCGAATACCTCCGCACACTCCTTCACAAGGTCACCACGAACAGTCGCCCCTGCTATATGGACTGCTTACGGAGGACATCCATCGGGCACGGGATGATCCCGGAATCGAAGACAGATCAACTATCTCGGGCATCTTCCTATGGTCGCTCGTATACGGGGGTATGAATGAACTCGACGACCGCCTCGGGCAGAAGCAGGGCCTACCAGAGCAGCAGGAAGAACACCTCCCGCGTGCTCACCCGCATCAAAGACGAGGTGACACCGGAGGTGTGGGCAATGGTCGTTGAACTGGAAGGTCATCTCCAAGATCAAGTCCTCACCGCCTTGAACGTGGGGCTCCGGGTGGGACGGTCGAGGTCGTCAGGGACCGGCAGTCACGAAGTTTTGGCGTCCCGTCTTGGTGAACCACTGAAAATTCAAGGCTCCAGTCTGGAAGGTGCATCGATAATCAGGACAGTGTCCGCACGAATGCCACGCTGGGAGACTGGCTCGCCGTCGAGGCCGAGCACGGAGAAGCGGCCATCTTCAAGCACAACCTCAGTGAGCCCGGCGGTATACATCCCACACAGGGCGTATTTGTCGGCGCGGACCTCAAAAGTCTGTGGATCGATGTAGCTACACCCACCATCAAGGCGAAGGCAGATTGTGCGCCCCTGACCACCATCCAGTATCGAAGAACAGCTTGGCTGAAGAGTAACTTCCCTGGTTGATGTGTTGAACAGGCCGACAACAGGTGTTGGGCTGTCTAAAGTTGTGGTGTATATAGACAGGAACGCTTCGTTTAAAGTTGAAATACCGGAATACTTAAATGCTATCTGGACGCGTCCAGATGTATCGATGCACCCATGCTGGCCGAGTTTGTTGTCTCTACCGCAGATCAGAGTGGTGTCGTTGGTACGTGAAGTGAACGGGGCCTGGGGTTCACCGGTCTGAATATTTGCAGGGGTGTCTCCCCCGGTCTTCAGTAGCCACGACACCGCCTCACCAGAGCGAGCATCCCGGAAGGTGAGCGAAGCACCATCATATGAGGCTTCACAATATAACTCTCCATGAACCGTGAACAGCCGGTTGTTGCCTTCACGATCTTGCATCCAACACAACTCAGCCAGGGGAGAGGTCTGGATCGGTTGCGAACCGTCCAGCCTCAAGAACGTCTTGACACGACCCGATTCTTCCCTTGTTGAATGCCACACGACACCTTCCTGACACCCCGCATCGCCCTCGTACGCCTGAAAGGTGTACCGAGAACGATTCGTAGCGGTGTCGTACACTTCGAATCCATTACGGGTTTGGAGGAGAAAGTGCCCTGCACCACAATACCGGGCCCGAGCTTCTGAGGAAGGGATATGTTTGATCGCGCCACGGGTCTGGAGCGTTGCGTGAGGCCGTGTGGAGGTGGCTTGGAGGTCTTCAAAGTAAAACATGTTCTCATCGAGGATTTGGCAATAATCGTGATAGCCACCGATTGGTTTGCCTTCTGTGTTGATCAGTGTGCACCGACCATGTTGACGAACGACGGCGTGTGCATGTGAGAAGTCATCAGCCGAATCGAATTGCGGTGGAATGGCGATCTGAAACTTTGCGTTCAGGTATCCCCAGCGACCAGATGCCGTATCCTGGAACACCCGATACCCATCAACACGATCACCCCAGTAGCCGACACCAGATAAGAGCTCGTCACCATGCTCTGAGAAGATAGAGTGACCATCAGGCCCGCCTTGAACATAAACCCATCGATACACTGGGGAGGGAGCGGCCTCGGGGGCTTCCGGGGAAGGTCGCCACGGCAGGCAGCTGACGCTGAGTACAAGCGGGATGGGGAGGTGTTTTAGCAAGCTCAAGTGGGTCTCCACGGCTATCGGACGTGGTGTATCTTAACGCCTTCCCACAAGTAGAAGGGATCGTAGACGATATCCGGAGCCGCTTGGAGTTCTCCGGTCTCGGGGGAGATGTTAAATGCGTCTCCTCCCATGCTCTGATAAGTTCTCTGTACATGCTCTGTTGGGTCATACCAGATGCTGGTCACAGGACGTACAATGAATATTCGGCTGTAATCTGAAAACGCTTTAATCTCCGTTGTGCTTACCGTTTTCCCTGGCATAATATACATTTGGCGACCGGCAGGGATATAGTCCCCTTCTACGCTTGTTCGCAGTGGCTCATACCGCTCCGGCTTTGGGAAATGGGAGCCGAAGAGCCCCATTCCTGTCGCTGTAAATGTACTGTCGATTGAATCTGTGCCGGACAGGTAGTTGATGGTCGTTTCTCCATCATTTCCTGCCGAGTAGCCACGAACAGTGTCCACTATGGTATTGTGCAGGGCAATCGCATGTAGCTAAAAGCCCAGTACTTTCAATAGATATCCCTCATCCAGTGCGGCCTTGAGTCTTCGGTTTTTGATGCCAACCTTGGTGGACTTCTCCTGCTTGAGGAGGTTGAGTGCTGCGCGTCTGAGGGT
>JBCBLB010000496.1:0-7449 GCA_038520555.1 Myxococcota bacterium | reverse complement strand
ACGGGGTCTCGTTCGGCGCCGTCCACTGCACCAACGAAGTTCGCGGCGAGACCGACAAGGCCACCAACTCTGTCGCGATCGCTCAGTGGATGCGCGAAGACATTGGCGTTCAAGCGATCGTCGGCCCCTCCTCGTCCAGCGTGGTGCAAGCGGTGTTCAACGCCTTGGAGGGCTCAGGGACGTTGTTGATCTCTCCGGCGGCGACCAGCCCTTCGCTGACCGACCTCGACGGATTGCGCGCCACCGATGATGCGCCGGGCCTGTTGTGGCGAACTGCGCCGCCGGACTCGCTGCAGGGGCAGGTCATCGCCGACGATCTCATCGGTCGTGACGTTCTCAACGCAGGGGTCATCTACCAGGACGGCGCCTACGGCAGTGGGTTGGCCAACGTGTTCAAAGACCGCTTCGAGTCCCAGGACGGCGCCGCGTCACTGTATCTGTTTAACGACAACAACCTCAGCACCGCGGTCGTCAACGCCGTGCAGGGAGGGCACGAGGAGTTGCTTTTCTTCTCCTCAGATGTCAACGACAGCAGCGCGTTCATCAACGCCCTCGCCGCGCTGGACAGCTACCCGATGACGCCGTTGTTTCTCGCCGACACCGCCAAGAGCAGCGACATGTTGGCTGCGACAGGAGACGCCGCAGCGCTTTATCCGCTCATCCGCGGCACTGCCCCGGCCATCTCCAGCGGCTCGGTCTATGACTTCTTCACGGCGGCCTACGCCGCGGAGTTCTCTGGAGACGTCTCAGACTTCAACTACACCGCCCACGCCTTCGACGCGGCCTGGCTCATCGCATATGGAACGAGCTGGGCGCTCTCTCGAGAGGGGGAGTACTCCGGCATCAACGTGGCCAGAGGCCTCCGCCGGTTGTCGGATGGCACGGAAGTCCGTGTCGGTGCCGAGAGCTGGAGCACCGCGCAGGCCACCCTGGAGTCCGGCGGCACCATCAACGTTCAGGGCGCCTCCGGAGAGCTGAACTTCGACGACGTGACCGAAGAGACCACTGCGCCCATCGACATCTGGGTCGTCAGCGAAGACGGTGAGGACTTCGACATCATCTACACGGTCTCCTTCAGCCCGCCGTGACGGCCGGACCCGATGCTCAGATGCTCAGATGCTAGCCGGTCGAGTGAACGGCGGCGCACCACGTAGAGAACCCGCCTTCTCTCTCCGCGGGCAATGATCTTGCCGGTCAGGACGAATACCAGAGGGGAGAGCCGCTGGGCACCCTGTACAGTGCGAGCAGGACTCTTCCCTTTTTTCTTGATTCCATCGAAGGAGCGTCAATGAGCATCTGGGACACCCTCAAAGGCCACGCCAAGGCCCAATTCCTGGACGTCATTCAGTGGATGGAGGACGATCGGCAGACGCTGGTCTACCGCTACCCCGTCTTCAACCAGGCCATCCAGGATGGCGGCAAGGTCGTCGTTCGCCCCGGTCAGGCCGCCGTCTTTGTCAATGAAGGCCAGCTGAGTGAGGTGTTCTCTGAGGGCACCTATGAGATCAGCTCTCGGACCAAAGCCATCATGAGCTTCTTCGAGAGCATCAAGTACCAGCTCAACTATCCCTACAAAGGCGACATCTTCTACGTCAGCACCCGGCAGTTCATCGATCAGAAGTGGGGCACCCCCCAGCCGGTCATGCTCGAAGACCCCAAGCTCGGCCCGGTGCGCATCCGCGCCTTCGGCGCCTACAGCTTCCGCATCGTCAAGCCAGACGTGTTCCTGCGCGAGCTGGTCGGCAACGTCGGCGTCTATGAGACCAAGGAGATCACCGGCCAGCTCAAGCGCAAGCTGGTCAGCGGCTTCGTCGACACCGTCGGTGAGGCAAACATCCCCGTCCTGCGGCTCGCCTCGCAGTATATGGACCTCGGTGAGGCGCTGTGCGCCAAGATGACCGGCTGGTTCGAAGAGAACTATGGCGTCAAGCTGACCGACTTCGTCGTTGAGAACATCTCGCTGCCGCCCAAGGTCCAGGAGATGCTCGACAAGCGGACCTCTATGGGCCTGCTCGGCGACATGAACCAGTACCAGCAGTTCCAGGCCGCCAACGCCGTAGAACAGATGGCCACCCGCCCCGGCGCCAGCAACCCGATGATGGACGCCGGCATGGGCCTGGCCATGGGCAACATGATGGGCAACATGATGGGCGGCGGCCAACAGATGGGCGGCCAGCAGATGGGCGGCCAGCCCCCCGCCGCCCCGCCGCCGCCGCCGATGACCACCTTCCACTACAACGGCGTCGGCGGCCAGGGCCAGTTCTCCGCTCAGGATATCGCCCAGAAGATCGCCAACAACCGCAACGGCGCCCACAACATCTGGGCACAGGGTTGGCCGGGCTGGCGCGCCTGGAAGGACGTCCCTGAGATCGCGAGCCTGGTCCCACCGCCCGCTGCGCCGGCGCCCGCGCCGTCCCTCCCCAACCCCACCTTCCACTACTCCGGCCCCGCCGGCCAGGGCGAGCACCCCGCGTCGGCCATCGCCGACGCCGTCAAGGCCGCGCCCGGTGAGCGCCACCTGGTCTGGAAGCAGGGCTTTGATGGTTGGAAGCCCGCTGCGGATGTTCCCGAAATCCAGGCCCATATGAACGCGGGGCCCCCCCCCCTTCCCGGCGGCGGTCCCCCACCACCGCCCCCGATGTGAGCCCCCCGTCCCCCTGAACCCGACCCGCTCTGGTCGTTGATGTGCGCCTCCCGATGGGAGGCGCTTTTTTATGGGTTCCCCCTTTGATTTGGGGAGCGTGCACTTCTGGGCGATGGACGTGTCAACCGTTGGCAAACTTGACCTGTCCATATGCCAAAAATGCACGGATGCCGTTGTGGGGGTTGAAGCGTTTTTTTCTGGTCGGTTCTTTCGAGCAGGACCTTGAGACATCCGGGTTGGAATCCGGGATCGGGGCACCGGATCAGGTCATGGGACGTGATTCCTTGTGAGTTCTCCTTAAAAAACACCCGCAACGAATCGAGAAAGACCACACAGGACCATTCAACGACGTCTGTGTGGGGCCCCATGTCTCAAGAACTTGATGAAATTATCCGTGAATTCTTGATCGAGAGCTTCGATAGCCTCGACCAACTCGATCAAGACATGGTCACGCTGGAACAACAGCCGACCGATACGGAGCTGATCTCCCGGATCTTCCGCAACCTTCATACGATCAAGGGGGCGTGCGGCTACCTTGGGTTCGAGAAGCTTGAGCGGGTCTCCCACGCTGGGGAGAACCTGCTTGGTCGTCTGCGTGATGGATCGATGTCCGTCGACGGAGACATCATCGATACGCTGCTGTCGGTCAACGACGCGATCCGGCTGCTCTTGACCGAGAGCGAGAAGACGGGTGAAGAGGGGGAGTTTGACCCCTCTGCGATCGTGACGCGGATTCAGGCGCAGCTCCAGAGCGAGGGCACCGCGCCGGCTGCGGCCGAAGGGGCTTCGTCGCCATCGGCGAGCAGCGGCGACCCCGCAGCGCCCCCGAAGGCGAAGGTCCCGAAGAAGAAGGCCGCCCGCCCGACCGATTCTGGCAGCTCGATCGTCAACAGCTCGATCCGGGTGGATGTGCGGTTGCTCGATGAGCTGATGAACCTGGTCGGAGAGCTGGTCCTGGCCCGGAACCAGCTTCTCCAGCACACCAACCACATCGAAGACTCGGCGATCCACAGCACCGGCCAGCGGCTGAGCCACATCACGACGGAGCTTCAAGCCCGGATCATGAAGACCCGGATGCAGCCCATCGGGAACGCATGGCACAAGCTTCCCCGGCTGGTTCGCGACACCGCAGCGCTGTGTGACAAGCAGGTCGAGCTGAGCATGTCGGGCCAGGACACCGAACTGGACCGGACGATCCTTGAGGCGATCCGGGATCCGCTGACCCACATCGTCCGCAACGCCATCGACCATGGCATCGAGACCCCGACCGAGCGGAACGCCTCGGCGAAGAGCCCGGCGGGCCAGCTGCAGCTGCGCGCGTACCACGAAGGCGGCCAGGTCAACATCGTGATCGCGGACGACGGTGGGGGCATCAACCTCGAAAAAGTCCGCGTCCGGGCCCGGGAGCGTGGTCTGGTCTCTGCTGAGACCCTCAATCGGATGAACGACCACGACGTCACCCAGCTGATCTTCCACCCTGGCTTCTCGACGGCCGAGAAGATCACCAACGTCTCGGGCCGTGGGGTCGGGATGGACGTCGTCCGGACCAACATCGAGAAGATCGGCGGTCAGGTCGAGGTCGAGACCCGGTCGGGGAAGGGGACCTCGGTCAAGATCCGGATTCCGCTGACCCTGGCGATCATCCCCGCTCTCATCATCACCTGCCATGCGCAGCGGTTCGCCCTGCCGCAGGTCAGCCTCGATGAGCTGGTTCGTCTGGAAGGCGACGCGGCCCGCAGGAGCATTGAGCACATTCATGGGGTGCCGGTGTATCGCCTGCGTGGACAGCTGCTGCCCATCGTTTATCTGCGCAAGACCCTCACCCGCCCGCCGGTGCCCAAGCCGGAGAATCCCGATGATGAGGAGCTGAACATCGTGGTGCTCCGCTGCGGCGATCTCCGGTATGGCCTGGTGGTGGACGCTATCCTCGATACAGAGGAGATCGTCGTCAAGCCGCTGTCGAGCACGCTGAAAGGGCTTGAGGTCTACGCTGGCGCGACGATTATGGGGGACGGGCGGGTGGCGCTCATCCTGGATGCACCGGGATTGGCGAGTTTTGCCGGCCTGTCGACCCGGACGACCAGCCAGATGCTTGCACGAACCAACAATCAGAAGTCCAGCGCCGAGAAGGCGCAGACCCTGCTGCTCTTGCGGGTCGGCGAGCGCCGGCTGGCGATGCGGCTGTCAGCGGTCTCCCGGCTCGAAGAGTTCCCCCAGAATCGGCTGGAGCGGGTCGGCCAGGAGCAGGTCGTGCAGTATCGCGGCGGGATCCTGCCGCTCATCTCGCTGGCCGATGTGCTCGGCGAGCACGAACCGGTCAACCGCGACGAGCCGCTCCGGGTGGTGGTCCGCTCGGTGGACAAGGGCGCCATCGGGCTGATCGTCGGAGAGGTGGTGGACATCGTGACCGAGGTCTTCAAGATCCACCCGGTTGAAGATGACGATCTGCTTCAGGGCTACGCCATCGTCCAGTCTCACATCACCGAGGTCCTCGATGTGGAAGAGGTCCTTCGTCGCATCCCGGTCCGCCTGGTCGGCACGGCCGCCTGAACTTTCATCGAACCTTGAGGTCAATGGTGTCGAACATTACGCAGATCTGCACCTTCTACCTGGGAGAACTCTATCTGGGTATCGACGTCCTGGAGGTCCAGGAGGTCATCCGCGCTCAGGAGATGACAGAGATCCCCCTCACCGCAGAGACCATCGGCGGTCTGATCAACCTGCGCGGCCAGATCGTGACCGCCGTTGAGATGCGCTGCTGGTTGGGGCTGCCGCCGCGCGAGGGGCCGCCGATGAACGTCGTCATCCACGTTGAAGACGCCACCTGGAGCCTGTTGGTCGACGAGATCGGCGATGTCATCGAGGTGGACTCGGCGACCTTCGAGCCCTGCCCGGAAACGCTGGATCCGGTCCTCCAGGAGATGCTTGTCGGCGTTCACAAGCTCCCCGAACGGCTGCTGTTGCTGCTCAATATCAAAGAATTCCACCGCATGGGCATGAAGCAGTCCGCCGCCTGATCGTCCCCCCCCATCCCGAGAGCTGTCGCCATGTCCACCCCGAAGAGAGCCCACCCTTCAGAGGAGCACCCCAACCAGGGCATGCCCCCGGAGAGCTATCAGGCGATCCTGGATTCTATCGATACCAACGTCATCTACACCGATCGAGAGATGCGGATTCGGTACCTCAACCCCGCCTGTCTGCGGATGTTCTATGGCATCGAAGACCGCCTGCGGCGGCAGCATGGCATCGGGGTCGAGGACATGGTCGGCAGCGTGCTGGTCCGGTTCTCTCCCTATGCCCAGCGGATGACCCGCGCCCTCAACGATCCCCGCAACCTGCCCGTGCGGACGGAGCTTACGTTCGGCGGGCCTGGTCTGGGAGCGATCATCAACGGGGTGTGGGATCAGTTCGGCCGGCTCATCGGCTACGTCGCTCAGGTCGATGAAGACGTCGCTCCCGCGGTGGACGCTGTTCCTGACGAGCCCGAAGCCGACGAAGACAGCGTCCGCTATGAGGCGATGGTTGAGGGCGCCCCGGCGAGCCTTATTTTCATCGACCCTGACTTTGTCATCCGCTACGTCAACCCGGCCGCCGGGGACGCGCTCCGGGTGTTCGGTCGCCATATGATGGGGCCGGCGGCCATGGTCGGCCAGCCCGCCCATGCCTTTCACTATGTGCTCGGGGAGCTGCAGCGGCGGGCGCGTGACCACCGCGCCTTCCCGTTCCGCGAGACGGTCGACATCGGGAGTGAGAAGGTCGAGCTGCGGGTGGATGCGCTGCGCGGTGCCGAGGGTGCCGCGGGAGGCTTCATGCTCACCTGGGACGTCGTCACCGCCCGCCTCGCCGCTGAGCAGCGGGCCCAGGCCGTCGAGAAGACCCTCGATGAAATCCTTGAGAACATCGGCGGGTCTGCTGGACAGGTCGCCGAAACCAGCGACAAGCTCAACCGCGCCAACGAACGCCTCAACGCCAACGCCGAAGAGACGTCGATGCAGGCGAACCTGGTGAGCGCCGCAGCGGAGCAGGTGAGCGTCAACATCACCACCGTCTCGGACAGCACCCAGCAGATGACCGCCTCCATCCGCGAGATCGCGTCCTCTGCCTCGGAAGCCGCGGAGGTGGCCAGCAACGCGGTGAGCATCACCCAGCAGACCGACACCACCGTCAGCCGGCTGGGCCGCTCGTCGGCAGAGGTCGGCAAGGTGGTCAAGGTCATCACGTCCATCGCCCAGCAGACCAACCTGCTCGCCCTCAACGCCACCATCGAGGCCGCCCGCGCCGGAGAGGCGGGCAAGGGCTTCGCCGTCGTCGCCACCGAGGTCAAGGAGCTGGCCAAGGAGACCGCCAAGGCGACCGAAGACATCAGCCAGAAGATCGAAGCGATTCAGACCGACACCACCGCAGCGGTCGGCGCAATCGCTGAGATCTCTGAGATCATCAACAAGATCAACCAGCTACAGATCACCATCTCATCCGCTGTCGAGGAGCAGACCGTTACCACCAATGAGATCGGCCGAAACCTCTCTGAGGCGGCCAAGGGATCTTCGGAGATCGCAAAGAACATCGTCTCGGTCGCTGAGTGCGCCCGGACGACCATCAACGAAGTCGCAGAGGTCAATGGCATCTCCAAGCACTTCAAGCAGCTCTCTCAAGATGTCCACCGTACCATCCAGACTTACCGCGAGAATCGATGATGAGCGGCCTTCAAATCCTCGTCGTCGACGACTCTGCGACGATGAGACGCATCCTCACCAAAGAGCTGAGCGGGGCCGATGAGATCGGTGGACATCTTGAGAGAGCTGCTT
>JBCBLB010000205.1:0-13912 GCA_038520555.1 Myxococcota bacterium | reverse complement strand
TCGATAACGTGCTCGAATGGGTCGAGATCAGCGGCGGAGGCGATGGCGACTGGGCCAACGTCTATATCCGCAGCACCGGTGGTGTGGCGATGCGGCATGTCACCTCGACCAACAGCGCGACCTTTGGGCTGGTCGTGGAGAGCGACGCAGCGTCGCTCAACGACTTCAGCGAGAACACCTTGACCGGCAACAGCCAGGGCGCCGTCGAGACCTTCCTCAACCAGGTCGTCAATCTCGACAACGCATCGACCTATTCGCCAAACACCGAAGAAGGCGTCTTCATCATCAATGGAAGCGCCAACACCTCGGGGACCTGGCCAGCCATCGATGCGCCGCTCATCTTCAATGCGTCTCTCAACATCTTCGAAGACATTGTGGTGGAAGCGGGTGCTGAGCTCGTCTTTGAGGAGAATGCCCGCCTCAATGTTGAGGCCGACAGTTCTCTGAAAGCTGTCGGCACTGAAGCCGCTCCCATCCGACTGCGCGGCGCTGAGCCCACCCCGGGGTTCTGGCAGGGACTCGTGTTTATCTCAAGTTCCGGTAACAACGTGCTCGAATGGGTTGAAATCAGCGACGGGGGTGATGGAAACTGGTCCAACGTCTATATCCGCAGGACCGGCAGCGCGACGTTCCAGAACACCACCTCCACCAACAGTTCAACATGCGGTGTTTTCGTGGAGAACAACGGATTCACGACGCCCACCGCCGGTGCTGGCTTGTGCGAGGAGGTGCGCGTCTCCAGCAATGCCACCGCCGATATCTGTTTGGAGGAGAACGAGATCCGTTGTCCGTAGCCTCATGGCATGCTGACCGAATCGGTTGGTTGAAGTCTATGGACGGCAGGTGCACCCGTGAACGCATGATCAGATCAGATCCGGATGTCAAGGACAGAATCTGACCCCCCTTCTTCAGAAAGGTTCGATAGAACCATTGTGGGAGGACTGAACACATGCGCAGAACAATTACAGACATGCTCTCAAACGAAGACGAGTCGTTGGCGATGCGACTCGACGCCATCTCGGTTCTGGATGAACGCAGCTGTGTGCGGCTGCTGGACTGGTTCCCCGCAGACACCCGCCTGGGTCGGTACCTACGCGAGGTGTTGGTGACCGAAGGGGCGGTGGTCGACGCCCTGTGCGTCATTTTGTGGGAGGGCCAGGGCCTGTTCCGCCTCGCCGCTGCCCAGCGCCTCACCGAGCTGGGCGATCCAGACGCCTTGCCTGAACTCATCGCGCTGCTCAACCGACAGCTTAATGGACGGGCCCAGCCCGGCATGGTGCTCACCCTGATCAAGGCCATCTACGCCTGTTGGATGCCTGGCGCCGTCGCCGCTCCCCGGGCTGTGGTTGAGGCGTTGACGTCCCACAGTCCCACGGTGCGGCGGGCAGCAGGCACCACGCTCCGTCGGATGGGTCGCGATGCCAGCGTGGTGGGCGCTCGACTGGTTGAGCTGCTCGACCATGACGATGAACAGGTCCGCTTCGAAGCCGCCGAGCTGCTGCCCGAGTTGACCCCGCCGTCGGTCTATGTCCCGCATATGGCCAGGCTTTTGCGCGAAGACCCCGATCTGCTGGTTCGCTGGATCGCCAACGATGGGCTGGACCACCACACTGACCAACTCCCCGCGGCTTGAAATCAAGCCGTCTAAAACTGGCTGATAATCGCCAAAAAGATGGAGATGAACAACAACACCATGAGCACACAGCCCAATGCTGCCATGATCGCGCCCAGGATCTTGAGCCAGCTGATCGGGGCGTCTCCGGTCAGCTCGCCGGTCTGGCCGTTGATCACGATCCGGTAGATGTTGTCGTTCCGGCGGTAAGCGCCGATATAAATGGGCAACAACACCGGCCGCCCCTCCATCTCGGTCTGCAAGCTGGAGACGTTGAGGGATTTGGCGCTCAGTTGCTGGGTGATGCGTTGCTGGTGGAGAGACTCCATCGCAGCGAGGCCCGCCTGTCGCGCGGCGGTGCGGGTCAGGCTGCCCAGCTCATAGGGGGTGTCGACGTCGTCCTCAACGAAGGGTACGCCGCCGTCGTCGGTGAAGGGGCTGATGTCATGCAGCTCTTTCTGGGAAAGTGCGGTCGAGGCGGGGATGAGCACCCCTTCCATCCGAGTGACTTCGCTGCCGGCGACCGGACGAGACCCCGACCGGGTCCCCGCCCGAACCAAACCGGCATAGTGCGTCTCGATCCGACCCGACCACAGCCACGCGGGCAGAAGAAGCCGTTTCAGCTCAAGTTTCGCCTGCCGAATGTCGTCGGGGTACCAGAAGCTCGACTTCGCGAACGTTCGAAACGCGTCGTCCGCCGTCGATTCATCAACCTGGAAGGTGAGGATCGCGTGCGGCGGTTCGATGGACTCATCGATCTCTTCGGGTTCACGGAGGGCTTCAGAACCACAGAACAGGCACCGCGGCATGGCGGCGCCGACTTCCAGGGCGACGGCGCCCCCGCATCCTTCACAGGTGACGGCTCTCAGGCTCATAGGTTCCCCGCCACGGCGCTGAGGACCAGGATCGTGAAGAGCGCGCCGAAGATCAAAAACAGCACACACCCCACCGCGCCGGCGATCTTCCAGCCCGAACGCGGCACGTTGCCGACGACTTCGCCGGTCTGGCCGTTGACCAGCATCCGGAACACCTGGTCTTTGTGGGTGTAGGTCGCGATCCAGACCGGCAGGAGCACAAGACGCACCGCGTCCACTTCAGTCGTTGTCGTGTTCTGAACGTTCGAGCTGACATCGCCGGGCAAAAACTGCTGGATGGCCGCGTTTTCTTTGTGCGCCAGCTCCTGGGTGGCGGTCTGCTGGGCTTCGGCGTGGCTGACGCTGGGACGCTCTGCGATCTGGCCAGCGAGCAGGGACGGATCGAAGGGCAACGCCCGCCCCAGGTCGAAGGGCTCGAGCTGGTTGGCCTCCTCCTCGGGCAGGCCCTGGGAGCCGCTGACGAGGTGGTCGGTGTAGGTGTGAAGGTGTGTGCCGGACAGCGGGTGCCACTCGGTGTGTCGCACCCGTCGGGTCCGGGTCTCGCTCTTCCCATTGACGGTGACCGTATAGGTCTGCGTCTCATACCAATAAATACCGACCTTGGCGGTATATTCTGAGCGCGCCAGCGCGTCATAGCACCAGAAGGGCACCAGCACGCCGGTCAGCTCTTCGGGGCGGGTGCGGGTGCGAACGGACTCCGGGGCGAGGTACTTGCCCGACAGCGCCTTCTTGAGCCGACCGCCGGCCTGCTGCGCGGTCAACGCGAACGGGGCGACGAGGTCGACCGGCTCTGATGTGGCGTCGCTGTCGCGCACCAACGGCGTCTCACAGAACGCGCACCGGTCTGACATCCGTCCCTCTGGAAAGGTGACGGAAGCCCCACAGTTCGGACAACTGAAGGCCTGCGCGGTGGTCATCCTGTTGGCAGGGTAACCCATCTGGGCGAGGAATACGTTAACGAAGAGCGATGCTTGAGGACGCCCTCCGCAGACGCGCCCAGCCGGCCGTCTCCAGCCTGACCGAAGCCATCGTCGCCCGACAAGCCGGTGTGGTGCCTGACGCGCAGCTCTCCGCGCAGACCGCCGCCGCGATGGCCAGCCGCATCGCCCAGATGTCCCCTCACCTGCAGATCGGGATGTTCGGCTTGACCACGGCGTTCAGCGCCTACGCTCGGGCACGCACCGGCCAGTCGCTTCGAACCCTCTCCATCCCACAGCGCCAACAGCTCCTCGACGAATGGCGCGCTTCGCCCATCGGCCCCTGCAGGCAATTTGTCCAGTTCTTCGAGAAGATGGGGAGCTTCTTATACTACTCCCTCCTTGAGGAGTCCCTGATGCCCCCTCATGAGGTGCGGTGATGGCAGAGACGGTGGATTGTGAGATCCTGATCATCGGCTCCGGGCCCAGCGGGGCCACCGCGGCGTCGATGCTCGCGGCGGCCGGCCATGATGTCCTCCTCGCCGAGGAGGGGGCGCACCACGCCATCGAGTCCGCGCCCTCCTACACCCGCGCGGAGATGGACCAGAAGTACCGAAACGGCGGGCTGAACACGACCTTCGGAAAGAGCTCGGTCACCTACATCGAGGGCCGCTGCGTCGGCGGCGCCAGCGAGATCAACGCCGCCCTCTGGCACCGCCCCCTGCCCCGGGTCCTCCGCGCGTGGGCCCTCAAGAACCAGATCGATGACTTCAGCCAGGACACCCTCGAAGAACACTTCACCATCCTGGAGCGGGACCTCAGCGTCTCCACCCGGCCCGATGGCCTCTCCCCGGCCTCCGATGTCCTCGAAGCCGGCGCAGAGATGCTGGGTTGGAAGTCCACCGAGATCCCCCGCTGCTGGAAGTATGAGAAGCACCCCGACGGGACCTGGTCCGGCCGCCGGCAGTCGATGTCCGAGACCCTCATCCCCAGGGCGCTCAACGCCGGCTGCCGCCTCTCCCCGGGCACACGCATCGATCGCCTCACCATCACCGATGGCCGCGCCACCGAAGCGGTCGGAACCCGAGACGGCGCGCCGGTTCGGATCCGCTTTCAACGGGTGATCGTCTGCGCGGGCGCCGTACAGACCCCACTCATCCTGCGGCGCAGCGGCATCCGCGAGCGGATCGGGGACTCGTTACAGATGCACCCGATGATTCGCATCGCTGCCCGCTTCCCCGATGAAGTCAATGATCCCGTCTGGGGCGTCCCGGTTCGACAGGTCGAGGAGTTCAAGCCGCACCTCACGCTGGGGTGCTCGCACAGCTCCATCCCGCACCTGTCGATGTGGCTGGGCGGCGCCATGCGGCAGGCCGAGCTGCTGTCCCAGTGGCGACGCCTCGCGGTGTTCTATGTCGCCGCCGTCGGACAAGGCACGGGAAAGATTCGCAACCTCCCCGTCTTTCACCAGCCCCTCATCCAGTACGACCTCAACGACGCCGACCTCGCCCTGCTCGGCGAGGGGCTGTATCGGCTCGGGCAGCTGCTGTTCGCCGCCGGCGCCGTCGAGCTGTTCTCCCCCATTGAGGGCGACAGAAGGCCCATCCGCGACCTCCAGAGCCTGCGGCGGATCCGAAGCGGCCTGCCCCATGGCAAGCTGAGCATCTCCACCATTCACCTGTTCAGCTCGTGCCCGATGGGCGAGGATCGCCGCACCTGCGCGGTCGACTCATACGGCCGGCTCCACGATCACGACAACGTCTACGTCTTCGACGCGTCTATCCTGCCGGCGTCGCCAGGGGTCAACCCCCAGAGCGTCATCATGGCCGTCGCGAGGCGCAACGCCGCGAAGCTGATCGCAGAGCTGTAATCCCACGTCGCGAAGATGCCCTGGCATTCATTCAGCGTTGAAGGATGAGATCCCAGGGCTGATGTGTCTGGCGCTCGCCGCAAGGAGACTCTTCGGTGAGAGGACCACAGCCGTCGTCTGCGCGGGGACGTCGACGGTTTCATCGGCGGCGTCGGTCACCCGCACGCGCACCGAAGGCTCGATCGCATCGGTTCAGTCGACCGGCGCCAGCGCCATCTCTGCCGTCTCAGTGATGACGTGGCACTCATCCGCGCCGACGGTCACGGTGGTGGTCTGCGACTGGTAGCCGACCGCCTCTGCGGAGATGGTGAGGTCGCCTTCGACCTCATAGCCGCAGACGTAGCTTCCCGGATCGTTCTCGAAGCAGTCGTCGCTGAGGTCGTCGCTGACGAACGATACGGCGGCCCCTTCGATGGCGGCGCCGTCGCTGTTGGTCAACGTCAACATCACCGAAGTGGCGGCGAAGTCGTCACAGCTGACCGGGTCGAGATCACATCCAGGGAAGCAGAGGACAGCAAGCAGGACAGCGAGGGGGCGCATGCGCGTCTCCGGGGAGTTGGGGTGTTGTCCCCGTGGTTCTGCAAAAACGGTGCCACGCCGATGAAACCGGAGCTGTCTCCTCATCGCAGCGCCGGAGCACGACACAGATGTCAGCCTGGAGGACGCCAGAAAGGCGACGACAAGACCAACCGGGCGGTCATCGTGCGGCATTCAATACCGGTGCGGCCCGCCGCGGCCGAGCTTCGCCTCCAGAGCCAACCGACGCTTGACCCCGCCCCAGCGACAGATCGGGCACGCGTCGGGGTCGTGGCCGCGGGCGGGGCAGTGCTCGCGGCCGAAGAAGATGATCTGAAGGTGGAGCTTGTTCCAACGATCCCGAGGGAACAGGCGCTTGCAGTCCTTCTCGGTCTGCTTGACGTTGGTGCTCTTCGACAGCCCCCACCGCCAGGCCAGCCGGTGGATGTGGGTGTCGACGGGGAAGGTCGGGACGCCGAAGGCCTGGGCCATCACCACGCTGGCGGTCTTGTGGCCGACGCCGGGCAGATCCTCAAGCGCGGCCATGTCGACCGGGACCCGACCATCGTGGCGCTCCATCAACAACGCCGACAGCCGCTTGATGTTCTTCGCCTTGGTCTTGGCCAGCCCCAGCTGGCGGATCCGCTTGAGGATGTCTGCCTCTTTCTTCTTCGCCATGTCCGCGGGGTTGTCGGCGAGGGCGAACAGGCCGGGCGTGACCTGGTTGACCTTCTTGTCGGTCGTCTGCGCGCTCAGCAGCACGGCGATGAGGAGGGTGTAGGGGTCGTCATGGTTGAGCGGCACCGGCGTCTTCGGGTACAGCCGCTCCAGGATGTCCATGATCTGCTGAACCTTCTCGGCTTTCTTCATCAGTTGTACGCGTAGGGCTCGGCGAGATCGAAGGGAGCGATGACCGCATCGAAGCGCTCGCCGTCCTCAGCGATCATCTGGTAGGTGCCGTGCATCGTGCCCACCGCGGTGTCCAGCGGACACCCCGACGTGTACCGAAACGACTGGCCGGGCTGAAGCATCGGCTGGTGGCCGACCACGCCCGGCCCCTTGACGTGCTCCTGCTCGCCGCGGGCGTTGGTGATGATCCAGTGCCGGCTGACCAGCTGCGCTGCCTGGCTGCCTTCGTTGGTGATGGTCACATGGTAGATGTGCACCCACCGGTTCATCGCCGGGTTTGATTGGGCTTCCAGATACTCTGACTCGACCTGAATCCGAATGCCACGGGTCATGGTGTCGCTCATCAACGGCTCCCCTGCTTTTCGAGCCCCCAGCGACCATGGCGTGGGGGTTACTTGCCGGGAGGTATATCGATCTTTTCCTGCAGCCGCGCCGCTGTTCGCCGCACAATTTCTGCCTCATGTGCGGCCCCGTCCGCCAAAACGGTTGATTTAGGCGGGTCCTGGCGTGCTGCAGCCTCCAGCAGGGCCAGCACGCCGTCCACCTCCGGATCCGCGCTCGTCACCCGTCGACTCGCCCCCAGATACGGCAGCGCCGGCAACGTCTCCTCACCCGGACCGTCCTCAGGCCACAGGTCGAAGTATCCAGATGGTTTGACCGGCTGCCCCCGGCGCATCGGCGCCTCGACCCGGCGGGCGAGGGCCGCTGTCAGGCGCGTCTGCAAATCCGAGAGGCGCGGAGCGGGCTCTGCGTCCTCCACCAACCGCATCGCCACCGCAGAGCGGATGTGCGGCGCCGCCGCCGCGGGCAGGTGATCGAGCAGATCGCCGGTGACCTCCCGGGCCTGCATCACGGCATGCATCGCCACACCCGCCCAGACCCGATCCGCCGCCCAGCCGGCGAAGATCGGCTCTGCGGCCCACCGCGCCTCGACCACCTGGACCGAGCGGAGGACAGGACGCCACGCAGGCTTCGGGGCCGTCGATGGCGGCACCCGAGGGGTGAGCACCCAGTGCAGATGCAGCAGGCAGTCCGAAGCGAAGGACCCCGACGAGGCACACAAATCCACCGCATCGCTGTAACCGCCGGGGTTATCTCGCCGCAGCCGCTGTTCGGCGGCCTCAAAGAAGCACTCCTGCCGCCACCGCTCTGGCTGGGCCGACTGACAGATCCCCGCAGCGAGCGCCGTATCCCGGCGCTGCGCCGCCTCTTTCGCCTTGTGCATCCGGCACCCGATCGGATCGGGTCCCGAATCGCAGCTCGGGGGGGGCTGCGGCACGACGGAGGCATACGGAGCGTCCAGCACCTCGGGGAGGACGCGGGTTCGGGCGGGCCCCGGGGCCGGCCGCTGCTTCGGCCGCGCCGGCTGCCGCGGCGTCCACAGATGAGGGCGGCGCACGATGCGGCTGCACCGGATCGCCTCGGGCCCCTCGGGAAGCAGCGGACAGAGCTCCGGCGCGATCTCCGGATGAGACAGCAACAACGCCTCCAACACCCCCATCCGTACGATCGGATCTTCGACAGCCATCAACCGCTCGACAGCCGCCTCGGGTTGTTGGATATACAGCGCAAGGAGGGCCTCATCGGACAGCGGGTCTTCTGCAGTTCCGAAGCAGGCCAACAACCACAGGATCATCGCATCGCCTCCATCAACCGCGCCGCGGTCCACCGCACCAGCGGGTCTGAATCATCGAGGGCATCGGATACCACATCCCGTAGCGGAGGCCGCTGCCGCGCCGCAGCCTCGACCAACGCGATCCGCCGATCGATGGCCGGCTCGGGGCTCACGGTCCGCCGGGACTGCCCCACATAGGCGATGGCCGGGATCTCCCCATCTCCGCCGCGATCGCGAGGCCACCGGTCCGCGACCACCCGGGGATCCCGGGAGATCGACGGCGACGTTGAGCGGTCCCGGCGAGCGAGGGCAGACGCCAGCCGCTGCTCCCAGGCCTTCAGATCGCCGCCCTCTCGATGAAGCTCCATCAGCCGCAGCGCCGCGGAGGCGCGGATGTGCGGAGCGGCCGGCTCGGGGAGGACGTCGAGGAGCACCCCATGAACCTCAGGCGCGCGGTCATAGGCGCGCGCGAGGACCTCTGACCAGAAGCGATCGGCCACAACCGGGGCGAAGCCGGGATCGTGCCCGCCCCAGAACGACCGCAGGATCTGGCCTCGCCGAATCACAGCATCCCATGCTAACTCTGGCGCATCGACTGCGGGCACATCTCCGATCATCGCGGGCATCAGGTGAGCGAGGCAATCGCTCTGAAACCGCCCCGAAGACGCACAGAGGGCCGCGGCATCGGCATAGGCGTCCGGCCCCCTGTCGTTGATGAGGGTCTCTGCGGTTTGAAAGACGCACTCATCCCGCCACCGCGCTTCAGCGTCGAGGGTGTCGCAGCCTGCCGCCTGGGCGGCGGGCGGCCACCGGGTCGGCTGAAGCCGCGTCGAGGCCGGCCCCGGAGCCGAGCGCGTCTCAACCGCGGCGGGCGCCGGGCGAGCGGTCCACAGGTGCGGACGCCGGGCGATGGTGTCGCAGCGACGGCGCTCCGGACCCGCGGGGAGCTGTGGACAGAGCAGGTTGGCCTGCTCGGGGTGGTGGTTGAGGAGGCGATGGATGACCGCGATGCGCGCAACCGGGTCTTCGATCTGCTCGAGGAGCGGCGGGACCATCCGGGGATCGGTGGCCATGGCGGCGTCGATGGGATCAACGGGCGAGCCATCACAGGCGATGATCAGAAGGATGGCCGTCAGAAACCCTGAAGCGTTTGTTGGACCGGGACGATGGGTCTTGAGAGGGTTAGTCAGCGCCATGAACGTCCTGTGTCTCCGCAGCGGTTTCGTCGAGACGACGCACCCCGTCCGCGTCGTGGCGATGTCCTTCGCCAACCCTAACGCGCCAGAGGTGGTCTACGCATCGGGCCCGATGCGATACAGCCCCTGGCGGTCCGCCGCCAAGCCGATCCAGACCTGGACCTGTCTGGATGTGATGGGCGATCCGGAGCTGTCGCCCGAAGCGCTGGCCATCGCCTCAGCCAGCCACAGCGCCCAACCCGACCAGATCGCGTTGGTTCGTGGCCTTCTGGAGCGCTTCGGCGTGCCGGAAGATGCCCTCCAATGTGGGGCGACGGCGCCGCTTCATGCGCCGACCCGCGACGCCATGATCCGGGCGGGCGAGCCGTTCACCGACGTCCACAACTGCTGCTCGGGCAAGCATGCGCTGATGCTGGCGGCCTGTCTGAAGCGGGGGTGGTCGATGCGCGACTACCTCTCGCCGACCCATCCGCTACAGCAGGCGATCACCCGGCAGGTGGCGCGGTGGAGCGGAGAGGCGCCGGGGCTTGGGGTGGATGGCTGCGGGCTGCCGACGTTTTATGTGTCTGTGATGGGGATGGCCCGAGCGTGGGGTTGGATGGGGGTGAGTGCGGATGCGCGTGCGCAGCGGGTGGCCCAGGCGATCCAGAGGCACCCACGGCTGACCAGCGGAGACGGGCGCATCGATCTGACGATCCATGCGCGGATCACTGAGCCCTATGCAGGCAAGATCGGGGCGGATGGTGTGTTTTGCATCATGTTGCCGATGCGAAAACTGTCGATCGGGCTAAAAGTCCTCACAGGAGATGAGGACGCGCTGGCTGTGGCGGTCGTCGCCGCGCTGCAGCGCATCGACCCGTCGATCTTTGCGGGCACAGCGCCCTGGCCATGGGCGACCATCCAAAACGTCGCCGGACGGGCCGTCGGGCAGCGACTGGTCGCCTGGGGCGACGGTGTCTAAGTATGAACATGCGTAAAGTGGTTGAGTCCACAAGTGGTTGAGGCAATCGGATGAGCAAGAAGAACGACACGCGCAAGGACAGAAAAGAAGACGTACAGGTCCTCGACCGGGTCAAGAAGCCGGAGCGCCACAAGGTCGTGCTGCACAATGACAACTACACGCCCATGGACTTCGTCGTCTACGTCCTGGAGCAGATTTTTCACCATACCCCGGCGTCGGCGACGCGCATCATGTTGACGGTGCACAACTCGGGTATAGGTATTGCTGGGACCTACTCGCATGAGGTCGCTGAGGCGAAAGCCGCAAAGACCATACGCATCGCGCGGGAAGCGAACTACCCGCTGATGGTTACCACTGAGCCCGAATGATGCTGTACCCAAAGAAAACCGCGGGCTCAATGTCCCTCCTTCCCTCTGTAGACGGTGGAATCGCATGAAACTCGCAGACGATCTGCGCGTCGCGCTCTCTCGGGCGATGGACGAAGCCAAGAAGCGCCGGCACGAATACCTCACCCTGGAGCATGTGCTTCTGGCCCTGCTCCACGATCCTGGCAGCGCCAAGGCGCTGAAGGCCTGCGGCGCCAAGCTCGACAAGCTTGAGCGCGACCTGACCCTATACCTCGACAACGAAGTCGAAAAGCTCCCCGAAGGACGCGAGCTTGACCCCCAGCAGACCATCGCGTTCTCTCGGGTCTTCCAGCGCGCCGCCTTCCACGTCCAGCACTCCGGCCAGGAGACCCTGGACGGCACCGCGGTCCTCGTCGAGCTGATGCGCGAGCCGGAGAGCTACGCCGTCTATCTGCTGGAGAAGCAGGGCGTCAAGCGCGTCGACCTCACCACCTACCTCTCGCATGGCATCTCCAAAGACGGAAACGCCCTTCCCCAGAAGAAGCAGAAGGCGCCGGCCGGCGGCGAAGACGACTCTGGCGAAGAGGGGGATGACAGCTCTGAGCCGCTGCAGGCCTACACCACTGAGCTCGTCGAGAAGGCCTCCAAGGGGCTTATCGATCCCCTCATCGGCCGTGAGACCGAGATCGAGCGGATCGTCCACATCCTCGCCCGCCGCCGCAAGAACAACCCGCTGCTCCTCGGCGACCCTGGCGTGGGCAAGACCGCGCTGGTCGAAGGCCTCGCCCGCAAGATCAACGCCGGTGAGGTGCCTGACACCCTCAAAGACGCCACCATCTACGCCCTCGACATGGGCGCGCTCCTCGCGGGGACCCGGTACCGCGGTGACTTCGAAGAGCGGCTGAAGGGCGTCATGAACGGCCTTGAGGACAAGGAAGGGGCCATCCTGTTCATCGACGAGATCCACACCCTCGTCGGCGCTGGCGCCACCACCGGCGGCACCATGGACGCCTCCAACCTTCTCAAGCCCGCCCTGCAGTCGGGCGCGCTCCGCTGCATCGGGGCCAGCACCCACAAGGAGCACAAGCAGGCCTTCGGCCGGGACCGCGCCCTCGCCCGGCGCTTCCAGATCATCGACCTCGATGAGCCCAGCGAAGAAGAAGCCATCGAGATCCTCAAGGGCCTGCTGAAGGTCTATGAGGCGCACCACGAGATCACGTACACCGACGACGCCGTCGAAGCCGCGGTCAAGCTCGCCGCCAAGCACCTCACCGAGTCCAAGCTCCCCGACAAGGCCATCGACGTCATCGATGAGACGGGCGCAGCTGTGCGCCTTGCCGGGGAGAAGGTCGTCACCCTTGCGCACGTCGAAGCCACCATCGCGCGGATGGCCAAGATCCCGCCCAAGAGCGTCACCACCGAAGAGAGCAAGCAGCTCTCCGACCTCACCGAAGACCTGCTCCAGGTCATCTACGGCCAGGACGAGGCCGTCCGCCAGGTCGCCAACGCCATCAAGCTGTCCCGCGCCGGCCTGAAGGATCCCAACAAGCCGGTCGGCAGCTTCCTGTTCGCCGGCCCCACCGGTGTCGGCAAGACCGAGCTCGCCAAGCAGCTCGCCAACACCATGGGCATCGCGTTCCACCGCTTCGACATGTCGGAGTACCAGGAGCGCCACGCCGCCAGCCGCCTCATCGGGGCGCCTCCGGGATACGTCGGCTTCGACCAGGGCGGTCTGCTGACCGAAGCGATCAACCGCACCCCGCACTGTGTGCTGCTCCTCGATGAGATCGAGAAGGCCCACCCCGACATCTACAACCTGCTGCTTCAGGTCATGGACCACGCGTCGCTGACCGACAACACGGGCAAGAAGTCGGACTTCCGGAACGTGGTCCTCATCATGACCACCAACGCCGGCGCCCGCGAAGCGTCGACCCGGACCATGGGCTTCGGCGAACGCGGCGGCGAACACAAGGTCACCGCGGCGCTCGCCCGGACCTTCTCCCCCGAGTTCAGAAACCGACTCGACGCCCTGATTCAGTTCGGCCCCCTGCCCCAGGAAGTGGTCATCAAGATCGTCGACAAGTTCCTCGGTCAGCTCAACGAGCAGATCGCCGAACGCAACGTCGAGATCGTCGCCGACGCCGACGCCCGCGCATGGCTCGCCGACCGCGGCTACAAGCCGGAGTTCGGCGCCCGTGAGATGGGCCGCGTGATTCACCAGAACATCAAGCAGCCCCTCGCAGACATCATGCTCTTCGGCGACCTCCAGGACGGCGGCGTCGCGAAGCTCACCGTCAAGAAAGACGACGACACCGAGACCCTCGAGATTGAGGCCATCCCAGTCACCCCCGACGACGACGACGGCAGCAGCGACGAAGAGACCAAAGAAGAAGAAGCCACCACCGTTCACTGAAACACTTCCGCCGCGACACTTCCGCCGCGACACTTCCGCCGGGACACATCCGCCGGGACACATCCGCCGGGACACAGCCCGCGCTTGCATCCGCCCCCCGGCTCACCGCCGGGGGGCGCTTCGTTGTGTCCCTCAGATGAATGACGAAAGCGAAGCCTCAGCGACATCCCCACGGAGCCATAGAATCCAATGGGGAAGAATGGTAGCCTCCGATTCCCAAGTCTCCCCCCCCCAGAATCGGAGTCCCGATAATGCGCAAGGTTACCCTTCTGGCCATCCTGATGGCCGGGTGTCGTGCCGATGATGTCGATGCACAGATCGCAGAGCTGCAGAACGACATCATCGATCTGCAGACCGCCAACGAAGACCTCACCGTGCGGCTCGCCGCTGCAGAGGCGTCGCTGCAGGAGCAGTCAGACGACTCCGCCGAGCTGGAGCAGCTCTCTACAGACTTCGATGCGCTGGACGCCAGCGTCTCCGACGTCGACACCCGCCTCACCGCCCTTGAAGATCAGCCGTACGCCTCGGAAGCCTGGGTCAATGAGCAGGGCTACCTCACAGAGCCCAGCATCCAGACCCTGCGCGATGAAGTCGCTAAAAACACCGCCGCGATCGCCATCAGCGATGAGGCGATTCTCACAAACACGACCGCGGTCGCAGCCAACACCGCCGCGATTAATG
>JBCBLB010000201.1:0-14054 GCA_038520555.1 Myxococcota bacterium | reverse complement strand
GGCGAGCTGGAGGCGGAGGCGGCCGATGACGCCCTGGTCGTCGGTGATGGTCTCTACCCGGGCGCCGAGGACGAGATCACCGGCCCCGTCGAGCGCGAGGTCGGGATCGATCCGGGCGTCTGCGACGTCGACGACCAGCTGGTCGGGGTTGGTCATCGGGAAGGCGCTGACCGCGGTGCCCTGGGCCGAGCTGTTGAGGGTGAGGACCAGCTCGGCGCGGTCGGCGGTCTGTCCGGAGGAGACGGAGAGCGCCTGCAAGTGGAGCTCTTCAGCAAGGACAGGACCGGCCAGGACAGCGCCAGAGAGAAGCAGGGCCAGGGAGATGGAGCGCAACCGCATAGGGATCCTCGACAGCACGGTACAGCAGGGGTGCGGATTCTACAGGTCTTCGACGGGGTTTTACAGGTCTTCGACGGGAAGGTCGAGCCGGATGGTGTCGACGCTCAGTTCGCCGTCGATGGTCTGATATTCTTCGGTGATGATGATGTGGTCGGCGTTGATCTGGGTGACTTTCCCCCAGTTGCGGCCGATGTAGGTCCCCCGCTCCATGACATGACCGGTCCCATCGGGGTCTTCGGCCAGCGCCATCGGGCGGGCGGTGTTCCAGACGATGGCCACCAGCGAGTACTGGTCGACCTCGAACGTCTGTAGGGGGCCGAGCTGTTCAAGCTCTGGCCCGGCTTGTTCGACGGTGATGAACGACCGGAACGGATCGCGCTTGCCCTGGGGGGTGTAGTTGTAGCCCGCCTGCTCTGCGATCGCGGCGTCCAGGGCGTCGTTGGTCGACTGCCCGGGTGGGATGGGGGGCCGCTTGGGGGTGTTGACGGTCCCCCCGACGGTGTTGCCGGTGCACCCGATGAGGGCGAACAGGGACACAGAGAGCAGCGCGTTCAACGCGGCGGATGCGCTCATCGGCGGCGTCCTCCCTTCTTGCTGGCTTCGGCCTTCTTCTTCTGCTCTTCGATCTCTTCATCGGAGAGGAACCGGAAGGTGACGGCGTTGCCGGTCACATTGAGGTAGACCTTCCCCCCGCGTTCTTCCTGAATGGTCATCTTCATGTCTTCGAAGTAGACGATGCGGCTCATCTTGGAGAGCCGGTCAAAGAACATGGCGACTTCATGGTAGCTGCCGATGAGCTGAAGGGCGACGGGGACTTCCGCGACGTATTCGCGGGGTTTCTCTTCAAGGGGCTGGAACTGCCGGACGTCGAGGCCGGCCTTCTTGCCCATGGAGCTGAAGCTCTTGAGCAGATCGTCGATCTCGCGTTCTTCGGGAAGCTCTTTGATGGCGAGCTTGAGGTCTTCGAGAACGCGCTTGAGCTCTTCTTTGAGCTTGTCTTCGCTGGTGACCTGCCGCTGGATGTCCCGGAGCTGGGTGTTGAACTTGGTCTCGTTGGCGCGGAGCGTGGAGAGGCGGTTGTTGAGCGGCATAAACAGCAGGAAGCCGAAGAGCCCGATCAGCGCAACATACATCACCACATACAGCAGCAGCCGCTGCGAGCGCGGGGTCCGGGAGAGACGCTCGATGAGGTCGTTGAAGTTCACGGCGTCTCCTTCGGCTTGCCGTCTTCATCTTCGGCGTTGGGATTGCGGAAGATCACGAGGCGAGCGGAGATGGAGAAGCTCTTGAGCTTCCGCCCGGAGACGTCGGTCTGGTCGATGGCGTTCAGGAAGACGTCATCAAAATACAGGGAGCGCTCGAGGTTGCTGAGGAACTGGCTGATGACCTCATTGTTGGCGGCGATTCCGGAGAGCTTGACCTTCTGGTCGGACTCTTCGAGGGAGGTCAGCTGGAGCTTCTCGGGGGTGGCATCAGAGAGCTCCGCGAGCATCCGCACGGGCCCGGTCTTGGAGAGCTTGAGCTTCTTGATGACCCGCAGGCGCTCTTCGCGGTCGCGCCGGGCGTCGCGGGTGGCTTCCATCCGCTGGATGATGACCTGCTGCTGGGAGATGGTGTCCTGGAGCTTCTTGTTTGAGCCTTCCAGGTTGCCGGCGCTGACGACGCCCACCCCATAGATGGCCGCGAGCAGGGCGACAAGAACGATAAACCCGACGCCGAACAGGGTCAGTTCGTTCTGAACCGCTTGTTGTCTTCGGTTCCGCTTCTGCGGGACGAGGTTGATCCGGATCATCGCTCAGTTGTCCCCTGGCCGGCGGGTCGCCAGACCGACCACGACGGCGGCCTGGGGGGCGACGTCGCGGAGGTAGGCGGGGTTGAAGGCGCGCTCGTCGATGTCGATCGCCCGGAACGGGTCGACCACTTCGACCGGCAAGCCGGTCTCCCGGTTGATGGCCCGAGACAGCCCCGGGGTCCGGGCGGCTCCGCCGGACAGATAGACCTGTGACAGGCCGCTGCTGGCCGAGGTCGACAGATAAAAATCCAGCGACCGCTGGATCTCTTTGGACAGGGTCTCGCTGACGGCGCTGAGCACCTGCTCAATCTCCTGCGGCACCATGGCGTTGTGCTCGGTGGTGTCGCCGCCGACCTTCATCGCTTCGGCGACCTCATAGGACACGTTGAGGGCGCGCTGGATCTCTTCGGTGAACTGCCGGCCGCCGACGCCGATGTCGCGGGTGAACGCGCTGACGCCGTCGCGCAGCACGTGGATGTTGACGTTGCTGGCGCCGATATTGATGAGGGCGATGCTGCCCTGGAGGTTGCCGTAGTTGAGCTCGAACATGTTGGCCACAGCGAACGAATCGACGTCCATGACCACCGGCTTGAGCCCGGCTTGCTGGATCAGGCTGATGTATTCGTTGACGAGGTCTTTGCGGGCGGCGACCAGGAGCACTTCCATCTGTCCGGGGTCATCCGAGGCCCCGTCGAGGATCTGGACGTCGATGTTGACGTCATTGATGTCGAAGGGGATGTACTGTTCGGCTTCCCAGCGGATGGACTCTTCGAGCTCGTCCATGTTCATCTGCGGAAGGTTGATCCGTTTGATGATGACGGCGTTTCCAGACACGCTGGCCACGACGCTGCTGGTCTTGACCCGGTGGCGGGTGAGCAGCTCGTTGACCGCAGAGATGATGACGTTGGAGTTCATCACCGCCCCATCGACGATGGCTTCGGGGGGCAGCTCGGTCATCCCGAAGCTGACCAGCCGCCACCGGCGGGCGCGGGCGTCATGTTCAAGCTGCAACAGCTTGATGTGGCTGGACCCGATGTCCAGACCGACCACCGATTGATTTCTTCGGAACAGGGCCATCAAGCGCTCCTCGCCGGCCTGTGGGGCCACCATCGCGGGGAGTGTACCGGAGCCGGGCTTGACATGTAAAGTCAAACCAGCTCGAAGTCCCCGATCAGACCGCTGCCTTAGGTTGAGCTACACACTTTTTCTATCAACCCAGGCCCGTTTCGATCAATCCTCTACCCCCGAACGCGTCGAGATGTCACCTGGAGGATCCCGGATGACACCCTCAACTACGCAGCGATTACATCACCATCCGCGCGCCGTCGACGCCATTGAGCGCCTGGTACAGCGCCCGAATCTCATCGGCGTTGTCCACGGTCACCGTCAGACGAACGACCCAATATTTTCCCCCCTTCGACGGCTGGACGGCGACGGGGGACGCGGCGCGCCCGAGGGTTTCAAACACCGCCGACTCGCTCGCCGCACGGAACAGCGCCGTCGCATCGCCGACGACGCGAAAGGTCATCTCTGCTGGAAAATCCATCAGATCTTCGAAGTGCTTGTCATTGTTGGTCATGCGCGAGGCTCCTCTTAGAAATCGATCCGGCCCCCGACCAGGGGCACAAACACCGGCCCTGCGACCAGCGCCTGTTCCGAAAAGTCATAGTTATAGACCGGATATAAGGCGTTCCCCTGGGGCGGGACGTACCATCCTTCGGCATACAGCGTCAGCGTCCATCGCCGGAACGCCTGGGTCCGCCGTACCACCCCATCAATCTTTTGATAATCACCGAGTCGCGCGCCGTTAACCCCTCCGAAGACCGGCTCATAAGCGTCCGTATCACCGTTATAGACGCCCCCTTCAATACGCGTAAACGGCAGCCCCGCGGCGTACCGGTACCGCACCCCCAGGTTCCACTTCGGGCTCACATCCCAGCTCGCGATCGCATTGAGGGCATAGGGCTGGTCATAGGCAAACGGCCGGTCGGCCCGGCGGGCCCGCCCCAAGCTCGCCGAGATCGAGGAGAAGAACCGCTCCCGGATCCGGTATCGGGTGGTGACTTCGACGCCCGCGGCCCACCCATCTTCCAGCTTCGGCGCCTCACCGGGATCCGCGACGACGATGTCCCGAAGTTGCTTGGCCCATCCGTCGACGGCCAGCTCCAGCCGCTCCAGAATCTCACGGTCCACGCCGAGGGCGACATGCTCGGAACGCGCCGGTGTGAGCGTCGGATCGCCGGCGGTCTGCGAGAGCGCGTCGAGGGGCGGTGGCTGGCTGTACCGGCCGGCCGCCGCCCGAATCTGCCAGTCCACGCCCACCTCAGACTGTACGGTCAGTCGGGGATCCACGACGAGGCTGCTCGAGGCGGTGTCCCACTGGGTTCGGACGCCGGTCTGCACCCGCGTCGTCCCCAGAAGCCAGTGCGGCTCGACCCACAGCCCGCCGGTCAGACGCTGGACGTCTTCGTCCTGGGACACGCCGCGGTTGAGCAGCGGCGCCTCAGCGGCCAGCTCGACCCAGGCCCGCTCCGTCTCGACCTCACGGGACACCCAGGCGAGCTTGGACTCGATGCCGACGTGCAGCTGCAGCCAATCCCGCGGCAGCAGCACGGTGCTCTGCCGCAGCCAGGCATACCGCTCTTCCCGAAGCTGCCGGGCCGCATCCAGCTCGCCCGACCACCGGTCGTCGACGTAGGCCAGCACGGTCTGGGCACGCCCCCAGCCCCCGGTCAGGTCATCCCGAAGGAACAGGCTATGGAACCGGCGGCTGAAGTCGAAGTCGGGGTTCGACGCCTGCTCCAGCGGATCCAGGGACGCAGCATCTCCGGCGAAGCGGCCGTAGGTGTCCCCGGCCCCGAGGCCGGTGATGGAGATCCGGTGGCCGGGCTCAAGGACCCGATCGTATCGGGCCAGGTAGTCCCAGAACACCGGCCAGAACGTATACTGGTCGTTGCTGCTCTCTCGAAGATCGGCGAAGCTCCGGCGACCGGACAGCGAAACCGCGCCCGCCTCACCGGCAGGAGAGGTCAACGCCCCCCCCACCGTGATCAGGTTGATCTCCGCGCTTCCATGGGGACGGTCGGTCTCCGCTTCCCGCGTCTTCACCGCAACCACTCCCCCCGTCGCGTCCCCATACGCCGCGCTGAAGGCGGACGGGTACACCGCCACCTCATCGAGCAGACGCGGATGAACGATCGAAGCATACTGCTGAAAGTGGTACAGATATGGAAGCTCGACGCCATCGAAATAGATCCGTGACTCGCCCGGCCCGGAGCCGCGAAGAACCACCTCTCCGGCGGTGGGGCTATACTCGGGGGTGACCACAGCACCAGGAAGCGTCTGGATCAACCGAAGGGGATCGACGAACGTGCCGGGCGTCTCTTCCACCCGCTCCCGGTCCAGGACCCGCCGCACCGCATGCGGCGAGCTGCGCCGGGCTTCGATGACGATCTCCGGCTCCGCCGCCGCAGGCTCCAGGTAAACCGCCACCGATGCATCCGTCGGAAGGGTCACCACCGCCTCAGCGGGCCGATACCCCGCGGCGAAGATGACCAGTCGGGCGCTCCCCTGCTCAGGAACCTCGGCCACGAACCGGCCATCTGGGCCGCTCCGCCCCAACACGTCACCGCCGAGGCGGATCTCTGCGGCGGGGATGGGATCACCTGAGCCGCGGCGGCGGACCACACCCTCGAGCGGCGCGGCCGCCGCGATGGAGACCAGCGCCCAGATCACTCCACCTCCAACACGACGCGCGCGCCGAGGACGTCCGGTCGAGGACACCGGCCCTCTGCAATCCAGGCGATCTCAAAGGTCTCCGCGCCGTCCGGGATGCACTCCAGCTCATCCTGCTGCTGTGCATCTTCGACGACCTGTACATCTGAGAGTCGCACACCGCTGATCGCGTCCTCTTCAAGCGTCGCAGCGATAAGCCCGGCCCCTACGGAATCATCCGAGGGCATCAGCCGGCCGCGGTGGTGGGCGAACGGCGCGGTCGTGTCCACCCCAACGGCAGCGTCGAACCACAGCCAGCTGTTGTCCCCTTCCCCATCAACGACCAACGCGAGGCCAGGATACAGCCCGTCGTCCACGGGGGCGCGGACCTCAATCTCGCCGTCATCGAAGCGAATCTCTTCCGCGAAGAAGTCTGCCGCGTCGGTCTCGACCTCCAGAATCGTCCCCCCCGCCGTCATCCAACGCGCGGACTGATCTGCGCCCACGCCAGAGAGGGTCAGCCGCATCGCGCTCCCAGACGGCGCCGTAACATCCACCGGATCCGCGGAGAGCGACCGCCGCCCATCCAAAGAGAGATCCTCCCCAATCACCAGCGCGCCCCGAGAGACCGACAACGCGGAGAACGGGGCGGATTGCACCGTGACCGTCGCCGAGCGGGTCTGGCCATCGGGCGCGGTGGCGTCCAGCTCCAGCAATCCACCAGCGGTAACGGTGACATCGAAGCCCTCACCGAGAGGCGCGCCGTCGAGGGACCATACCAGGGTGGGCGACGCTTCATGCCACGGCCCGTCACCGCTCCACACGGCAGCCCGGGCGAGGCCATCGTCGACGCCGATGGCAGCGATCCGGAACCCCCGAAGGTCGTGTCGGTCGGTGTCGAAGGGTTCCTGACACCCCAGAACCAAAAACAGAAGAGCGATGCGCATGGCCTCTGGATCTAATCTCTCCGCCGAAAAAGGGCACAACAACGAAGAGATGCAAATCATGCATGTCAGAATGTTGCATCGCAAAATGGTATGCCACTCTCGAAGTGGCACAAAGAACATGCTTGACATGTCAACGGGAAACCCGCTTCAGCACGCCCACGTCTGCAAGTCGCAAATTGGGACCTTCCACGCTCAATGTCAGCGTCTCGACCGTCGATTCATCGTGGACGATCTGGATCACGAGGTGGGTTTCAGAGTCCTCAAGCGTTCGGTACGGTCGGTGTTGATGGTCCAATTCGCCCGTCGTCAGGTTCCGAAAATGGATGGTCAACGTCTGCTCGCCCAGTTCAAGCCAGGAGTCGTTGGCGCGGTTGAGGAACTGTTGCATCTGCTTGACCCGGGGAGCGTCCGGGTCTGCTGTGGCGAGGCTGAGCGCCTGTCGGGCGAAGTCGGCGTGTTCGGTGGCTCCGAACTTGGCATCGAGGGCGGTCATCGTCGGTGGGGGGGTGACAAGCACCGCCTGCATCACCGCCAGCCGCTCCTCGGTCGCCGGGTCAAAATACAGGTACCACCTGCCCTGGATGGCGGTGGAGAGGTCGGCGGACCATGCGGACAGGGAGCACAGGAGCAGGAACAGAACAGACATCGGCGCCTCCGGCAGAGGCTCAGTTTACCGAGTCTGGCTCACTCTTCCCATGACACCGTGGTCACCGATGACGACCAGAACCGGTCGAGCTGTCGGAAGACCGCATCGGGTTCTTCGAACTGGGGCAGATCTTTGGAGCGCTTCAGCTCAACGCTCTGCCAGTGTTCTCGCTCCCAGACGAAGCCTGGGAGCCGATCGTAGCCGACGAAGCCGCTTTGGTTGTACAGCACCAGGGTCGGCTGCGAGACCCGGGCGTAGACCTTCTGGCGGACGTCGGGGGTGAACAGGCATCCGCTGACGAAGGAGTACGGCGCGTTCGCGGCGCCGGGCTGCCGACCGGTGCGAACGCCATACTCGATGAGATCGTCGGGGATGGGTCCCAAAAAGCTCAGCCCGAGGAAGTATTTGATGCTCCAGCGGGTCACGAGCAGATCGTAGATGGCCTGATTGACGAGGGGGATCCGAAACGGCAGGGCGAGGGTGTCGCTTCCCTGTGGGCTGGATTGGCCGAAGCCCGTCGGGGCGATGAGGGTCAGCGATCGGACCAGCCCGGGCGCCCGAAGGGCGGCCATCGCGGCGAACTCCGCCCCCAGCGACAAGGCCACAACATCGGCGGGCTCGCCGATCTCTTCGGTGAGCATCGCCTGGACGGCCGCGAAGAAGGTCTCAGGGGTGTAGGTCCGGGCGGCCCGCTCACTGAAGCCGAACCCGGGCAGCTCCATGGCATAGACCGGACGGGTGCCCTGATAGTGCTGAAAGATGGGTCGCATCTCATAGGCCGAACCGGCCGCGTTGACGCTGTGGATGAGGAGCAGCGGGGTCCCCTTCCCCTTGTTTTCATCGACGTAGTAGCTGACCCGCCCGAACGCCTGACCGGAGAACGACCGCCGCGGGGCGTCCACCGCGGGTGGCAACGGCCGATCGCGGCGCATCCCGACGGCGCTGTAGACGATCCAGCTGCCGACACCGGCCAACACCAGCAAGAACGTGCCCTTCAGGGTCTGTGCAAGACGACTCATGTCCTGGTGGATAATCGATCGAACGGGTGGCGGAAGAGGCTGTTTTCAATACGAGAACTCGGCACCGGCTCCGAACTGAACCCAGGGCACCCAGTCGATCTCGCCCGTGCCCTCATCCAGCTCCAGCCAGCTCGTCTGGGTGGACAGCGACGCGTTGAGTGCGACGGTCTCGGTGAGCAAGACCCCGAAGCCGAGCTGGGGCCTGAGGGCGTCTTGCTGCTTCCGATGCTGTTGTGGGGCCGACGGCGTCGGCGTTGAGTCCCCTCCCCGCTGCCTTTTCGCGCCGGCTGTGATAGCGTCGCCTTCCGACTGGATGGGAGGAGTGGGCGATGTTGGTGTTGTTGAGCTTGTTGTCGTGCGGTCCGAAGACGACGCCGACGCCGACGCCGCAGGGACCGGTGACGCTTCAGATCGCTGCGATCAACGACTGGCACGGGGCGCTCTACGAGCAGCCGGTGGGCCAGGACGAAGACACCCGCTGGGGCGGGCTGCCGTGGCTTGTGGGGACGATGACGGCGCTCCGGGCGGCGCACCCGGACCTGATCGTCCTCGACGGCGGCGACGTCTTCCAGGGGACCTGGCCGGTGAACGCCTCGAACGGGGCGGGCGCGGTCTCTGCCTTCAACCTCCTTGGGGTCGACGCTGCCGCGGTGGGCAACCACGAATTCGACTATGGCGGCAACGAGACACACCCCCTTCGCGGCCACCTGATGGACGGCGGCCGCAACGCGGAGTTCGCGTGGTTGGCGGCCAACATTGAAGATGGCGGTGAGACCTGGCAGCCAGACGGCTTCGCGCCCACAGCGATGATCCAGCGCAGCGGCGTGCAGATCGGGGTCATCGGCCTGTCGACGATGGAGACGCCGCAGACCACGCTGACGAAGAACGTGGCGGATCTGAGCTTCAGCGACCCGGTGGCGGCGGTCGCGCGAGAGGCCCCTCGCCTTCGGGCGCAGGGCGCGGACGTGATCGCGGTGGTCGGCCACCTCACCGGCGCCTGCCGCCCGCCGAACTATACGACGCCTCCGCCAGGGGATCGGTGTATGCCAGATGGTGAGATCGGCCGGCTTCTGACGGAGCTTCCGCCGGGCACCATCGACGTGATGGTCGTGGGCCACGCCCACACCCTCCTCGCCCAGCGGATCGACGACACCTTCGTCCTGGAGAGCCGGGACAAGGGCAAGATGATCGGACGTCTGGCGCTGGTGGTGACCGAAGCGGGTGTGGACGCCGACGCCTCTCAGATTCTGCCCCATGTCCTGATCACGCATCCGCCCACCGAGCCGGGCTGCGACGGCGGCACGTTCGACGCGACGCCCCAGGAGATCGGAGGGATGACGGTGACGCCGAGCGAGCCGGCGCTGTCTTTGATCGCTCAGCTGGAGCAGGAGGCGGGCAGCTTGTGCGACGAGATCGGCTGCGCGGCAGAGGTGATGACGCGGAGCTACGACGTCGAGAACCCGGTGGGCAACTTCGTGGCTGACGCGATGCTTGGTGCTTTCCCGGAGGCGGACCTGGCGATCCAGAACCCTGGCGGCCTGCGGGCGAACCTGCCCTCTGGGACGCTCCGTCGCGAGAACATCCAGCAGCTGATGCCCTTCAACAACACGCTGTACCTTGTGGAGATGACGGGCGCGCAGGTCGAGCGGCTGTTCGAGATCGGGACCTCTGGGGCGCACGGTCTGCTGCAGGTCTCGGCCGGCACGTCCTACCGGTATTTCCCTTACGAGAAGGACGTGGTCGACACCAACGGCGACGGTGAGGCGGAGGAGTGGGAGAAGGATCGGCTGTGTTCGGTCGATATTGATGGCGGGCCGCTTTCCCCGGACGACACCTATCGGGTGGTCACCACCGACTTCTTGTACGGTGGCGGGGACCACCTGGGGCCAGCGTTCGAGGGCGCGACGCTGGTTGAGCGCGGCCCGCTGCTTCGGGACGTCTTGATCGAGGCGGTCGAGGCGCGGCCAGCGGGCGAGTGCCTCCAGACCGACGCGCTCGTGCGCGCCGATCAGCCGCGAATCACCGCGGATCGATGTCGCTGAGCCAGGCATCGAGGAGGGCCTGGGTGACGGGCGGAAGCGACGGGAGATCGTCGCGGTCGAAGAAGCGTGCCGCTTCGATCTCCCAGCCATTGGGCTGCGGCGAGCCCTCGACCTGGGCAGCATAGAGGATGACATGGTCGGTGCGGCCGGCGAGGAAGAAGGTCTGGGCGTCGATGAGCCGAGCGTCATCGGCGGTGAGACCGACTTCTTCGAGCAGCTCCCGGAGGGCGGCGTGCTTCATGGTCTCCCCGCGGTCGGTGGCGCCGCCGGGGAAGTACCATCCACGGACGTAGGTGTGCCGAATGAGGAGGAGCCGGCCGTGTCTGTCGACGGGGATGAGGCGGACGCCGATGGTCTGGGGGCGGGTGATCCGCCACCACAGGCGCTTGAAGACATACAGGCGTCGCAGCGGGAGCCGGCTCAAGAGCCATGGAGGGATCATCGGCGAGCCCTGGTGGGGGTTTCGGTGGGGTTGGTTCCGATCTTATGCCGTTCTGATGACGTGCACGGTGTGATGCGCACGCGGCTTGTGGAGAGGGTCGAAGATCGCCGGGATGTGCCGCGCTTCGGGACGGGCGGGAAAGGAGATGTGAAATCTGTAATTTACATCACCCGCAGGGGCGCGCCGGTGAAAAAGCTGTGCCCGCCGGGCGTCGGAATTGGTACAACATGACTTGCGATCTGATGAGGAGAACCATCCTATGCTGCGACTGCTTGCGCCTCTCGCGCTTTCGCTTGTCCTCGCGACCGGCTGTGGGGACGAAGACGACAAAGAAACCGGTGATCCAGGCGTCGACCTGAACGACGGCGACGGCGACGGGTTCCCGTTTGACGAGGACTGCGACGACGAGAACGCTGAGATCTACCCGGGCCAGACTGAACTCTGCGATGGCATCGACAACAACTGCGATGACCTTGTGGATGAGGGCGTGACGACCACGTTCTACCGGGACGCGGATGAAGACGGGTTCGGCGCGCCGCTCAACAGCATCGAAGCCTGCGAGCAGCCTTCCGGCTACATCACTGATAACACCGACTGTAACGACATCCGCGCCGATGCCAACCCCTCGGAAGAGGAAGTCTGCGACGAGATCGACAACGACTGCGACGACGCAGTCGATGAAGACGTGACGACGACATACTACGCGGACAACGACAACGATGGCTTCGGCAACCCCGCCATCCCGACGGACGCCTGCGAGCAGCCGCCGAACACGGTCACCGACAACACCGACTGCAACGACTCGGCCGCCGCCGCCAACCCGGGCGCGACCGAGATCTGCGACACCATCGACAACGACTGCGACAGCCTGATCGATGATGATGACGACAGCGTCGACCTGACCGTCGGAGACATCGACACCTACTATCCGGACACCGACGCCGACACCTTCGGCGACGCCGCTGATCCGGGCACCATGTTCTGTGTGCAGCCCGATGGGTTCGTCACCAACAACAATGACTGTGACGACACCACCGACCAGGCCTTCCCCGGAAACACCGAGATCTGCGATGACATCGACAACAACTGCAACGCGACCATCGATGACGAAGACAGCAGCCTCGACCTGAGCACGACCGGCGTGGACTACTACGCCGACACCGACGAAGACACCTTCGGAGATCTTGAAGACCTGGTCCGGGCCTGTGACGCCCCGGACGGGTACGTCACCGACAGCACCGACTGCGACGACAGTCGCGCAGACGTCAACCCTGACGCCACCGAAGTCTGCGACGACGACAACGTGGACGAAGACTGCGACGAGTCCAGCGATGATGACGACTCCAGCGTCGACACCACGACCTACAACACGTTCTATGAGGACACCGACGAGGACACCTATGGTGACCCGGAGTCCACGACGTCTCAGTGCGACGTGCCGGACGGCTACGTCGCCGACAACACCGACTGTAACGACGATGAGTCCGGCATCAACCCCGGCGCACAGGAGATCTGCGACACCGACGATACCGACGAAGACTGCGACGGACTCGCCGACAACGACGACAGCTCTGCCTCGGATGAGACGAAGACGACCTACTACGCCGACACCGACGAGGACACCTACGGTGATCCCGACGGCGACGACGACTTCTGCGATCTGCCCAGCGGATATGTTGAGGACAACACCGACTGCGACGACGGCAGAAGCGACATCAACCCCGAAGGCACCGAAGTCTGCGACGATGACGATGCGGACGAGGACTGCGACGGCGTCGCCGACAACGACGACGACCGCGCCACCGAAGGGCCCAAGACGACCTTCTACGCCGACCCCGCCACCGCCACCTACGGCGCCCCCGACACCACCGCGGACTTCTGCGATCTGCCGGAGACCGGCTACTCGACCGACAACACCGACTGCGACGACGCCAGGAGCGATGTCAACCCCGCCGCCGATGAGGTCTGCGACGCCGAAGACGTCGATGAGGACTGCGACGGGGACGCCGACAACAACGACAGCTCTGCCCTGGAGTCTTCGAAGACCACGTTCTACCTGGACGCGGACGCAGACACCTACGGCGATGACGCCATGTCGGAGACCGTCTGTGACGCCTCGGAGAACTACATCGCGATCGCCGGTGACTGCGACGACAGCCGAAGCGACGTGAACCCCGGCGCACAGGAAGTCTGCGACGCGGATGACACCGATGAGGACTGCGACGGGGACGCCGACGATGCGGACGCAGACGTCTACCCCGCCTCGAGGACGACGTTCTACGCCGACACCGACACCGACACCTATGGTGACCCCGACAACACCGACGACTTCTGCGATCTGCCGGAGACCGGATATGTCACCGACAACACCGACTGCGACGACGGCAGGAGCGATGTCAACCCCGCCGCCGATGAGGTCTGCGACGACGCCAACGTCGATGAGGACTGCGACACGCTCGCGGATGACCTCGACGATGACGCGACCGCAGGATCCCAGACGACGTTCTATGTCGACGGTGACAGCGACACCTTCGGTGAAGACGGTGCAGACAACATCACCCAGTGCGACGTCCCGGACGGCTACGTCCTGATCGCGGGCGACTGTGACGACGATCGCAGCGAGATCAACCCCAACGCCGATGAGGTCTGCGACGACGCGGACACCGACGAGAACTGCAACGGCGTCGCCGACGATGAAGACGAGGACGTCTACCCCGCCTCGTTCAACACCTTCTACGCCGACACCGACAGCGACACCTACGGTGATCCCGACAACACCGATGAGGCCTGCGACCTGCCGGCGACGGGCTTCGTCACCGACAACACCGACTGCGACGACAGCAGGAGCGACATCAACCCCGAAGGCACCGAGGTCTGCGACCCGGACAACGCCGACGAAGACTGCAGCGGCGCCGCGGACGACGCAGACTCCGGCGTCGACTCCAGCACGTTCGACACCTACTTCGAAGATGAAGACGGCGACGGCTTCGGTGTCGATGATACGACGACCAACGACGACACCCAGTGTGACGTCCCGGACGGCTACGCCGAATTCGCCGGCGACTGCAACGACGACGCCACCGATACCGACGCCCCGAACATCTACCCCGGCG
>JBCBLB010000525.1:0-7055 GCA_038520555.1 Myxococcota bacterium | reverse complement strand
TGGTCGCGTCTCGTTCGAACAAGACTTCAAGAACCGCGACCAGGGTTGAGGCAAAATGCTCCCCGTAAAAAATAAAACCCGATGAACACAGGGTTGTTGGCCCAACCAAATTCACACATGTAGGATTTCGGAAGGATGTGTACAGACGGGAAATCGGTCAGGTTGAAGAGGTCATCATCAACGCTGGAGTTGCCGATGCTTCATCCCAATTACACGCTTTATCCCAAATCCTCTTCGCTTCGTTACCTCGACGGTTCGGGACGTCCCTGATCACGACTTCGCAGAGAGCTGCCCGGTGAGCGGGGTGATCCGCTTCAAGTCCCCGCCTCTGACAGAACGCTCTGCATGATCGAGCCACCGCAGCAGCGGTGGCAGCATGAACAGATCACAGAGCACCGCACAGCCAACCACCCAGGCGGCCAGCAGCCCGAACAGGTTGTTCTCTGGCGAGCGCGCCAGCACCAGGCAGCCGAAGCCCAGCCCGATCATCACCGAGGTGTCGAACATCGACCGCCCCGCGGTGGCGAAGGCGTGCAGGACGCCGTCTTCGACCGATCCACCGCTTCTCCGGGTGCGCTCATACGCGCTCAGGAAGTGGATGGTATCGTCGACGGCGATGCCCAGGCCGATCGAGAGGACCATCGCCGTCGAGGGCTTGAGGGCAATGTCGAAGGCACCCATGAACGCGAGGACCATAAACAGGGGCATGGCGTTGGGGAGCAGGGCGAGGAAGGTCCGCTTCGCCGAGCGGGTCCCGACCAGCCACATCAGCCCGATGACCACAAGCGCGATGGCAAAGGATCCGGCGAACTGCTCGGTGAGGGTGGTGTTGACCTCCTGGATCAGGTAGGCGACACCGGTCACGGTTGCGGTGCCCCCGACCGGTCCGAGGATCACCGCCGCCTGCCTGTTGAGGTCATCAACGAGCGCGAGGGTCTTCTGGTTGCCGACGTCGCGCACCCGGGCCACGATGCGGGTCCGCTCTCTGCCGTCGCCCTCGATCACCCGCAACCCATCCATCAGCTCCCGGCCGCCCATCTCCATCATCAGGGCGGTCTGGGCGGCAGCATCTGTGGAGGGCGGCAGGCCATCGTCCCCCGAAAGCGCCTTCCAGGCGGGGCGGATGACATCAGGAAGGGCGAGGGCGTGGCCGACCGCGGGCTGCGCCCGCATCCAGTCGGTCAGCGCCTCGACGGCGGCGAGGGCGTCAGGCGTAAGCGCCGAGCTGGGGAGCTGGATGTCCACCTCCAGGGGCAGCACACCACCGAGGTGGTCTTCCATATAGCCATGGTCCTGGCCATACTCATGGCTGACAGCGAGATGGTCGAGCATCCGATAGTCGACCTCGACCCGGGCGGCGAGCGCGGCGCACACAGCGACGATGACGGCCCAGACGACCAGCAGGGGACGCCACTGGTTCAACGTCCACCGGCCGAGCCGCTTCATCCGCTCGCCCGCGTCTGCGGCGTGTCTTCGCGCGCCCATCGCCGGCGGCCCGATCCAGGCGAGGACCGGGGGGACCAGCAAAAAACCGATGACATAGGTGATCAGGACGCCGAACCCGGTGGCCAGCCCGAAGACGCGGATGGGGGGGATGATCGTGGTGAGCAGCGCGAAGAACCCGACGGCGGTGGTCGTCGAGGTCAGCAGACAGGCGGCGCCGACCTCTCGCGCTGCGCGCAGGGCGGCCTCGCGCGGATCCTGCAGCTCGGCGAAGTGGTCGGAGAACCGATGCACCAGGTGGACCAGATCGCTGGTCCCCACGACAACGACGACGGTGAGGAAGGCGACGGCGAAGACGTTGAACGGCGTGCCTGTGGCGATGTGTGCGCCAGCGGCGCACAGGGCGCCGGATCCGATGGCCGCGACGCCGAGGAGCACGTGCCGCCAGTCGCGGAACGTCAGCCAGAAGAAGATCGAGGCCACGGCCACGGACAGGGGAACGATGAAGTTCAGGTCTCGCCCCATGGTCTCGACATACTCGAGCCGCACCATGGGCATCCCCGACAGGTGCCATGTCCCACCGGCAGCCCCCAGGGCGTCCTCAACCTCTGCCAGGATTCGCTTTCGCCCTTGATGATCGTTGAACTCAGGCTCCAGGGAGACCAACGCCGCGCCGGCCTGACCGTCCTCAGAGATGAGCACCTTCTCAATCCACAGGGGCACATCATCGCCGGGCTGCAGTGGCGCGGTGATCAGGACATCATCCGCGTCCCGCTGGAGGACCTGGGCGCGGCCGGGGGTCTGGACGTCTGCGACCATCTCTGTGGCTTCGAGCTGCTGGGCAAAGTCTTCGAGGGCCACAGAGAACGGATCTCCCTCACGGACGGCGAAGATCACGTCGTCCTCACGACCAAACCGTTCTTGATGTTCCGCGGCGAACCGGGCCCGGGGGCTGTCTTTGGGGTAAATCTGCTCGGGCGAGGGATCGAGGACGGCCCCCGGAACCTGCGCCAGACTGAACACCACGGCCAACAGGACCAGGGTGAAGGAGGCGACCGGCCGGCGGACCCCGATGGTGAAAATCGATTGCACGTCTGGGGGCTAACGTCGAACCGTTTCGTTGCTTCGCTTCGGGATACCCTACCGACCCACTTCGCTGAACGAGGACAGACCATGCAGAGCCCGGCCGCGATCTCCAAGGCGCTCCAACAGCGCGCAGACGCAGACCATGAGCGCAAACGGCGCAAGCAGATCCAGCCGCTGCGGGGGCTGCGGGGAGTGCAGGCCCGGGACATCGTCGCGGTTCTGGTCGAGGCCTGGAAGAAGCCACCGCGGCTGCCGGCGGACGCCGCCAACCTGCATCGGCTGTTCTCGACCGCGTTCGAGGATGGGCTGGTCGCCATGGGTCTGTTGGCGGCGGTGCTCCCCGATGATCCTCTCGAAGCTCTGGATCTGGCCGATCGATGGCTGGAGATGGTCGACGACACCGAGACCGCGGACACCCTGGGGTGGTTGCTGCTGGGGCCGGGGCTGCTGGCCGCACAGGAGCCGTTCGTCGACACGATCAACCAGCTCCGCAGCGAGGGCCGCCCGGCAGCGCGGCGGGCGGCCGTGATGGCGACGATGGCAGCGCTGCCCGTGCCGATCGAAGGCCCCGCGGCGGCGGCGCTCCGGGAGCGGACCGGCCAACGGCGCATCGCCTTCGTCGAAAAACCGCTGACCCCCTATCTGGAGGCTGCGTTGCCGCCGTTTATCCGCGATACAGACGCCCAGGTGCGCAAGGCGACCGCGCGAGCGATGCGATCCTGGGGGACCTTCCAGCCGGACGTCGTCGAAGAACTCATCGAAAAAACCAAGGGCGGTGTCCCCCGATATTTCAGGGAGGAAGTCGCGAAAGGCATTCGGAAAGGACGGCGTCTGAACAAATCGTGACATCGCGCGTCTGGGGTCGAACCATTTCGTCGTTAATCACTCCCTACATTACCGAGGGCGGGCCAAAGGGCAGATTGCAGGCCGGCTCAATTCATTCAGATGGGTGACATATGACGGACAGAAAGAAGGCCATCATCATCGGCTCCGGGTTCGGCGGGCTGTCGCTGGGGATCCGGATGCAGAGCCTCGGGTTCGACACCACCATCGTCGAGAAGCTCGACAAACCCGGCGGGCGCGCCTATGTCCGTGAGGTGGACGGGTTCAAGTTCGATATGGGACCCACCGTCATCACGGTGCCCCATTTTATCGAAGAGTTGTTCGCCCTGGAGCGGGACACACACCACCTTGACGACGCGGACTTCCCCCAGCCGGTGCTCGACGCGCCCCGCGTCCATGAGGGCATCTCCGGCGGTCCACGGACCAGCGGGTATGTCGACATTGTGCCGATCCTGCCCTTCTACCGCATCTACTTCGATGACGGCACCTACTTCGACTACGACGGCGATCCAGAGCACACCCGCGAGCAGATCAAGGCCATCGAGCCCGCCGACCTGCATGGCTACGAGCGCTTCCACCGCGACGCAGAGGCCATCTTCAAGCGGGGCTTTCTGGAGCTGGGCTACACCTACTTCCACGACATCCCCACGATGCTGAAGGTGGTCCCCGACCTGATGCGCCTGGATGCGGTGCGGTCGCTGTTTTCGTTCACCAGCCGCTACTTCAAGTCCGACAAGCTCCGTCAGGTGTTCAGCTTCGAGACCCTGCTGGTCGGTGGCAACCCGCTCAAAGTCCCCGCCATCTACGCCATGATTCACTTCGTAGAGAAGACCTGGGGCATCCACTACGTCAAGGGGGGGACCGGCGCCCTTGTCCGCGCCTTCGTCCAGAAGTTCGAGGAGCTGGGCGGGACCATGCGCTATGACGCCGAGGTCACGAAGATCAACACGGTCCGCAACGGCGGCATGTTCAGCAAGCCCCAGGCCACCGGCATCACCCTGGCCGACGGTGAGATCATCGACGCCGACCTGGTCGTCTCCAACGGCGACTACGCCCACACCTATATGAACCTCATCGACTCGAAGCACCGCCGCTGGAACCCCGACTGGCGGATCAAGGCGATGAACTACTCGATGTCGCTCATCGTCATCTACTTCGGTTTCAAGGACGATCCGGATCGGCCGCTCGATCTGCGCCACCACAACATCATCCTGGGGCCCCGTTACGAAGCGCTGCTCACCGAAATCTTCGACACGAAGGTCCTGGCGGATGACTTCAGTCAGTATCTGCACATCCCAACGCTGACCGATCCGTCGATGGCGCCGGAGGGCCACCACGCGGCCTACACCCTGATCCCGGTGCCCCACAACGGCGGCTTCATCGACTGGTCCATCGAAGGGCCCAAGCTGGTTCGGACGGTGCTGGCGTTTTTGGACGAGCGGGGCTTCATCCCCGATCTGATGGATCGGCTGGTCCACCAGAGCTACATCGACCCCAACTACTTCGCCAACACGCTCAACAGCTACATGGGCAACGGCTTCGGCGTCGAGCCGACCTTGACCCAGTCGGCGTTCTTCCGTCCACACAACCGCTCGGAAGACATCGATCGCCTCTACCTCGTCGGCGCCAACGCGCAGCCGGGCGCGGGGACGCCGTCGGTCATGATGTCCGCCAAGATGACCGCGCGCGCCCTGTTGGAAGACTACGCCGCCGAGATCGCAGCGTGGGGTCGCGAAACCAACCGCGATGAGAGCGACTCCGCTGCGAAATAATCGCGTGTTCGCGGAGCCCGATCAGCACGGCGTATCCCCGGGCAGGGATCGCCGGGTTTCCGGGCGGTGCGTTAAGGGGGCTCTTCTGAGAAAGAGGAGCTTGTCATGTCGGTCGCAACCGAAGCTGCGCGGCGTCGGACGTTCGGGATCATCTCGCACCCGGACGCCGGGAAGACCACCCTGACCGAAAAGCTTTTGCTATACGCCGGCGCGATCCACCTGGCGGGCTCGGTCAAGTCGGGCAAGGCCGGCCGGCTGGCGGTCTCGGACTGGATGAAGCTTGAGCAGGAGCGCGGCATCTCGATCACGTCGTCGGTGCTTCAGTTCGAGTACCTGGGCGCCGCCCTGAACCTGCTCGATACGCCCGGACACGCTGACTTCTCAGAGGACACCTACCGGGTCCTCGCCGCGGTGGACTCGGCGGTGATGCTCATCGACCATTCAAAGGGCGTCGAAGCCCGGACCCGGAAGCTGTTTGAGGTCTGCCGGATGCGCCAGCTGCCGATGATCACGTTCATGAACAAGCTCGACCGTCCCGGCCTGGAGCCGCTGGAGCTGCTCGATGATGTCTCCAGCACCCTCGACCTGCAGGTCGTCCCGATGAACAGGCCCATCGGCATGGGCCGGGATTTCAAGGGCGTCATCGACCTGCAGACCCGGATGATCACCCTGTATGCCGGGCTCGCCGGCAAAGAGAAGGGCTCCCAGCGGCTGGAGGAGACCCAGGTCCACCTCGATGACGCCGAAGCGATCCTGGGCGCCGACACCATCGCGACCCTCGAAGAAGAGCTGGAGCTGCTGGAGATCGCCGGGGACGCGTTCACCACCGAAGGGTTTCTGGCCGGCGACATCTCTCCGGTCTTCTGGGGCTCGGCCCTGACCAACTTCGGCGTCGAGCCGCTGCTCCAGTTCGTCGCCCACCAGGCAGCGTCTCCGAAGGGGCGCACCGCCCGGGACGCGGACAAGGAGCAGGAGCTGGACATCCGCCCCAGCGATGAGTCATTCTCTGGGTTTATCTTTAAAATTCAGGCGAACATGAACCCTCGCCACCGGGACCGGGTGGCGTTCATGCGGGTGGTCTCCGGGCAGTTCGAGCGGGGCATCGACGTTCGCATCGGCCGCAGCGGTGAGAACCTCCGCCTGAGCAAGCCGCACACCTTCATGGCCCAGGAGCGCTCGATCGTGGATGAGGCATGGCCGGGCGACATCGTCGGTCTATACGATCCGGGCAAGCTGCGCATCGGCGACACCCTGGCCGCCGGCCGCCGGCTGAAGTTCAGCGGCATCCCCCGGTTCGCCCCCGAGCACTTCGTCCGGGTGATCTTGAAGGATCCGATGAAGCGGAAGCAGCTGGATTCCGGGCTCACCCAGCTGTCCCATGAGGGCGTCATTCAGCTGTTTTACCGTCCGGACATCGGCCGCCAGGATCCGTACCTGGGGGCGGTCGGCGTCCTCCAGTTTGAGGTCTTGAAGGAGCGTCTGCTCAACGAGTACCGGGTCACGGTCATTCTGGAGCCGCTGCCCTTCCAGTTCGCTCGCTGGATCGGGGGCAGCCCAGAGGGCCTGGACTGGCTCAACGCGCGCCGGGATTACCCCGTTCTCCGCGATCGAAACGACCAGCCGGTCCTGCTGTCAGACAGCAGCTGGTCGATGCAGTATGCCCTCCAGAACGCACCGGGGCTCGAGCTGTTCGACGTCGAACCCCTCTGATCGACGTCAGCGCCGGCGACGTCGAAGCGCGCCGAACAGCGCGGTCAGCGACAGCATCAGCCCGCCGACCGGAGAGACCGCCGCACAGCCCGCCGCCCGGGAACCCGCTCCCCGGATCTTTCGGTCGTCCTCACAGGCATCACCGGCCCCATCCCCGTCCTCATCGGCCTGATCAGGGTTAAACGGCACCGGGCAGTTGTC
>JBCBLB010000683.1:0-5085 GCA_038520555.1 Myxococcota bacterium | reverse complement strand
GAGGATGGGCATTGACGGCCTCTACCCCCTGATTCGGCGCCTGGAGATATCTGACGAAGACGCCATCTTTCGGGTCGAGGAGGGACCAGACTTCCAGCCCGATGGTCCCTTCACGGTACAGACCACCCGGTCAGACATCCGCAACGTCTTCACCGTGTTGTTCGCTCCCAGGGCCAGAACAGGCGATCTGAAGCGCTCGATCACATGCACCCCTGACCCTGTGGACGGCGAGCTGTCGGAGTTCGCGACGGAGTACGCCGTCATCTCTGCGAGCCGGTACGAGACGACGGCGACGGAGTCGATCGAGGTGCCCTTCATCTACGATGATGGCTCAGCAGCCATCATCGCGAGCGACCAGGTGCGGGTCCGCGGGTTCGGCTTCTCGACTCGCTCCTACCGGGTCAGCCACCTGTACGGGTGGATCGAAGTCGGGCAGGTGCTCTTGTTGGGGTCGAGCTACCTGAAGGATCAGTTCGTCGAAGTGGTGGGCAAGCGACCGATCCTGGACGGCTGGGTGCTGCTGCTCGCCTTCGACGATGACCCGGTGAGGAACGCCGACAAGCGGATCGTGTCGACTTGAACAGGTCAGTTCGTGATGTAGCGGATCGTTAGCGTATCGGCGGGTAAGCAGCTGTAGGTGAGGTTGCCAGCAGGGTCTGCGGTGAGCGTGAGGCCATGGTTGATGAAGCAGTTGCTTCCCCCGCAGTACTCGTAGTTGTAGATCTGCCAGGAGTCGATGCTACCCACTACCTCAGTTTCCCCTGTGCAGTCCAGTTCACGCTCCGCAATCCGCAACCCCTCTAAGGCGCCCGTCTCAACCCCCTCATCACATCCAAACAACAGCAGCGGCAGCAGCAGAAAACGCATGGCTTATCCCTCCTTCGGCTGATTTTTGGCACGAGAGAGGGCGGGTGGTCAAATCCACATCATCTGCCCGGACACAATCTGTCTGATTCAGAGAAAATGAAGGGCTTGCAGGTCATCGGTGTTTTAGATGTGCTACTTATAGAAGCACCAAATAATCACCTGGAGATTTCATGGCTGCCGTATCCACCTCCGTCAATGTGCCCCGTTGGTTTCCGACACCGATGATTCAGGCTCTTCATGATGTGCGCGTGGCTGTTGAGCTCGAACTCCGGGGAGGGCTTCAGAACCGTGGAGGGCAAGGCGTCACTTCCCTCAACATGGCGCTGATTGAAAAATTCATCACCCAGGTCCATACGCAGATCCAAGATGGCTTCATTACCGGCTGGGTGTCGACGGGCAAACCGAAATACCAGCTTGGAAATGGTGCAGAGCGTCTGTGGATGCTTGAAGACGATCAGGTTCTGATCTCACTTCGGACGATCACCCGCCTGAAGGACTACCGGTGCCCGAACAGTGGCACCTCCCATGAAGCTCGAAACATCGAGAAATCCATCAGTGATTACGTTCCTGCGCCCGGTGGTCCGACGGTACTGGGTGATAAAGGTCCAGCTTACAAGGAGGTCTTCATCATTGGCCCCGTACCTGGAACGCGTGCAGGCTATCTGGACAATCCCCCACGCCTTCACGGAATCCGGGAGCTGTTCATCGGAGCGCCCGCGAGTGTTGTCAACGGGCGATGTGTTGAATGGAAGCAAGGCAGTGGGGTGGTGCTGTGGCCTGAGTCAGATGAGGTAACGCCTGAGTTTCTGCCCATGTCTCCCAGCGTGCAACTTCGACTCACCTGATGTCAGTTCACTACTTGGATCCCGATCGCCTACTGCTGGTGAGGCAGTTGAGTGGCCTCAGCCAAAGCGCACTGGCGAAGAAGCTGCAGATAACTCAAGCGGCTGTTTCCCAGTATGAAAGCGGTTCGGCCACTCCTTCTGAAGAGATGATTGACCTGCTCGCTCAGACCCTCGGCTGTTCGGTGCAGTTCTTGACGCCTGTCGAAGACATGGCAACGGTGCCAGCTGAACATTTGAGTGAGGTGTTCTTCCGCTCTCTGAGATCCACCCCAAGTCCTGATCGGCTTCGGGCACTCGGAATCTGTGGAGCCATCGAGCTTGTTGCGGCTCTGTTGCTTGACCTGGGGCTTAGCCTGCCGAGGGTGGATCTGCCCTTGGAGCGGGGCAACCTACTGGATGAGGAGGTCTTGCCAGACACGGACGAGCATTTTCTTCCCACGGACAACGAGCGATTCACCAAGTTCATTGATGGTATCGATCCCCGTCATGCCGCATACGAGACGCGGAAAGCGTGGGGGATTGGAACTGGTCCTATTCCGAACCTGTTGGGCCTCATGGAGCAATGCGGGGTGCTTGCCGTCACGATTCCAGACATGGATGCCGGCACCGTGGACGCCTTCTCTTACTGGAAAGGAATTCGTCCCATCGTGGCGCTGAACCACCAAAAACAAGACCCCTTCCGAAGCCGCTTCGATGCTGCTCACGAACTGGGCCACCTCTTGATGCATCGCGGGCTGCCCTCCATGGTTCGCCAGCCCAAAAAGAAAGCTCCGCGCGCGCCCCTCAAGATCATGGAAGACCAAGCCCATGAGTTCGCTGGGGAACTTCTGGTTCCTGGGCACATCTGGGTTTCTCAAGCCCCACGGAGCGCCAACCCTCATGCATACCTCCCCGGTAAGAGGCGCTGGGGGATCTCTGTAAAGGCGCTCATTGTTCGATCTCACCGGGTTGGTATCCTAAACAAGAAGCAATATGAGTCCGCGTTGAAGCGATATTCTCGCCTGGGGTGGAATCGAGGCGAGCCCAACAGTGACACCATTGAGCATGAACAACCAACCATGCTGCGTGCTGCGATTGCTTCGGCAGCAAGAAAACACAAGGTTTCCCCGGAAGGCTACCTTCGCCAGCTGATGCTCTTGCCTGAACACATTGTCGAACTGATTTTTCCAGCTACACAGAAGAGGGTTCACTCCCTCACTGCTCGACGCAATCGGGTTTCCCAGGACAACCCCAGGGTCAAGGCCGCAACACGGGAGTCGTTCGTCCCTGTCTACAACCCTGAACTTCTCCCGATCGGGGGACAGGGTCGGCAGGACCCACAGCCACAAGTTGTGCAGCTTTTCCCCTCCAAAAAGAAGTAGCCCCTCCACACGCGGCCTACTTCGCCGCCACCTTGTCCGGGCGCGGGAACGCCTTCCAGGCCGCCTGTGCCTGGCGGGGGTTGCTCTCCCGGCGAACGACCCGGAACCGCCCAGACAGATAGAACGGCCCGTTGCTGATCGTGTCGGTGGGCTCACTGGGGAGCGCGGGCACGATCTCAATAAAGAGCTGTTGCTGCCGCTGCTTGTTGTAGAAGCGCCAGGCGAGCCGCGTCCAGCCCACGACCTGGCCCCGATCTCCCTGCTCGGCGACCCGCTGCCCGTCGTGAAGCATCCGAGCGCCCAACTGCTCGACGTTGCCCACATAGAACGACAACGGCTCCCCGATGAGGGGCTGGGCGACCGGTGTGTGCGCCTTGGGCTTCGGGGCGGGGCCGCGCCGTCGCACAGTGTAGGCTTCGACATCCGACGGGCGCAGACGGTAGTGGCTGCCCTTCTTCACCGCCCCCAGCCGCTCTTCTTTGATGGCCTTCCGGACCGCGACGTCACTGATGCCGAGCTGGGCTGCAGCCTCGGTGACGGTCATCGTGTAGGCGTCGTGGGTGGCCTTCAGGTCGTGGCCTCCCGCCTGGAAGCGCTTCTGTTCAAGCAGGTCCCGCATGACCTTGTAGAGGGGGTCCGCGGCGATGGTCGCGTCGACGTAGCCCCAGCCCGGGATCACGCCCTGGCGCATCAGCGGGTTGTCGGGTCCATAGACGAGGGTGGTCACATCGTTGAGGGTCGCGTTCGGGTCTGCGACGGCCGCCCGAATGCGCGCGAGCTGCTGCCCCAGCGGGCTGTCGGCGTCGGGCTCTGTATAGGTGATCTCATGGCCGTCGAGGGTGGTGTAGGTCAGCATCGGCAGATCTCCAGGGTGAGAAGGTACAAAAAAGGCCCCCGAAGGGGCCGGGAAGGCGCCGTGAGGGTCACTCGATGATTTCGACGACACCGAGGTAGGTGATGAAGATGGCGAGCTGCTCGAAGTGGAGGGCAGCGAACTGGGCAGCAGCGACAAAGTCGCCGCCCTGCGCGATGGAGGAGAGGGCGATGCCGTAGACGACAGTGTTGTCGTCGTAGCGGACGCCAGCGTCAATCCAGGCACCGCGGACGGTCTCGGGAAGACGGGAGAAGCCGCCGAAGGAGGCGAGCAGGAAGTCATCCCAGACCGCCACGTGGGCCGCCGAGAAGGCGACGCCGTCGTTGCCGACGGTGGGGATGAGGATGTAAGCGGTGAAGGTCATTGGTGCTCCGTTCAGGAAGCCCGGAATCCGCCGGGTCGGTGTCAGCTCCCGCCGACACTCTACTAATAACCGCTCCTCCCAACTCCGCAACACCAAATCGAAACTAAATCATAACCACGTTGATTCATGTGGAGATGCGCGCCCAAACCCTGATGCTGAGCGCTTCTTCGGCAGCGGCAGCAGCGGGATCTCTTCTTGTGTCGGCGCGACGTCACCCACAAAGAAGCCGAGGACCCCATCAGAGCCCTCGGCCAAGTGATCGCCGTCAGACGACAATCGGTGTAGACACTTTCAGCTTACCACCTTTCGGCAGCAGCGGGATCTTTCTTCACCAACCCCGGTTTGGATCCCGGTTCCGCTTTCGGCTCCGGATTGACCGGCTGAACCTTGACCGCCCCGATCGCGCGCTTCGGTCCAGCTCTGCGTCGAGGTGCTTCCAGGGCGCCACCACCGTCTTCGACCCCCCACCAGGGATTCGACCGGCGTTCATGTCGTTGACGGTCTGGGCAGCGCCGCGGTTCAGCACCCCACCTGACGTGCTCATCTCCCCGGTGAGCATCCGCGTATTGCCCACCATCCGCTCATCCGGCATCAGCGGATCGCGGGCGCCGATCATCCCTTCACCGATGTGCTTCTGGCTGATCTGGGGCGGCGGCTGCGCCAGGATCGCGCCGACCTGAAGCGCTCCTGCTGCCCCAATCAACGGGGCCGCGACAAGCCCTGCAGGCCCAAGCTCCAAGGCGCGGGCGACGCCCAGGGCCGTCGCGACCGTAG
>JBCBLB010000326.1:0-10653 GCA_038520555.1 Myxococcota bacterium | reverse complement strand
GAGCGTGAGTAGTGGTAGGACATCTCGACCAGTTGGTGTCGATGCCGGCCCATTCGGACGCGGTGGGGGGGGCGCTCGAGAGGGCCCGCATCTCGGCGAGCAGGTTTGCGATGTCGGCCGGGATCTCTTCGGTGAAGCGGCACAATCGCAGCGCACAGTCCAACCAGATGCGCCGCTGAAGCCATTGATTGTGCACCGGTGCGTCGAAGCAGATGAAGTTGATGATGTTGACGGTGGTGGACTGCTGGAGGAGCCGGAGGAACACGACGCGGCGATCTTGTGGGGTGAGGGCGCGGAGCAGCTCATGGGATTGTGCCCGCAGGGGGGCTTCTCTGCTGGTGAAGAGTTCGAGGAGTCGGTCCGCGCTGTCGTCGTCGATGGGGATGAGATGGCCTTGAAGAAATTGTGGGGGGGTCGCTTATGGAACCATTGGAGGATAGTTCGCCCTGAGCAGTCGCCTCAACAAGGAGCTGATGTGTCCAACGGAACCCGCTGGTTTGAGCAGGAGCCCCCAAAGCCCCAGCTACAACGCCGAACAAAGCCGGCGCAGCCCTCTGAGAACCTCTGGACCCGCTGTCCGGGGTGCCAGACGATTCTATACAATGAAGATCTGGAGGCCAACCTGTTGGTCTGCCCGAAGTGTGGGTATCATCTCCGAATCGGTGCGATGGACCGGTTGATGTCGCTGGTCGATGAAGGCAGCTTCGTGGAGCAGGATCTGGAGCTTCGCCCCACGGATCCCCTTCGGTTCACCGACTCCAAGACCTACACAAAACGGCTGGCATCTTCGAAGAAGAAGACCGGTCGTCCAGACGCCTATATCGCCGGTGAGGCGCACATTGATGGCCGGCCGGTCCAGATCGGCTCGTTCGACTTCCGGTTTATGGGGGGCTCGATGGGCTCGGTGGTTGGGGAGATGGTGACCCGCCAGTTCGAGCGGGCTGTGCGCTTGAGGCAGCCGGCCATCGTCATCAGCGCTTCGGGGGGCGCGCGGATGCAGGAGGGGGTGTTCAGCCTGATGCAGATGGCCAAGACCTGTGCGGCGTTGGCGCGGTTGCGGGATGAGGCGCGGATGCCCTACATCTCGATCCTGACCCACCCCACCACCGGCGGCGTCGCGGCCAGCTTCTCGATGCTTGGGGATCTGATTTTTGCCGAGCCCAACGCCCTCATCGGGTTCGCCGGTCCGCGGGTCATCGAGCAGACCATCGGCGAGTCGCTGCCCGAGGGGTTTCAGACCAGCGAGTACCTGTTGGCGCACGGGATGATTGACCGGATCGTCACACGGGATGAGATGCGGTCCGTGGTGGCCCGATCGCTGGCCTTGCTGACGGATCCGGCGTGATTACGCACCCTGTCCTGACCGCCTTGACGCGCAACGATGCGCGGCTCGGGCTCAACCGGATGCGATCCTTCCTGGCGTTCCTCGGCGATCCGCTGGCGAAGATGCCGGTGGTCCACGTCGCGGGCACCAACGGCAAGGGGAGCGTGATCCGGGTGCTGGCCCGGGTCCTCGGAGAAGCCGGCGTTCGGGTTGGGGAATTCACATCGCCGCACCTACAGCGGGTCAACGAGCGCATCCGTGTCGCGGACCGCGAGATCAACGACGATGACCTGGACGCCCTCCTCAACGAGCTGGACTCAGCCCGGCAGTCGTGGTTGGTCGAGCTGGGCGGGGGGGAGGTGCATGAGACCTCGGATCTGAGCTTCTTTGAGATGCTCACAGCCGCGGGGCTCGTCTACTTTGCGCGCCAGTCCGTCGACGTCGCCCTGGTTGAGGTCGGCCTCGGCGGCCGACTGGACGCCACCAACCTCGTCGAGCCGCTGGTCTCGGCGATCGTCACGGTCAGCCGGGATCATGAGGCGCAGCTCGGTTCGGACCTCGCGAGCATCGCATCTGAGAAGGCCGGCATCATCAAGCCAGGGCGTCCGGTGGTGGTCGGTCGCGTGCCGCCGGACGCCCTGAAGGTCATCCGCCTGTTCGCTTCGGAGCGCGACGCGGAGATGTACGTCGCCGATGAGGATTACCGGATCCTCCATAGCGAGTCTGCCCGATTCAGCTGGGCTTCTGCGAACCTGTCGCTGCTGGACCTCCCCTTGAACCTCAACGGGGAGCATCAGATTGAGAACGCCAGCGTCGCGCTGGCCATCCTTCGGGTGCTCCGGGACGCCTTTCCGGTGACCGAAGCCCAGATCCGCGCCGGGCTGTCGACGGTCCAGCACATCGGGCGGCTGGAGTGGGTCGCCGAAGATGTGCTCCTTGACAGCGCCCATAACGGCGACGGTGCGGCGACCCTGTCGCGGTTTCTGGGCACCTTGCCCCGGGATCGGCCGCGGACGCTCCTGCTTGGCGTCGGCCAGGACAAAGACGTCCGGGCGATCGTTGTCCAGCTGGCCGGCCAGGTCGATCAGGTCCTGACCACGCACTGCAGCCACCGGAAGGCGTCGAAGGCCGCTGAGGTGGCCCATGAGCTGGTGGGCTTCGATCTGCCGGTGTTGCCGGCGGGTCCCATCGAACAGGCGCTCCCGCTGGCCCGGAACGGTGGGGCGCTGGTCATTGTCGCCGGATCGGTGTTTATCGCCGGCGCAGCCCGCGACATCGTCGAGGGCACCGCGGCGGCGAGTTGACGTGCCGGCCCCCGGCCTCGCCGTCCTCGCCGCCGATCTCATCGTCATCGACGCCCCCATCACTGTCGGCCAGGGCGACGTGGTCATCACCCTGGACGAACAGCGGGCTGAGGCCGCTGCGTTCACCCTCAACGCCGATACGGGTGCCCTGACCCTGACGGCGGGCCGGTGGTTTCGAAGCGACGCCGTCCTCACCTTCCAACAAGCCGAGATCGATCTGGGAGACCTCTCAGGCGTCCTCGTCGAGGCCCGGCTGGAGAACGATCGCTTCCTCGTCGAGGGCGGCTCCCTCACGCTGATCGATGAGGACACCCTGAGCGGAGCGGACCTCGTCTTCACCGCCTGCCGATGTGAGACCCCCACCTGGAGCCTGTCCGCGCGCGCTGTGACGGTCGAGCTGGACAAGGTCGCCCGGTTCACCGGCGGCTGGCTCCAGATCTGTCAAGCGCCGATCCTGCCCATCCCCGCAGGGATGGTGCCGCTCGCCGAGCGCCGCTCCGGGGTGCTGTTTCCCACCTTGAACTGGAACCAGGACGGCTTCATCGTGGGACTGCCGGTGTATCTGACCCTCGGGCGGCACGTTGATCTCACTGTGGAGCCGGAATATCGCCAGCAACGTGGGGTTCGGGGCCGTGGGAGCGTTCGGTATTCGCTGGCGCCGGGGCAGGGGGGCACCCTCAACCTGGCCGCTGGCTTCGACCAGTCTCCCGATGAGCAGCGAATCCGCGGCGCCGGGAGCTGGCAGCATCTGTGGACCCACGGTCCGCTGAGGACCGCCATAGACGCCAACTATCAGTCTGACCCCGCGTACCTTGCGGACTTTGGGGAGACCTTCCTGATTCGCTCCGCGCCCTGGATCGAGTCTCGGGCGGTGGTGGGGTGGGGGCCGCTCCGTGTAGAGTCCGATCTGTTCCAGGCCGATGCGGTGGCGCTTCAGCAGCCGGTCGGGGTGGTGCTCTCCGGTCTTCAAGAGATCGGACCCGTCGCTGCATTTGGCGCCACCCGGCTCGATCTGTTCGCAACGGGAGACGATCCCACGCGGCTCCGCGATCCGATTCCACGAAGCCGCACCAGCGCTCAGTTGAGCGCCGGGCACATCTTCCCGATGCTCCGGACCGATCTCGTCGCAGATGTGGAGGCCATCGTCTGGCCGACGGGCGCGGAAGAGAGCTGGGGGTGGGGGCAGCTGCGCGGCGAGGCCCGGGTGCCGATGTGGGGCGATCTGGGGGGGCTTCGGCACCTCGCTGAGGTTGGGGTGGTGGGACAGGTTGGTGGCGCGACCCGCGAAGATCCGACCCGCTATCCAGACGAGCGGCTCCCGACCGATCCCGGTGTTGGGCCTGTGATGTCGTCGCGCTGGCTGCGCCGAGGCGGCGTGCCGTTGTCGTTCCGTGCAGAGGCGCCATGGACGGCAGATGGCTGGCAACCGCTCGGTGTCGGCCGGGCTCAGCTGGGCGGCTGGTCAGGCCGCATCCAGGCCGAGCGTGCCCTCCAACTCGCCGAGTTTGGCTGGGGCGAGGAGCGGCGGCTCGCTCGGGCATCGTTGATTCGCAGCGAGGGCGTCCTCCAAGGTGGAGGGCGGGTGCAGTGGACGCTGCCGGGGCGGTGGTCCGCGGTCGCCCTCGGATGGCGACACCTCTACGACTTCGAAGGCCAGCAAACACAGAGCATGGGACCGACGATTGGCTACCACTCGCCCTGTGATTGCCTGGATCTCTCCGTGACAGCCATCTGGAGCGCAGACCGGCCTGTGCCGGGTATCGGATTCAGCGCCCGGATTCGCTGATCAGAACCGACTTTGGGCTTTCTGAAAGCGTCGATCCGACTTGAGGAAGGCGACCACCTCTCGGGTGACATCTTCACCGGAGCAGCCCCCGAGGGCTTCTGGGTTTGCACACAGCGCGATCTCTCCAAACATCGGCTCTTTCTTCGCGGCTTTGCTCAGCGAGGCCGCCATCGCATCCTGGAGCACCTGCCCGTCCTCTGCGAGCGCCTGAGCATATGCGGCCTTCAAAGAGGCGGCCTCTTCGATGGCGCTGCTCTCATTCGCTGAGAGCTCTCGCTCCAACGGGGCGAGGGAAGCCTCAAACACCTCGAGACGCTGCGTGATCCGATCATTCATGAAGACCCTGGCGACCAGGGCGAGCTGTACGGTTTTTCCAGATCCGGTGAGGGGAATGGAAGGCTGTTCCTTTGGAGTCACGCCGAGCGGAGGATAGGGGATCCCATAGATCTCATCGAGGGCAGCGGCGAGCTGGGGATCCTGATCGAGCGCGCGGGCGAGGGTGGGGTTGAGATCCGCGCCCTCACAGCCGCCGCTGGCGTTTCCTCTTCGCATCATGCTGCTGATTCCGCCGCCTGGGGAACACTCTTCAACGTCTGTGCCTGTGCCGAGTGGTATGAGCGCTCGGTTGAGGGCGTCGCCGAAGATGGTGGAGAAGTCCTCCTGCAGGAGGTCGACATGTCGCTGGATCTGGAGATACTGGCCGTTGACGGTGCGCTGGGTCTCGGCGGACCACATCTTCAGGGATTCGGGCGCCTGGTCACCGAGCATCGAGACGGCCAGCTCCATCTGCTCCATCTGCTTTCCCAGTCGGCTGAGGTCCGACTGGGCCTTCTCAAAGTCCGGGGCGGTCTTCGAGGCTGCGCTGCGGAACCGCTCGCTCTTTGCGGCGACGTCGTCGGGGTGGTAGTACGCAGGTGATCCCGCGTTCGCGGTCAGAGTCAGGGTAAACAACAGCAGCATCAGGGTCATCCCTCCCAGGTGGGCTGGCCATTGTAACGGACGATGCTGTCAGAGACTTCCCTGAGAAGCTACGCGACAGCTGCGGAACGGACTACATTGCGTCCTGTGGACGCTTCCTTCGATATTCTCCAGGCCACGGAGATCATTCGGGATCTGCTCGAAGCCGGGCATATCGCCCAGGCCAGCGAACTGCTCACCGCTTCGGGGATCGTCCCGCTGGAGATGCCCGACCTCAACCTGACCGGCGCGAGCCTGTGCGGCCTGAGCCTCCGCGGGCTTCGGATTCCCGGCGCGAACCTCTCGGAAGCGGATCTGAGCAACGTCGACCTGACCGGTGCCGACCTATCTGGCGCAAACTTGACGCGGGCGCGACTGATCGGGGCGCGTCTCTGCGGGGCAACCCTCCACGGTGCGATCCTTCAGGACGCCCGCACGGCCCGGCTGGACTTGCGGGGCGCACAGATGGACACGGTGATTGTGCGGGGATGCTCGCTCCGGGGCGTCGACCTTCGGGGCGCTTCGATGCGAAAAGCCCGGCTGATCCATGTCTCTTTGCACGGTGTGCGCCTCGATGGTGCGGACCTGCGTGGGACCACAACGGACGCGCTGGTCGCTCGCGGTGGGTCGATGCGCGGCGTGAACTTGCGCCGGGGGCAGCTATCCGGTGCCCGGCTGGAGCAGGTGGACCTCCGGGACGCTGATCTGTTCGATGTGGATTTTTCTCAGGCGACCTTGACCGGCGTCAAATTCCATGGCTCCGACCTGCGCGGCGCCTCGTTCCGTGGCGCCTCCCTTGAGGGGTCCGAGCTGCCCGCGGTCTCCTTTCAGGGGGTCGACCTCGTCGATGCGACCCTCTATGCCGCGGATCTGTCGAGCGCCGATCTGAGCGGCGCCACCCTGTCGGAAGAAGACTTCGACGATGTGGATGAGGGCTACATCTACCGGGTGGCTCGGCTCTCCGGGGTGATCACCGATGGCCGGACCCGCTGGCCGCAGGACTTCGACGCGACAGAGGCAGCGCTGTTCACCGACGCGGCGGTCTGAAGGGTTCAGATGTTTCCGATGGCCAGGTGTTGCCGACGATCGGCGTCGGTGACGTCCACCCGCCCAGGTGCGCGCTGGATCCCCCACCGCGCTAAGAGCTGCTCCACCTGAAACCCGCCTTCTACAGGGAGATCTCGGATGAGCACCGGGTCACGGTCTCGGAAGGAGAGGCGGGTCATCTCCTGGACATAGGTCTCGTTCTTCTTCACGAAACACACACGGGCTTCCTGCGCCTCGATTATCTGGTCTCGGGGAAGGAGATCGATGCGCTTGGATGAGAAGTAGAACAGGGCGTATCGCTCGCCGATGTACACCCCCCCTCGTTGTATGCCGGACATCCACCGCTTCCGGACCAGCCATGCATAGCGAACCCGCACCACCTGACCGAACAGCACCCAGAAGCACAGCACCACCGCGAGGGCCATACACAACAGCTGGGCGATGGGGACCGGGCGAGAAAAGACCGGGATGAGCAACCAGATCATCATCGCCAGGGCCGGCGCGCCGACCACGATCGCGTTCCCCACCGCTCGGCTCATTGTCGGCTTTCGGAAAGGGTAATATTTTACACCGTTTTCTGCCGGAGCGTCCAGGACGGGTTGGATCGTCTGGGGGAGCTTCTCTCGGGGGACGCCGAGCAGGAGAGGGAGCGAATCCAACGGGCACCTTTCTCATGGGCGGGACGTTATACAGTACGCTCCAATAGCGCCAGCCAGCACAAGCTGCTGCGGGAAGTTCGGGGTGGAGATGTCTGAGACCGATCCGGTGATCGTGGACCTCCTTGGAAACCAGGATATCCGAGACCATCTCCTCACCTTGTCGCGGCGCAACGAGCTGCACCACTGCCTGTTGTTTGAGGGGCCGCCGGGGCTGGGAAAAGCGGCGAGCGCCCGATGGCTCGCCCAGGCCATCAATTGCATGGAAGAAGACGAAGGTGCCCGTCCGTGCGGGCGGTGTTGGTCGTGCCGAAGCATCCATACCGATCAGCACCCCGACGTTCTCCAGATAGGCCTCGATCCACAGCGCGCCGCGCCCATCATCTCGGTCCGTCAGGCCCGGGAGGTCATCTCCAAGCTCGCGCTGCGGCCGTATCGTGCGCGGCGACGGTTGATCATCATTGACCCGGCGGACGCCATGAAGGCGGAAGCAGCCAACGCCTTGCTCAAGACCTTTGAAGAGCCACCTCAGGACACCGGGTTCATCCTGGTCTGTGCGTCAGCGCGTCGGTTGCTCACCACGGTCCGGTCTCGCTCACAACGCATTCGATTCCGCCCGATCGCGCTTCCAGCTCTTGAGACATGGCTCGCCGAGCAGGGGGTCGCCGAGCCCCACTGGCTCGCGCGGCTGTCCGATGGGTGTCCCGGACGTGCCCTGGCGCTCGCAGATGGACAAGCCCAGGAGTGGCGCGCCCAGCGCGATGCGTTGCTGGAGGCGTTGAACGCGCCGATCGAGGCGCGCTTCAAATACACGGAGCAGATGACCTCGACCCGTGGGGGTGGGGGGCGGTCAGCATGGGTCACCCGTGTCGAGGTGATGCTGGACGCACTGCAGCGGTTGGTCCGAGATTCCCTGGCGATGCAGCATGGGACCCCGCCAGAGCGCCTGTACAACGCCGACCGGCTCGAGCTGGTGGCGGCCTGGGCGGATCAGCTCCAGCTGGCGGGCTGTGAACGCATCGGACAGGCGATCGACAAAAGCCGCCAGGAGATGGCGGCATATGTCAACGGGCGGTTGATGCTGGATGCCCTGTTGAGCGTGGTCGTCGCTGAGCTTGGGGCCGAATCTGGCCGCTGAACAGGGGGCTTTAGAACAGGGGGCTGCTGAGCGGTTTGAGTCAGTGCGGTTTGAATCAGTTGTTGGATTCGGCGTTTTCGGGCGTTGCCTTTGCCTGGTTGGGGGCGTTGGCGTCGGCTTCCGGGGTGTGGATTGGGAAGCTGGGGGTGGTTCCTCGTCGACGAAGCCGCTTGTTCACTTTGCCGGCCTTGGCTTTGCGGAGCTTACGACGATACCGGGTCTGTTGGGTGTTGCTGGCCATTGGGCTCTCCAGAATCAATGCGTTTCAGGTGGGTCGTTGGTCGATGCGGTCGCCCTCACAGCGAACCAGGCATGGGACCTGACGACACGGACTCCCTGTGCCTTATTCGTTTTCACCCCACATGACAAGCACCAGCTCAGCGGACCGTGATTTCGAAGGGCAGCATCGCAGCTGCGCCGGGGCCTTCTGAACCCAGCGCCCACTCCAATTGGGCGCTCATCCGGAACGCGTCCCGCATCGGAGCCGGCAATTCTGCCACCAATGCGCGTGCCTGATCGTCTGAGGGTTCGGCCAGCTCTTCGAGCAGGGTCTCCATGAAGGTCTTCTGCTGTGGGATCCGAAGGATCCCGTAGTCCTCAACCGCGGCCTGTGCGGCGGCGTACTCGATCGCATCGTTGACGCTGCCCAGCTCGTCGACCAGGTTCCGTTCCAGCGCCTGCTCGCCGGTCCAGACCCGACCCTGAGCGACCTCATGGACGTCTTCGACCGACATCTCGCGGCCTTCGCCGACTTTGGTGATGAAGGTGGTGTAGAAGCCCTCTAAGAACGACTTGTAGATCCGCTCGCCGTCTTCGTTGAACCCATGGTTCGACGACAGCAGCGCCGCGTTGTCGCCCCGCTGGAACGTGACGATGGACATCTTGAGGTTCTCTTCGTACAAGCCGCTGAGGTCGAGCTTCCCGCCGAAGACGCCGATAGAGCCGGTGAGCGTGCCGGGCTCTGCGAAGATGCGGTCCGCGCTCATCGACATGTAGTACCCGCCACTGGCGGCATAGTCCCCCATGCTGACGACGAAGGGTTTGTTCTCTTTGGCCAGCTGGATGGCGCGCCACATCCGGTCGCTCGCCGATCCGGATCCGCCCGGGGAGTTCACCCGAAGCACGATCGCGGCGACTTCGTCATCATCGCGGGCTTCGTTGAGCTGGTTGATGACGGTCTGGTCGCCGATGGCGTTCCCGCCGAACAGGCTCGAGCCGCTCTCACCGCTCATGATGGTTCCCGAAGCGTAGATGACCGCGATCTTTTTGTCCCCCGACGCCCAGCCGACCCGCTTGTTCTTGATGTATCTCCGCGAGGAGATCCGGTCTTCACCGATCTCATCGATGACTTCATCCCGATAGGCCAGGGCATCGACCAGCCCCCGCTCCAGGGCGTCGTCGGGGGCCATCGGGGGATCGTTGACCAGGTCCCGTGCCGCATCCATCGAGATCGTTCGCCCTTCAGAGATGCCGGTGAGCAGCTGGGTGTACAGAGAGTCCAGCAGGTAGTTGGTCGCTTCTGCAGCAGGCGCGGAGGGGCCGGTCCGTTCGTACGGCTCGACGGCGCTCTTGAAGTCCCCGACGTGCAGGAAGTTGGGCTCGATGTTGAGCTCGCTGAGGGTCTCTGCATAGTAGGTCTGGGTGATCGCCAGCCCGTTCACCAGCGTGATCCCGGCGGGCATCAGCCGAATGTCGTCACAGGCGGTGGCGACATAGTAGTCGAGGTTGGTGAGCTGTTCGCTCCAGACGATGCAGGGCTTGCCGGACGCGGTGAAGGTCTTCAGGGCGTCGCGGATCTCCTGGGCCTGGGCCCAGCCCATGGACGCAGGCTTGAGGTCGAGAAAAATCCCCTTGATATCTTCGTCATCGGCGGCGGTCTGGATGGCCAGCGACATCTCAGAGGTGAGGGGAGGGAGATCCTCCGGGTCTGCGAGCAGTCCCTGTGTGACGGGGGCTTCGCTCAATTCATCCAGCCGAACGACCATCCACTCGGGATTCTGGCTGAACCCGGGACCGCCGCCCTGTATCAGCAGCAGGACCGCAACGGTGACAGAGATTGCGATCAGCGCACCGATCGCAGCGATCCAAATCAGCAGCCGGCTGCTGTTCCGTGAACCTTCGGCCATGTCCATGCCTCCTACCGAACCTTAATCGCCATGTTCGGTTCAGCCATCCCCTTCAGCTGGCATGGGCGGCCGAGCGATCGTTGCAGCACCGCCACCGCTGCGCAGAGACCCAGTCTATCAGCCTGGGATTGAGTTGGGTGGAGGCCTGTTGTCCAGCGATCACATCCAGGTGCCCCCAGCCCTCATCGAGCACCCACCAGCTCCGAAGTTCTTCTGGGAGATGAAGGAAAGCCGGGCGGGCAGCTGCGGGCGGACAGATCCGATCGCCTTTCGCAGAGACGATGAGCATCGGGATCGTGGCTTCGGCCAACGGCG
>JBCBLB010000810.1:0-3989 GCA_038520555.1 Myxococcota bacterium | reverse complement strand
CAACCAGCTGGTCCACGGCGCTGGGGGGCGATTTCTTCGGCTTTCGGGGCATCCTGATCTCCTCGTTGTGGAGGAATTACCAGAATGACGCTCATACACAAAATTTACTACACTCTCCTCGAAATTGAATTTGAGGGGTTTTGAGCCGCCCCCGACATGTCATCATCGTTCGCAGGCGCGGCTGTCGCTTCAAGGCAACAGTACGGCAAATCGTCATGGCATCTCTGCTCAGGTAGCAAAGCCGCCACGGTGTCGGCGTGTCTTCTTCTGTGAAGAGAAGACATTCATGAACAGAGTTCGCTTCACTGTGTCTTCGGTACCCTACGATGCAGGGATGGGACGCATATCTTTCGCCATGAAGGCGGATCATTGATGATTGGATGAACGTCGGGAGTCGTGCTATTCCCAGTCATAAGAAATCCATCGGCTATTCTGAAGGAGAATCCTGAAAAAACGGCTGTCAGAATCCCTGCTTACAGATAGCTCAGAGGCGCCATCTCCAGCGGTAGTAACCGTCAGCGCTTGGAATGATCGCGTCGATCTGCCCGGCACCCGCGATGTCATCGACCAAGACCGTCCCCGAGCCGATGGGGAGCGCCTGAAGGGTGAGCTGATGGGTGGCGGCGACGGCGACCCAGCCCTCCCAATCTTCGACGCCTCCAAGCACCCGGATCCACTCGACCGGCTGTCCCGAATGGTAGGGATCGTCGCTGTATTCCAGGGTGGGCACGTCGCCTTGCTCCAACGTATACGCCGCGGACTGAACGGCTTCGTACCACCGATGAGCGACCCGTCCGTACGGGGTGAGCTTGATGTGGAAGAGGTCCGCCAGCTCCACCTGAACCCACTGCTTCCCAAAGATCTCCCGGGTCTTGGCGTGGAGGGCGTCCCTCGGCGCGCCCGCCGGCCACTCCACGAGGGCACGAGCGAGCGCGACCCCGGCGTACCCGGATTCGAGCGAGTCAATGATGCTCTCGAGATCGTCCGCGGCGACGCGCTGGTAGAGGGCTGCGATGAGTGGATCGGTGCTTATGCTTCATCATACCCGAGATACGGAACCAGAGAGCTGCGCCGGCTCGAAGCCATCGGTTGGGTGGCGGGTGGGTCAGGCTGCGCTCTTCCGCCGCTTGAGGACCATCCGACCGTCAGGAGCCTGCTGCAGCTTAGCGACGGCGCGGAGGCCCATGCTGACGAACATGGCGCGCATGATGAGCTGCTCCTTTTCGTTGGCGGGGCGCTCGACCTGGGCCAGCTTGAGCATCTGGCGGAGGACGCCGTAGGCCTGCCGCGGATCATTGTCCAGGCCCGCGGTCAGCTTCTGGCTGCTGCGCTCGACGCGCTTGAGAAGGCTCAGCCCGCCGGTGATGGGCGGCATCGAGCGGAGGGTCTTCGCCACCCGCTTCTGGCGCCGATCGAAGGACAGCTCGGCGTAGCGTTCCTCCAGCATCTGGTCAAAGGCGATCTTCTTCTCGATGGACAACAGCGAGCTGGACTCGGGGTTGACCGTGGCGTCTGCGGTGACCAGGGCGGCCATCAGGAAGATGAGGTTCTTCTCGACGGAGGGGTTGGGCTTCATGGGATGCTCCTGCGGGGCTCAGAGGTGGTTCATACACAGGTCGACGAGGGACTGCAGCGTGTCGAAGTCGTAGGCGATCTCGAAAGACAACAGCCCCAGGTTGAGCGCGCGGAGGCTGTCCGACTTGAGGGGCTTCTTCGGGTCTTGTTTCGAGACCGTGGAGATCTGGGAGACGATCCGCTTGAAGTCACTGATCGCTTGCTCGGCTTCCCCATGGAACTTGTTGTGGGCCGACAGTTGCTCACGAATATCCGCCTGAATCGACCGCCACTGCGCTTCAAAGCCATCGGCTTCCTCCTGCAGCTTCTCGAGATCCCCGGTCAGCGTTTTGATCACCTGCGCGGGCTGCTTGTCCTTCCTGGCCTTGGCGAGGTTCTCCCTGGCCTTGCTGAGCACCTGTTGAGACGTCGCGACGAGGCTCTGGGCGCTCAGGGAGCGCTCTTTGAGCGTTTGGCGAAGGTTGTCGAGCTTCTGGGTGTACATCATCATGTGGCTGATGTACTTGTCGAGGCTGCCTTTCACCACCGGGATCGAGCTGCCGCTTATCAGACGGACGATCAACTCAAGAGATCCCTTCGCCTGCGATTTTAGCGTCTCCTTGAGGCGGCTGGCGGTCTCCTTGCAGGCATCACGCATCCGCTCAATGTTCTGCTTGACGGTCTTCATGGCAGAGCCGAGGTTGTACATCGCGTCACGGAAGATCATCGAGGTGGCGTTGATGAAGCCCCGGGCGAGGTGGATGTACGCAGTGACATCGAGCCCGCCTGACAGGACAATGCGCGAAGTGGCCAGCCCCATGTTGATGGTCCCGATGGCCAGCTTCTTGATCCGGATGCGCCGGTAGACCTTGGCTTCGCGCTTGATCTGGTAGGCCTGACCCACCACATCGTGAAGAACCTGCTTGGACTCGCCGGCCAGCTTCGCTTCGCTCTGCTGGATCTTCTCCTCCATCACCGACAGGATTTCGCGGATCCTGTCCTCGGCGTCCGCCTCCTCTCGCGCCGCGTTGATTTCGCTGACGGCGTCCTCGACGTGCTGGCGGATCTCTTGTCGCAGCGGCTCGAGCGCGTCTTTGCGGGTCGCTAAGATGCGATCGACGCCATCCCACTCCGCCTTCATGTCAACCGATTGTTTCGAGGAGACCCGAATCATCACCTCGGTCAGGCAGTACTTCTCTTCGATCGAGACGTTGTACTTCTGGTCAAACTTCGCGCTGAGTTCGGCAGCCTCTTGGGCAGTGAGCAGGTCGAATCGGACCTCTTGCCGTTCGTACTGAGTATCCTCTCTGTCGATGTAGCCTTGAAGGTGCTTCTCCATATCCTTCTGCAGCTTCTGGAAGTCTTCGCGCGCGCGCTTGGCCATCAACGCTTTCTTCCCAGGGTTGGAGATGGCGTTGGCGCCCTCCTGCCGCTCCTTCAGGCGCTTGAGGCGGGCTTCGAACCCGGGCTCGATCCACAGCTTCTGCTTGAGCTTGGGGTTCGCGAGCGCGTCCATCCTCTCTTTGAAGGCCTGCTCGATTTTCTCGATTTCATCCGTATACTCCGTGCAGGCGTTGTACTCTTCGAGGTAGATCGTCTGATACCGGTCCGCTGAGACACACATCCGAAACCACCACGATCGAGCGGTGTCCATTGTGCTCGGGTCCGCGGCCTTGATCGACAGCGGCTGGCCTTGATGCCGGGTGCGCATGGGCGTGACGCCCTGAGGCTTCTCATGGTCATTTTCGTCGGGATCCGGGTCATCTTCGAGACCGACCGGGGTGGTGTTGGCCGTCCGCTTCTTGTCCTGGGTGTCGTCAATGACAGCGTTGGCTTGATCGATGGACATCGTGGTGCTGCTCCTGTGAGGGGGGGGACGTCAGGGCGATGATCAGGCGATCTGCTTCTGCAGGTTGGTGAGGCTGCGGGCGATCTGGTCGAGGGCGTGGGTCAGATCGGTGCAGATGGTGGTGCCGAAGTATTCATCGAACATCGCGGCGATGGGATTCGAGGAGAGGGAGATGCGGAAGGTGTTCACCTGCGGGATCAGGTCATTGAGGATCTCGACGCTGTATTGGATCCGGTCTGCCTCCTCGTTGAGGACAGCGGCGACCTCTTTGGGGATGTCATGGAGCAGCGCCTCGACCAGCGCCTCCTCATTGGCCATCTTCGCCAGGCCATCGGCGCTGAGGTCCTCGCCGGTGTCCTGCTCTTCCTGTTTGAGCTTGGCGGCGGTGCTGGCCAGCGTGGGGACATGGCTGGCCATGGCGCTCCGCGCGCCCTCCATCCCGTCTTTCCACAGCGCGCGGATCGAGAGGAGCGTCGACGCGATCAGGTCCTGCACCGCCTCGTTGACCACCTCTGCGTTGCTCAATAGCTCGTTGAGTCCGCCCACCATGCCGATGATGCCGTCCTCATCATCCCAGGCGTCGATT
>JBCBLB010000788.1:0-4163 GCA_038520555.1 Myxococcota bacterium | reverse complement strand
GCTTCATCCCCCTGTTCAACCTGCTGGGCTATGAGTCCGCGGCGGCGATGGGCGCCGCGGTCGGCATCGCCACGTTGCTGCGGACCGGCTGGCTGTTCTGGCGCGGGCATCTGACCCGACCGCTCGATCCGAACCGCCCGCGATCGCCGAGCCGGGACTTCTTCGCCCTGCTCCCGATGCACCTGGGGCTGATCGGCCTCCCCGCCCTGCTGCTCACCCTCAATGCCCTCCGGGTGCAGAACTGTGACCTGCTCCTCGGCGCACAGTTCTGGCTGGTGATCCCCACCGGCGCCGTGGTGATGGGACAGATGATCCCCTTCCTCGTCGCCGCCGTGCTGCCACGGGGGATCGTGGCGGCCTCGATCGGCGTCCTGATCGTCGAAGCCCTGGCCTTCGGCATCCGGTTCGCCATTTATCCTCCGATCACCGGCCATGAGTGGATGATCGGGTACTTCTCTGGCTCCATTTACGATGAAGCCCTGTCCCTGCCGGCCTCGCTGCTGTGGTTTCGGGTCCTGTGCGCGGCCTGGGCGGTCGGCGCGGTCCTCCTGATCGAGCTGGGCTGGCGATGGCGAACCGGCCGGGCGCGGCTGCCGATCGTGGCTGGCTTGATCGCCTGTCTGGTGGTGTGGGGAGGATTGCAGGCCAACCGCTTCCCCCTGGGCATCTCGGTCACGACACAGGATGCCATCGAAACCCTCGGCGGCCGACTGGAGACGGAGCACTTCGTCATCTACTACGATCCGCAGAACGTTCCTCCAGATAAATTGTCCCGGTTAGAGGCCGACCACGAGTTTCATTATGCCCGCCATGCGGCGTACCTGGACGTTGATATTGTCGCGTGGCGGGGCCGGAAGATCGAGGTGTTCGTCTACCCCAACCGAGAGGTGCAGAAGCGCCTGCTGGGATCGCGGAACACGTTGGTGGCTCGGCCCTGGTCGCATCAGATGCACATTCGGTGGGACGGCCATGGGGCGGGCGCGGTGGGCCACGAGATGGCGCATCTGTTCTCCGCGGCGTTCGGGGCGACGCCGCTACAGCTGCCGATGAGCGGGTGGAGCATCAACGTCGGCATGATCGAGGGGGTGGCGGAGGCGGCGGACTGGGCGCCGGATCCGCTGGACCTGCACCAGGCCTCGGCGGCGCTCCGGCGACGCAACCAGGCTGCCGACCTGCGGCGGCTGTTCAACCCGGCGGGCTTCTGGTCGCAGCCCTCTCGACGCGCCTATACGCTGATGGGCTCGTTCTCCCGGTCCCTCATCGAACGATACGGCGTCGGAAAATACAAGCGGCTCTACCAGACCGGTGACTTTGAGGCCGCCTACGATCGCAGCGCCGCCGATCTGGTCACCGAGTGGGAGGGCTTCGTCGACGGGCTGCCGCTCACCGACCATGAGCAGGCCCTCGCCGACACCCTCTACAGCCGGGGCAGCATCTTCGAGCGGGTCTGTGCCCGGACCATCGGCGAGCTGCAGCGGCAGGCGACGATCGCGACCAATCGGGGCAACACCGACCGCGCCATCGCCCTGTGGGAGCAGATCGTCGGGTTCGAGCCCGGCAACGTCTACCACCGGATGTCCCTGGCCGCGGTCCTCGGCTTCGCCGATCGGTTCGATGAGGCGCTGGATGTCCTCGACGTGGTCCTGGGAGAAGAGCTGAGCCCCGCCCAGCGGGCCCGCGCCCTGGAACAGCGGGGTGATCTGCTGTGGCGATCCGGTCAACCCGCCGAAGCCGCCGCCATCTATGCGGAGTGTCTGCAGACGGCGCTGCCCGATGGGAGCCTCCGCCAGCTGGAGGTCAAGCGGTACGGCGCCAGCCTCGACCCTGAGCAGGAGCAGCTGGCCCGCCGATATCTGTTCGCCTCAGAGACCCGGGCCGAAGGCCTGTATACGGCGATGCGATGGTCCGAGCAGACACCGGACGATCCGGTGCCGAGATACCTCGCCGGGTTCCAGCTCGTGCAGCTCAACCAGCACGCCGATGCGATCGAGTGGTTGAGCCTGGACGCGCCGATGGAGATCGCTCAGATCGACGCCCAGCGGCGATTGCTCCTGGCCAAAAGCCACCTGCTGACCGGCGACCTCGAGAACGCAGAGACGATCTATCGAACCCTGGTGGACGTTCCATCGCATCGAGTACGGCGGACCGCCGAAGATGGCTTGGAACGAATCGTGTGGTGGCATGATGCGCCTTGAACTCGCCGATGGTGCAGGAGAAGGGACGGTGGGCGGGTGAGAAAGGCAAAATGTCGAAGATCGGAGAGTGATTATGCTGGCTCGTCGACGCGCCCGTCCGGGTGAATCGCGAACCGACCGCGTGCGCGCTCATGGACCGGCGCGTCTCCCTGCCACGGCCAGCCGCCGAAGCCGGTGCGCTGGTAGTCTGCATAGGCCTGCCGGATCTGGGCCGCGGTGTTCATGACGAACGGCCCGCGACGGGCGATGGGCTCTGCGATGGGCTGGCCCTGAAGGAGCAGGATCTCCGTCTCTGCGGCGCCGGCTTCGATGAAGACCGGGCCGCTGTCGGTGACCACGACCCGCGTGCGGTTCGGGACCGCTGCGTCCGCGACCGTCGCGCCTTCGCCCCGGTGCACGTAGAAGGAGCGCTCGGTGCCGGCGTTCACGGCGGGAAGCGCGACGCGGGCGCCGGGCGCCATGCGGATGGACCAGATCGCGACGTCGCTGTCCGCGTCGCTGGCCCAGGAGTCTGGCGGCGGGCGGGGCGGGGCGTGCTCGCCGTACGCGCCGGCGTTGATGGTGAGGGTGGTCTTCCGCCCGGCGTCGTCTTCAAGCTCGACGACCGGGATGTCCTCGTTCCACATCATCGTGAAGTGGGCGTCGACGAACTTGCTGCGCGCCGGCAGGTTCATCCAGATCTGGAAGAAGTTCAGCGGGTTTTCGCGATCCTGGTTTCGGAGCGGGAACATCTCCGCGTGCTGGATGCCCGCGCCGGCCGTCATCCACTGCACGTCGCCGCCCCCGAACCGCGCGGTCGCCCCCATCGAGTCCGAGTGGTCGAGCATGCCTTCGCTCACGACGGTCACCGTCTCAAAGCCGCGGTGAGGATGTCGGGGAAAGCCGGGGATCTCTCTGCCGTGGTACATCCGCCAGTCCGCGCCCGGATCGAAGTCGCGGCCGAGGGACCGACCAGAGAGCGACGCGTCGGGACCCTGGGCGCTGTTTCCGGCCGGGTACCGGTCCACATGGTAGGCGCAGAAGAGGAACGGGTCGCTGGTGGGCCACTGCATGCCCAGCCCGCCCTCTGTGCTGGCGGCCGTCGCCGCGGGCAGGCTGACCGGTGCGTCGTTCACGCCGCTCACCGGGTCCGCCGGAGGCGCCGTCGGCTCTGCGTGAGCACACGCCGCCGCGAGCATTGAGAACACGCCCGCGCCGATCAGCTGCAGCATCTGTCGGCGATCGACGCCTCGCATAGGTTCGTCGCTCACCGCGACGGTGACGGGCCCCTGGGCGCCAGCCATCGCGCCATACACCGTGCCCGGGTCCACCCAGCCCCGCGCGACCGCGACCGCGGCGAGCGCATCACTCGCCACGAAGCTCAGCGCTTCGAGACGGGAGACGTCGTATTCGGGCGCGTCTTCGTCGAGCGCAGCGCGCATCTCTTCGAGCTGCGCTGCGATGTCATGGAGGGACCCCGGCGCGGGCGTCTGACGGATCCGTTCGGCGAGCGAGCCCGCCACAGGGAGCACGCTCTTCGTGGCCCCTGCGGCGTCCCGGCCGTCTTCGGCGAGGGCATCCAGGAGGGCGGCCACGCCGTGCCAGAGCGCCTCGAAGCTCCAAGCCGGCTCTGGGAAGGTCAGATACTCGATGGCGTTGTCGATATGGGACGCGCTGCGCGACAAAATCATCTGCGGTGTCATGGCAACCTCCGGTATCCACGTTTTAATGTAGGACGGATCTCGCCCGGTTGAAGGGCTGAGACGGCGCCGCGAGGGAAACAAAGTGTTCGCTCGGCGCCCCTCTCGGGGAGCGCGCCCGCACCGCCTGGAATCCGAAGGCGCCCGCAAAGGGGACCTGCCATGCATGTCGGGGATGGTGCTTGCGGTGCTCCACCTCCCCTTCTTCATGGACGACGTCATCACCGCGGATGATGTTGTTCGCCGGAGACGGCAGGACCAGCGTGATGCCGCACAGCCTGAGCACGTC
>JBCBLB010000061.1:0-22234 GCA_038520555.1 Myxococcota bacterium | reverse complement strand
CCCAGACCATCCCCCTGACCTTTCATGGCAGCTGGGTGTCTGACTGATACGCCGGTGAGATACGGGGGCGCCTGCTGTGGTCCAACGCTGCTGTGGAGCACGTTCTTGGATGCGATGACGTCGGATCACTCGGAGAAGGGAAGCGGCACCGGTAGCACAGCAAGCAACGCACGGAGTGGCGCGCGCTGCAGCTTTCTGGATGGATAGTACAAGTGGAAGGCTGGTTCACTCGGACGCCAGTCATCCAGAACCGTGCGCAACCGCCCGGCCGCGAGGTCGTCCGTGATGTCGTCGATGCTCCCGAAGGCGAGGCCCACGCCCGCCCTGGCCATCGCGATTCCGTCCAGGGCGTCGTTGACGATGATCACCCACGGCGCCTCGATGCGCATCTGGACCCCTTCGTGTTCAAAGCCCCAGGCGTAGACGCGACCGCTGGAGAAGCGGATGCCGACGCACCTGTGTTGGTGCAGCTCGCGAGGATGAAGGGGGACCCCCATTTTTTCGAGGTACGACGGGCTGCCGACGATCACAAACCGTTGTGAGGACCTGAGCGGACGAGAGATCATGTCCACCGGGACCTGATCGGGGAGGCGCACCCCGGCATCGAGCCCACGAGCCACGATGTCGACCAGGGCATTGTCAGACTCGATGTGGATCCGAATCTGTGGGTGACGCTCCAGAAGCGCGGCGACAAGCGGCGGGAGGACCTGCCGACAGGCGAGCGCGGGCGCGTTGATGCGTAGATCACCACGAATCGCTGCGACCTCGGATCGGATCGCCTCCAGGGCCTCTGATAAAGAACTCTGCGCAGGTGTGAAGGCGCGTAACAAGGCTTCACCGGCGGGTGTGAGCGCCACGCTGCGGGTGCTACGGTTCAGCACCCGAAACCCCAACTGCTCCTCAAGGAGGCGGATGCGGTGGCTCAGCCCGGAGGGGCTGAGCCCAAGCGGACCAGCCGCCGCCCGAAAGCTACCTGCCCTTGCGATGGCCGAGAGCGCCACGAGACCGCGCCATGGGATTTCATTCATGAATAAAACTCATCAGTTTGTTTAAAAATAACGATATTATCAAAATCGTATCATCAAAATAAGAGCATCACGTCCAAAGGAGGACCTGATGACTCTGACTTTTTCCCCCGGTGTCTGGCTTGTGACAGGCGCTTCGTCCGGCATCGGTGCGGCCACTGCGCAGGCCTTGGCGCGAGCCGGCGCAACGGTCGCGCTGGCTGCGCGGCGATTCGATACATGCGCAGCGCTGGCGGCGGCGCTCCGAAGCGAAGGCCATCGCGCAGAAGCGTATGCCCTGGACATCTGTGACAGAGACGCCGTTTTCGCGTTGATGGAGAAGCTGGCGAAGCATCCCGAAGGGTTGGCCGGCGCCTTCAACAATGCGGCTCGGTTGGAGCCCGCCGCCCTGCTCGCGGAGATGGACCCGACGCAGGTACGGCAGACGATGGAGACGAATGTCCTGGGCCAGATCTGGTGTCTCCAGGCTCAGCTGCCCCTGCTCCAACAACGCAGGAGCGGTGCCATCGTGCTGACAGGCTCCATCGCCGAAGACGCGGCCTTGCCAGCCCTGGCGCCGTACGCCGCCAGCAAGGCCGCGGTGCGTTCCATCGTGCGATCCACCGCGCGGGGAGCGTTTGAACACGGTGTCCGGATCAACCTGCTCTCCCCAGGTCCCACCCACACCCCGATGGGCCACGACGCCTTCGGCGGCGCCCAGGCGCTGGATGCAGCCAGCGCCAACAGCAGCGCAGGGCGCGGGGCACAGGTCGAAGAAGCAGCGGCGGCTGCGCTCTGGCTGCTCTCAGAGCAGGCGGGCTTCATCAACGGGGCAGAGCTGGTGGTGGATGGCGGCTACTCGTTGGGCGGATAGGCCGTCTGCCTCTCCAACAATCCGCGCGCCCAGCACCGTCGCGACCGAAGCAAGCCAGGCGCTGGTGGCCTGGCGGTTCGAGGTCGCTCACGCTCTCCAGACAGACACTCCGGACTTTCGAAGCACCTCGAAGCCGGTTGCGTTTCGACTCCCCGAGAGGTTGAGCGTCTTGAGCGCTGGCAACGTGGCCAGCGCCGAGACATCTCCCAGGCGAGGACACCGCTGCAGCTCTATCCTCTCCAGCCCGGTCAACCCGGCCAGCGCAGAGATATCCTGCAACGCCTCTCCGCCATACACCCATACACTGCGCAGCCCGGTCAGCCCGGTGAGCGCAGAGAGATCCACCAGGCGCTCGTTGGCGGATATCGAAATCGATTGCAACGCCGACATCCCCGACACCGGCGATAGATCTGATAACTGCGGACACACCAACAATGACAGGTGCTTCATTCGGTCCATGCGCCTCAGCGCAGAGATGTCCGTGAGCGCCCCAAACCGAACCAGGCGTAGCCCCTCCAACGCTGTCAGCCCCGCCAGGGTCGACAGATCGGTCTCTCCTCGCCCGCCAGACAGGTCCAGCCGGGTCAGGTTGCACAGCCCGGTCAATGCAGAGATGTCTCGCACCGTCGCCCCAGAAACGTCGAGGCTCACCAGATTCACCAACTCTTTGAGCGGATCGAGCGTGCCGAGGCAGTGCGCGTTGGAGAGGTTGAGCGCGCGCAGCCGTGTGATGCCCCGCAGGGTTTCCGGGTCTCCTGTGAATCGGGCGAACGACAGCTCGGTGAGCTTCGGCAGCTTCGCGAGCGGGGAGAGGTCTTGCGCCGAAGAGCGCGAGAGCCTCAACGACTCCAACGCGGACATCCCCTCAAGGAGCGACAGGTCTTCGATCGGACTGTCGCTGAGGACGAGGCGCTGCAGCTTCATCAGCGCGCCGATGGGTGAAAAGTCGATCACGGACTCCAAATAAGACAACTCCAGCTCGGTGAGGTCAGGGACATGGGCGAGGCCAGAGAGATCCCGCAGGGCCACCGGTTGCCAGAGGTCGAGCCGCCTGAGCGCCGGGAGCGCAGACAACAACGAGAGGTCGGTGAGGGTCCCATGGTTGAAGAGGTTCAGTCGACGCAACTTTGGCAGCTGTTGGAGCACAGAGAGATCGAAGTGAAGACCGCCGCCGGGCCGCCGAGACAGCGACAACCCGGTCAACCCCGTCAGACGGGTGAGCCCTGAGATGTCGATGGGATGCTCTGGTTGTTCGATCCCCAGCTCTGCCAACCGGTCCAACCCCTCCAACAACGACAGGTCATGGAGGTTATCTTCTGCACCAATCCATAGCTTTGACGCATCATCCAGCAATCCGCTCAATCGCGCGATTCGGATCGCCGCTGGCCTCCGCCAGGAAGCGCGGACGCGCCGCGCCACCTCGCTCTTCTCGCCGATCATGAGTTGTCCGTTGCTCTTCAGACTCAACCCGGCGCCGAGCGCAGCACGGATCTCAGGGTCATCGTCTCTGGCGACGGTGTCGACAATTGCGGAGACATCCGCCCAGTCGCGGGACTTCAGCACACGACGAATCTGCGCGAGGCGCTTCCGTTGTTCTTTGTTCATGCCTCTACGCTGCCACAGCACGCTATCTTCGTCGATGGATCGGGCCTCACTTTCTTTCTCTACATCATTTCGACTCCTGGTTTTCGGTGATGTTTCCTGGGAGGAAGCACAGGACAGGTGATACGTGTAGGTATGCCCGCTCAGCTCCCGCTTCTGCTCACCGGAGCCATGGTTGACTTAAACAGCCGCTTTATCCGCAGGGGGGAAGAGGAGATCATGCTGACCGTGGTCGAGGTGGATCTCCTCGACTTCTTCCGTCGCCACCCGAACCAGGATCTGTCCCGACAGGTGTTGCTGACGCAGGTCTGGGGGTACCGGTCGGGGGTTCAAAGCCGCGCGGTTGACACCGCCGTTCGGCGACTGCGGCAGAAGCTGGGGGAGCCCGCGAAGGCCCCACGGCACATTCTCACGGTCCGGGGGGTGGGGTATCGATTCATCCCCCTTCAACACAACAACCCGGTTCGCGAGCGGCCGCTGATCGGACGCCGCGCAGAGCGATCCGTGTTGGAGGCGGCGCGGTCCGCAGGCGAAGCGGTGATGGTGTTCGGCCCACCGGGCGTCGGGAAGACCGCGCTGGCCCGCGCTGTCGCAGCGAATGGTACGTCGCGGTGGGTCGATCTCCGTGACGCGTGTAAGGCGGCAACGGTCATCGATCAGCTCGCCGGGGTCTTCGGTGCGTTGCGAACATCAACGGATGAGCCGCTGGAGACGGGCCTGCTCCGGGCAGCGAGGCTGCTTCACGCTGAGCTGATCGTTCTGGACAACGTCGAGCAGCTCGATGCCGATGGTGTAGAGATCATTGCCCGTCTGCTCGATCACTGCCCGGCCCCCATCCTGTTGACGTCGCGGCGCCGGCTGGGATTGACCAACGTGCGTGTGATGCGCCTGTCACCGTTGCCGTTGCAAGACGCGGTCACCCTGTTTGTGCAACGGGCGGAAGCGGTGCGCGGACAAACCGTCGAAGATGACGCGGTGGAGGCGCTGGTCGAACGGCTGGATCGGTTACCGTTGGCGATCGAGCTGATCAGCCGGCAGGCCGGAACCGCGACCGCCAGCGAGCTGCTCGACCGATTCCCGCTTCACACCGCGCCCGTCGCCGCGTCCTTTCACCTCGCCATCACAGAGTCGTTCACGGCGCTCTCTCCCGACACCCTGAGATTGTTGCGCCTGTGCAGCCTGTTCACCCACCCCTTCAACAGCGAAGCCGCCCGGCGGTTGGACGGACGCAGTGACACCGTGGTCCTCCATGATCTCGCGACGCTCTGTGATCGCAGTCTGTTACAGCGCGCTCCCCGCACGAACCAGATGCGATACTCGTTCTTGCAGGTCATTCAGCAGCTCTGCCTCGAACAACTGAAGCGCTCAGACCGGTTTCAGGAATACAGCGCGATCGCCGTCCAGTGCACATTGGATGAGGTGGAGTCCGAGCTGGACTGTCCGGAGGACGCAGACCATCAGCCAGGCCGAAACGCCTACCTCCCGACGTTAAACCGCATCGCAGAGGGGAACGATGAAGCGGCAGCGGTGCGTGCGTTGAAGATACTGAATCGTATCTGGGACGCGGGAGACCCGATCTCTTTCCCGCTCTCGGCCGTACAACGATGGTCTGCGGACGCGGAGATCCATCACCGGGTTGAAGCCCAGATGATTTATGCAAACTGGCTTATCAGCCAGGGGAAAGTGCGTGAAGCCAGAGCGCTCCTCGACGCCTGTGACAGCCTGACGACGCCTGAACACCATGGCGCAGTGTGTTTGATGCGGAGTCAGATTCAGATGCAGCTTGGACATTGGGCCTCTGCAATTCCCCATATTGAGCGTTCCATTAAAGCGAGTCGAAAAAACCAGGACAACACACTGCTCGGTTCAGCGCTCGCTCAACGGACGTTGTTGGCCTCGACGCTCCATGAAGACGACGTCGCGGAGCGCATCGCACAGACCCACCAGTTCCTGATCGCCCACGGTGATCTGACGGCGCTCGCAGAGTTCCTGACCAACCTGGGCATCCATGCCTTCCGTGCAGGCGATCTCGCAGAGTCGATTCTTCGGTTCTCAGAGGCGGTCGATCGCGCCGTCGAGGCCAGAAATCGTCGCCGAGAGCTTCGCGCCCGGGTGCTGCTCGCGTTCGGGCTGAACGCCGTCGGAGAACACGACGAAGCCCGCAAACACCTCAACCGCGCCCTGTCCGAAGCAGAGCGCCATGGCAACATCTTCCGATTGGCAGACTGCCTGTTCATATTGGGGTTGTTGGAGCTGGAGCAGGCCGTTGCAGGGCCGGTTCGCGATGAGGCGCAGCTCGAGCTGGCAGAGCAGCGGTTCAAGCACAACCTCCGTATCCTGGAACAGACTGAACTTCATCGGCATATGGCCCTGAACGAAGTGGCTCTATGCCTGATCGACGTCTCTCGGGGACACCATCATCAGGCCCTCGCTCGGATAGAGCGGGCGAAGACACATGCCGAGACGGTCGGCGACGCTGAGAAGATCGCCGCATTTACTGCATATCAGGCTCTGATTCTGGCCATGTCCCCACGCCTGATTCCGGCACAGGAGGCGCTACAAGAAGCAACGTCGACCCAACACGTTTATCCTGGCCGCCCCCCCCTTCTCGCGCTCGGAACAGCCGCAGTCGAATTTGCAGCGGCCAGACTCGCACCCAGAACACACCAACAACCCCGCATCGCACAGGCCCGCGAACGCCTTCAAGCCGCCTGTGACCCGGACGGCGAGATCAAGAAGAACATGTTCGGTCGCGTCCTGGTCGGGATTGTCCGACATACGCTCCAGATGGACGACGGACGCACAGGATAACACCTGCGCCCCCTCCACGATATCACGTCGGATTGGCGTCCTCAAACGTGGGATCCAAGTCATGAATCTGTGCACGAAGCTGGGCCTGAGCCGCTTCAAAATAGGCATCCCAGTCTTTGATCTGGCAGATGGTCTGGTATGCCTCTGAGGCGCGGAGTTCGGTCAACTGACGCTTCACCTGAGCGAGGCGCCGCTCCAGGACATCAATCTGTCGTTTCAGAAGATCCGTGGGGCGATCCGGGATGGGGCCCTTCGCCTCCAGTTGGTACAGAATGTCTTGAACCACCAACAGGTCACCGTTTTTATAGGCGACAGTCAGCGCACGACAGATTTCAGCCGCGTGCTTCCGGCGGCTCGGGGGCACAATGTCGGGGTGGCACATCCGCAATGCACGGCGAAAGCACTGTTTCAGGCTTTGTTGTTCGGACTCATCGAGATCAGCGCGTGAGGGTGTGATGGGATCCGCGCGTTGGGAACGTTGGTATCCGCTCAACATTGCACGAAGCCGCTCCACTGTCTGACGGTTTTGCAGCGAAGGATCGTCTTCGACCGCCTCCTCAGCCTGTTGGATCTGGAGGTTGAGCAACACCACGATCAAGTCGCTCAGCGCCTGGACCTGCCGTCGGACAAACCGACGAATCTGTTCTTCGAGGGCTTGTTTCTGTGCGAGGTGTGCGTCGAGGCTCTTCCGCAGACCATCAATCGTTGAACGATCGGCAGCAGCAGCCGGATCGGGTCGCGGAGTGAGGGGGGCGCTCACAGGGTCTCCCCGATCTCTGCGCTGATGACCCGCCCATCATCCAGTCGACACTTAATCTCGATGCCATCGTACTGAAGGATCTCACAGGCCGCTGCCGAGAGGACCTGCCCAAGCACGGTGTCATCCACCTTGACCCCCACGGGTTCGCCCAACGCAGCGACAACATCTTCCTTTTTGGAGTTTAATGGAAGGATATCAGACAATTTAGCGGCGGAGCCCTGAAAATTCCGCACCACTTTCCGATTCTCATTGCCGGTGAAGAAGCGAAGACCCACGACATGGTCTTCCTTCACCAATACTTCGATGCCATCGTTGTAGTAGTCGTATGAAACCGAGAAATAGGGTTCATCGAGATACTCATTCAGATCGAGCAGATCATCGGCTGGCCCCAACACATTCATCAAGGCATCGACGCTCATCCCGATGCAGATGGTGGCTGTGCCTTGATGTGGGATCAACACCATCTCCTTTGGGGGAGTCGGTGACAACAGTTGATTGACGATCGAGATCTGAAGTTGGTGGGCATGGGATGGAACGTGGGTTGGGAGGCTCCCCCCATCAGAACGATCTTCACTCATACGTTAAGTGTACCACCCCTGAGATCATACAACCGGCAGACTGAAGATTCTGAAAGCGGTACCTCACCCATCGGCGCGTCATTTTTCAGACGACCAGCAGGCGGAACGGAATGATGAAGTCCAGCGCTAAGAGTCTCCAGTCTCCACCAGCAGACATTCACTCGCTCCCTCCCTGGCTGACCCCTTTTATCGCCGAGCGTTGGCATGCGGCCAGCGCAGATGGGATCGAGCATCACTTGATCCTGCCGGACAACTGTATGGACCTCATCGTCGAGCAGGGCCGGTGGTGCGTGGTCGGTGCTGCGACGACAGCGTTCACGGCGACGGTCGTGCCTGGGCGACCGCTTCAGGGGATGCGGTTCAAACCCGGTGTGCTGCCCATCTTGTTGGGGGTGGACGCACGCGCGCTGCTCGATTCGCGGCAAGCGTTGGAAGACGTCGAACCGATGTGTACCGAGACCTGGCGCCGGCGTCTGGACCGCGCTGAAACAGATGGGCGCCTGAGGATGTTGGCTGGGCTCGCCAGAAGCGATGCACGACGTGTGTCCGATCTGGCCCGGGAGCTGGGACATAGCGCACGCCATCTACGACGCAGACTCACCCCACTGCTCGGGTATTCCAGCGTGCAGTGGTTGCGGATTCGACGCATACAGGCCCTGGTCAAGCGCGGGTCACAACATGAAGACCTGGCTGCGCTTGCCCTACTGATCGGATTCTCTGATCAAGCCCATATGAACCGCGAGTGTCGAATATGGACAGGCATGACCCCTCGGGAGCTGCGCGATCACCCTCCGACGGGTGTACACAGCTCAATCAACACCCCGTTCAAATCACGCACATAGCCCACACGTTGCCCCCAGGGCTTCTCGGTGATGGCATGCACCGGAGCGGCGCCTGCGTCCAATGCGCGGGTCATGGCCTGCTCCACCGCATCCGTGACGAACACGATCTCGACGCCGGGGGCTCGCTCGGTCATACGATTGTCCCGAAGTTCGAGGCCATTGAGCGCACGCAGCCCCTCGCTGGCGAACGCCAACACGGTCTCCCCCGTCGCCAGCTCACCATAGTCCTGAGATGGATGTACGAACCGACGTACAAATCCAAACGCAGCCTCGTAAAACGTCAACGCGGCCAGAACGTCCGGAACATAAATGATGGTATAGCCGAACTTCACGAACACCTCCAGAAGGGGAGGGTCAGTCCAACCCCCTCCAGAAGAGTATGAACCGGGTCCAGCCACAGCGATTGAAGAAATCGGACACAATCCGAAACGGATGAACCGATTCTGTCTCCGTGATGGCAAGCGGATGCCAGTCACTATCGATGGAGTCGGTTAATCTGTATGGATGAAGATTTCGCTCAACGATATCGACCGTGAGATGTTCTTCGTACGCCCCAGCGTCGAACCCAGGCTGGGTGAGCTGGTCCAGATTTCGCCCAGGATGGGTAAACATCGCTGGACATCCGATGAGCTCCATCTGCGCTCCCTGCTCTGCCGACCTGATGGAACCGTGATTTCAACTGGCTTTCCCAAATTCTTCAACTTCGGTGAAGACCAGACACATGATCGGCTCACCCGCGAGGCGGTCGAACGTGGCGTGGCCTGGTTCACCGAGAAGATGGACGGATCTCTTCTGATTCGGGATGTCATCGATGGTGTCGCACATGTCCGGACCCGCGGGTCCGCCAACCTGCCAGACAACCCCCTTGGACACCGCATCCAACAACTCATCACCCGACAATACCCCGCTCTGCTCGACCCTGCGGTGCTCCCTGGGCGCTCATTGTTGTTCGAGTACACCTCCAACCACCCCGACGATCGCATCATCGTGCGGTACCCCGAGCAGAAGCTGACCGCCCTGGGGTGGATGGATGTCGACACCCTCTGCTTTTCTGGTACGTCCAGGTCGCTCGATGAGATGGCGAAGGCAACCGGCGCAGCCGCCGTCAAGCGTTACCCGCTCCCGACGTCGATGGATGCAGTGCTCGCGGATGTTCGTGGATGGGGCGATCGTGAGGGGATCGTGGTCCGCTCTCCCCTCATTGATGGGAACACGCTCCTCATCAAGATCAAGGCGCTCCGATACCTGAAGAGTCATATGGTCCGGTACCACTTCTCCCCGCAGCGGATGGCACGGTTCTGCTGGGCTGCAGATATCCGCGACATCGCTACGCTGCGTCAGGAGTTCTTTACCCGGGGCATCGACTGGGAGGTTCTGGAGTTTCTCCGTGCAGATTTTGAGGCCTACCAGGCGTCACTGGCGAGCGCCGAAGCCGCTGTCGCATCGTTCCTCGATGCGGTCGCCGAAGAGGGCCTTCTGGGGCGTCCGATGGCCGAGGTCGTCGGCGCGCTCAGAGCGCTCGGTCAGAGCCAGCCCTCCTGGTCCAGGCTGTTCGCGCTCGGTGCAGAAGCGATCAAGCACGGTCCAGACGCGGCTGAGGTCGCCGCGACGCCCTTCGTCGGCGCCCTCGTCCTCGGGGCAAAGGTCCAATATGCTCGGGCGTTGCGAGCCGATGGTGAGATCCGGGCCACGGCCCTGGAGATCACGCCTGGCCTCTCTGCACGATAGGATCAAAGATGTCGAGCCGCCTCGAAGCCTTCGCGCTGCACGCCTGCCAACGCGATCATGAGCCCTGGTGCGAAGCGCTCGAAGGCGTCCCGCGTGGTCTCCCCATTGTTTTCGCCCGATGCGGGACGGCGTGCGAGCGCAGATCGTGACGACGCGATCTGTGGTCTGGTTAAAGAGATGATGATGCCCGAGCTGCTGACGTTTGGCCCCTTCTGCCTCAACATCTCTGATCGACAGCTGACGCGTGCCGGGGCGCTACTGGACGTTCAACCACTGGTCATCGATCTGTTCATCTATGGCGCGCTCAACCCCGACCGGCTGCTGACCCGGGAGGAGCTGCAGCAGGTGCTGTGGCCGGAGACGCATGTCCTGGACCACTCGCTGAGTCAGCTGGTCCATAAGCTGCGCCGGGTCCTTGGGGAGCACAAGGGGTGGTGGAAGACCGTCCCACGGCGGGGGTACCGCTTCGATCGGCCACAGACCCATACGCGGCCCGCTCTGCCGGCCCGACCGCTCCTCCGAACCCTCCCTCCCAGCCGCGATCGGTTCATCGGCCGTGACGCAGCGCTGTCCCAGATCAGCGCCGTATTGGAACGAGGCAGTCGGCTGATCACGATCAGCGGCTTCGGCGGCGTCGGCAAGACCCGGCTCGCCGTGGAAGCGCTCCGGCGCCAGCCGTCGACGCGCTGGCCAGATGGACGGTGGATGTGTCGGCTCTCCGAAGCCCAGACGCTCGACGCGTTCTTCGTAGAGGTGGCGAGAACGCTGGGGGTGTCGCTGGGGGGCTCGCCCTGCGCGCAGATCGGCGCGGCGCTCCGGGGGCATGGCCGCGCCCTCCTCCTCCTCGACAACCTCGAACAGCTCCTTCCCGCGGTGGTGCCGGTCATCGACCGCTGGCTCGACGACGCACCCGAGGTCGCCTTCGTGACGACCAGCCGGGCACCGCTGCGTGCTCGCGGTGAGGTGGTGATCTCTGTTGCCCCGTTGCCGCTCGACGACGCGATGACGCTGCTCTGCGAACGTGCGCTTTTGTCCACGGAGGATCAAAAGACCCTACAGGCGGTGGTCGAGCAACTCGACCGCTTGCCGCTGGCGATCGAACTCGCCGCGCCTTATGCACGATCGATAACGCTGAATGGGCTGGCGCGGCGGCTGGCAGATGGACTGGGCACCCCACCCCCGCCGCACCTCGGGCGGGCGCCCCGCCAACAGACGATCGACGCGACGCTGCAGTGGTCGTGGTCTCTGCTCCAGCCCGACGAGCAGCGTGCCCTGTCCCAGTGCAGCGTCTTCGAAGGCGGCTTCACCTTCGAGGCTGCAGAGGCGGTCCTGGCGCTGTCCTCGCCGCGGCGGGTCGAGGACGTCCTGGTCTCGCTCATTGAGCAGAACCTGCTCGATACGGTCGAGGGACACTGGACCGGTGAGCCGCGGATGCAGATGTTGCGGAGCACCCGGACGTTCGTCGCCCCACGCCTGTCTTCGCGGCGGGCCGTCGAGCAGCGCCACGGCGCCTTCTGCGCGCGCTACGCGTCGTTCACCCTGGACGCGTTGGGGATGCGCTCCCTGCTGGAGGAGCGCCACAACGTGGTGGCGGCCTGCCATCGGGCGATCGAGCGGGGCGATGTCTGCGTTGCGATCGACTGCGCGACTGCGGCCGGACGCGTCTACACCCAGCAAGGCCCCCTCCATCAGGGGATCGCGTTGTTCGAACAAATCGAGTCACAGCTTCCACTACAGGGCCACCACAGCGCACAGCTCCACCTCGGCATCGCCGCACTCCTCACCGAGACGGCGACGCTGCCAGACGTCGAGGATCGGCTGCTCGAAGCCGGCGCGGCGCTCGACCGCCTGCCCGCAGCCCCCGAACACCTCCGGATGCGTCATCAGGTCTATCTGGGCATGCTGCGATGGTGGCAGGGTCAGTTCCAGCAGGCCCGGGCGTTGTTGGAGCGCGCCCAGCCCCAGGCGCAGGCGCTCGGCGCGGAGACATGGGTGGCGCAGATCCTGTCTGCGCTTGGGGGCATCGAGGCCCACCAGGGCAAACACCATCGCGCCGCCGCGTTCTACCAGCGCGCCCTGCGCAGCGCCACCGCAGACCGTGCCCCCTGGGTGCGCGCGACGGTGCTCGGAAACCTGGGCGTGATCTATGCAGACACCGGCGATCCACGGGCTGCCGAGCGCCTCCAGCAAGCGCTCCAGCTCACACAGCAGATCGGCGATCTCCAGACCCGTATCTGGACGCTTGAGGCGCTCGGGACCCTCCATTGCGACCGAGGCCAGCTGCGATCCGCGCGCGCCACTGTGGAGGCCGCCCTGGCAGAGGCGCGGCGGATCGGCGCCCGGAACCTCGAGCCGGAGCTGCTCAGTGCGTTGGGGCGGATCGCAGGAATGAACGGCGACCTCAACGAGGGACGCACCCTGCTCCTGGACGCGCTGGAGCACCTGCCCCCAGACCACCCCCACCGCGCGCGGTCGCTGCTGCGGCTCGGACGACTGGAAGCCGACGCGGACAACATCGCCGGCGCGCATGCGCGCTACGCCGCCGGGCTGGCTATCGCCGATCCGACGTATGCGTCAATCATCCGCGCTTATCGGAGCGCGCTCTGGCTGCGCGAAGGGGCGCTCGACGATGCTGTGGCCGATCTGAAGGCCGCCCAGCACCTCGACCAGCTGGCCAACACCCGCGGGATCCTCATCGCCTGTCGAGGGATGTTGTTGGCCAAACGAGGGCTCCCCGACCAGGCGCAGGCCGTCTTTCAACGCGGCGAAGCCCTGTATCAACAGGGAAAGCTGGTGATGTTCTGTGAACTCAGCTGCGCCCACGCAGAAGCGACCCTGCTCGATGCAGATCCAACGAAGGCCCGCCCGATCCTCTCCCGCATCGCCCAGATCATGGAAGGTTTCGAGATGCCCCCACGTGCGCCGATCCGGAAGCGGCACGCCGAACTCATCACGATGATCCAGTAATAACCCAGCGATGAGGTTTTGGTGAGGTCTTCACCACCGGCGCGCTCCTAAGCTCTCTTCAGCTTCCCGACCGCTCTGGAAGCGCGGTGTGACCTTCAAGTCATGCCGGTCAAACCTTTCCAATTCAGGAGAGCCTTCCATGTTCTTGATCTTACTGTTCCCCTTCATCGCTGACGCCGGCGCTGCAGACATCATCTATGAGTCGTCCACCACAGACTGCGTGATGTACGCCGTCGATGACAACATTTACTTCGAAGGATGCAACGTCCACGTCGCCAACGGCGCTGGTGGCACCAACACCACCAACGGCCTTGGGAACCTCATTGTCGGCTACAACACGGCAGATGCAAGCGACGTCAAGACCGGAAGTCACAACATCGTCCTCGGTGATCAGCACACCTACGCAAGCTACGGCGGCCTGGTCGCTGGATTCGACAACGCCATCAACAATCCCTATGGCACAGTGGCCGGCGGCCGGTTCAACCAGACCAACGGGAACTATGCTGTCGTCTCTGGTGGGCGTGAGAACTCCGCGAACGGGACCGATGCGTCCGTCTCCGGCGGCCGGGACAACCGGGCCCAGGAGACCATCAGCTCGATCTCCGGCGGCGAACAGAACCGCGCAGAGGGCGTCGGAAGTGCGATCTCCGGCGGATACTCCAACCGCACCCGGGGGATGTACGCCGCGATCTCCGGCGGATACGAAGGAGAAGCTGAGGGCGACCTCAGCGCAGTCTCCGGCGGATTCTATGGAAACGCCCGCGCGGAAGGCACCTCGGTCTCTGGCGGATTCTTCAACTATGTCACTGGACAGTACGCGTCAGCCTCGGGCGGGTAGTATAACCAGGCCACTGGAGACTACGCTGCGATCTCCGGCGGACAATACAATGTCGCCAGTGGCAACTACTCCATGATCTCCGGGAGCATCTATCAGAGCACCCCCGGCCTCTATGGCTACGCGCCCTGAACGCTCCGTCCCCTCGATCGGCGCCCAACCTCAGGGCGCCGATCGCAGGCTTCTCATCCATGCTGGCACAGCACTCGACCAGTAGAACAGCGCTGGTAGGTTACGCCGAAACCAGTTTGCCATGATTATCGCGAAAGGGACGATAATGGTCCCGATCAAGGGGTGACCGGCGTCCAACCCGAGGGGATCGCGTAGGTGTTCTCAGAGCGCCAGCACAACCCCTCATGAAACTCCGCAGTTGCGACGATGTTCAAATCCTCGAATGTGGGGTGGGCCAACTCAAAGCCCAGGGAGACCTTCTGCGGGCGCGCATCGACCTGCTTCAGGGTGAGTTTTGTGAAGCGCCCATTCACGGAGAGGGTCTCCTTTGCCCACCTGACGAACTGTTCTCCGTCGTGCTCTCCCTCGAAATTGCTGTCCCGCCGTTGGTACTCCTCATGCCGGTACTGCGTCACCAGCTCGGGGTGCCCGTTCAGCCAGGCCATCTCCAGAATGGTTTGCGTGATCGAGAGGTTGGCACAGCTTTGGATGGTCTCCAGCACCACCCCCAACCGCTCCAGGTTCACGAAGTGCCCCACATCCTCCAGCACGACATGATCGTCAGGCCGAACCGTCACGGTGCTCGCGGTGGGATCGGCGGTCCCCCGCACGATGCGCACCGGCCGAGGGAACGCCTCCAGATCTGCGCTGCAATCCGGTGCATCAAGGATGACGCCCATGATGTCAGCCTGTGCTGATGCATCCTGTGCCCGCGCGACATCGAGCACCGCCTCGATCTGATCGGCGTTCTCTGCAGCCCATGCGGGTGGAAACCATATCTCCCGGGCGCCATCGATGAAGTCCAGCAGCGCCTGAGTGCCCTGCGTCCGGAGGCTCTGCTCCAATGCCTTGAACGGCTCCACAAAGTGCGGCGGCGTGTTCAGCGCTGGCGCCAGAAGGACCAGCCCAGCGATCCCCGCAGGGTGTGCGGTGGCCCAGCGCGCCGCGACCCATGCCCCCAGGCTGTGACCGACCAGCAGCACCGGAGACGCTGCTGTCGGGCCGATCTCTTTGATGGCATCGTCGACAAAGTCATCAAACGTCTTCGGGGAGCGCTCCCGCTTCTCCCCATGTCCCAGCAGGTCGATCGCCTGCATACGATACCGCATGCCAGCGGCCGTCAAGCCCTCGATGACGCTGTGCCACTGGCTACGATCCAGACACTGACCATGCAAAAACGCGACCCGAAGCCCTTTCTCTGTATTCATACCCTCTCCTGATCAGGAGGTCACGATACATGAAGAGAAACATCCAATACAGCCTGATAACCCCAGGTTTCTTCTGAATCTCCGTCCTCAACGTCACGGTGATGCAGGCAACCAGATGGTCATCGATGCCGGCCAGCTTCCTCCAGTGTCGCAAAAGTGCGCACACCATCCGCACACTTCTACCCTATATCAACTTTTCACAGTTAATATCCTGAACATCGAACGGCGAACAGGAGATTGCGATGAGCTGGACCCGCTCCGGAGCGGCGCAGGGCATGGTCGATTCTCTGTCCAACCGATTCCTACGTGGGATGGCAGGTGCAGCCACCAAGGCTCCGGTCGCGACGAAGCCCAGAGTGTCGGCCGAGCATGCCACACCGGCTTCGGGCCTGTGGGAGCGATCCGTCACATTGACCGGTGTGGACGACAATTCACTGGCCACTGACCGTTGAATCTGAATCCGCGTCCCCGACGCTGCGCATCCGCCTTCAGCGGTGCGTTCTGGTTCAACGATTGGTCTCCGTGCATGGTCCCGTTGTGGGTGACGCCGCTCAGTCAAAGCGACCGCGGATCTCGTCTTCCAGCGCGCCCTGTAGTTCCTCATCGGTGAGGCCAAGGAGCCGCCGCAGCCCCAGTCGCCCAGGCTCGGAGTACGGAAGGACCACGAAAGCGAGGCGGGGGTCTCCGCGGAGTCGCTGCACCCCCAGGTACATCCCACCGTCGGTTCCTTCACCATCCGGCCCGGGTGGAGAGAGCAACGTGATTGAGGCTGCCAGCCAGTCCCCCGGCGACAGCCGGATCCCAGCCCGCCAGGGGCAGCCCCACATTGGAGCAGCGGCCTCGGGCTCGGCGGCAACCTGAAGGGCTCGCTCGAAACCACTGATGCCCAGCATCGGAGCCCCCTCACCGGGCGGCAGGTAGCCCAACCAGGGCAACACCGGCACGTACCGGAAGACGCGAATGTTGTCCGGATCCAGCGCCCCCGCTTCATCCGCGGATAGCGGCCAGCCGCGCGCTTGAAGCGCTGCCGCTGAGACCAATCCGTGCGCTTCATCAACAGGGTTGAAGTTCAGGTCTCCAGGGGACAGCGCATCCTGGACCGACACACCAACGCTGGCGTGCTGCCGGATAAATGACAGCGGGAACAGGTCTGAAAAGGCTGCTTCCAGCTCAGCACGGGTGGTCGGAGAGCGCACCCAATCAGTATACACCACTCACTGACCGCTGGCCGGCCCCAGAACACCATCACAATGCAATTGGGTTCATGCCTCCATAAGATCGGACTGACTCATCAAGAACAACCCCAGATAATACGTACACGCGTTCACGACCCCATAGTAGGGAATCTCTACACTTGTCAGAAACTCTACAGCAACTTGAAAGTCGGTAAAGAAGAAGAGAAACATCCCAGTCGAAGTTATCAGCGCCCACCGGGTCCGGTTCTGAACGTAGTTTGTGATCGAAAAAGACCACGCCAATGTGATGGGGAACAGGTATACACCAACCAGGACACGAAATACAGCGTCCATGGACGGGAAGAGCACAAACAGATAAAGTGATAGACTAACACTCAACGCAACAATTCCAGGAACAATAACACTCATTTCGAAACCTCTATTCACTTCAATATACTGAGAAAAGTTATAGATGTTCAAGACATGGACAACCAGGAAAGCAACCATCCCAAGTGGGAAGTATACAGGCAACAGGACATCTGCAACAATCACCACCCACAGGGTCTTCCTTAGGGTTTTTGCATACTCTGAAGTTCCCTTTACGATGCAAAAAATTAAAGGAAGGATAATGCATACTCTTAGCGCAATGTTGACAATTGTATAGAAGGACTCTCCCTTGAAGAGGCTATCAAATATCGCAATGATGACCATGAGTCCAAAGTAAATCAGGTTGATCATATCTCATGCTCGCATTCGATTCCTCGGCATGATCGATGGTTTGAATGGTTTAGCCTCAAGGACATTGAAGTCACCACAGCCTCTGGTGGGAGTGTTCTCTCTGAGGCAGGAGATGACCTGTCCCCAATTCCTGAAGTGGCCCCAGGTTCCTATCCCACCTTGCCAACTCAACCTGGTTGGCGAGAACCGCTCAGATGGACAGACCCCAGATTCGGGAATAGCGTGACCGAAACGCGAATGGCCTTGTATTTTATGCGATGATGGGTTGCATGATCTTCAGACAAAGAGGAGAGGATGGTGCTGATCGCTTCGCTGTTGTTTCTCCCTTCACCACCACCTCTGGTGCGGTTTTTGGATACGTTTTCACAAACGCCGGCATTCATTGAAGAGCACCAACGGTTCTGCGGACTGGACGAGCCACCCCGGCGATTGATCGCTGCAGAGCACGAGATGCTCGATGGCGCGACAGGAACCGCATGGGTCTACCACGGCCTCCCGATCGCGCAGTATCGGTTGGATCTCGACGGAGACGGCGTCCAGGACATCCTCGGCGTCATCGAGACCCGCGTGTGCGCGTCAGGGCGGGGGATCCTCGCGGTGTCGCTGACAGAGACGGGTGAGCCTCTTGCGTTGGTCGAAGTCATGGGGGGACAGGGGGTCGACGTGACCCTCAACGATGGAGCCGTCACGCTGACCTGGCGATCCTTCGCGCCCACACCGAGTGGCAGTGGCATCATGGAGCAAACCACCATCTTTCGTGGCGCAGGCAGACCGCACCATGGCGACTGAATGAGCCCAAACGCGACGGCCTTGACTTGGATCGAAGTCATGGTGCTGGCTGGTCTCGCAGCATACACATCCGACCACCATTTTCCGTTTTAAACCGATTAAAAACTGTGAATCGAGACACCCGGCATTTCCTGGAGCGGTGCGAGGTCGGTGCATCCGCAGCGCCGAATGGAGACGGTTTTCAAGTTCGGGAGTGCAGTGAGCGGCGTGAGATCGCAGAGCCGCTGGCATGCATCGGCGCCAAAATAGACAAGCCCCATCCCCTTCAACGGAGAGAGATCCTCCAATCGGCTGCAGCGGCTCACGTAGAGCGACCGTAGCGCGGGGAGCGTTGTGAGCGGGGAGAGGTCGGTCAGGCTGCTTGCAGACCAGAGGTTGAGTTCTTGCAGCGACGGAAGCGATCGAATCGCGCTCAGGTCAGAGAGACTGCTCCAGGCGTGTAGGTGCAGCGTCTTCAGGCCGTCGAAGCCCCGCAGCACGGGGAGCGCTCGCTGACACCGGGAATGTGGGGAGAAGACGCGAACGTGCTTCAGCCGGCCCGTCGCCCGGAGCAACGTGAGGACCACGCGCTCGTGATGATCAGGGTGCACATGCTCTCGAACCGCAGCGTTGATGCGGAGTAGACCCTGGCCGTTGATCGCGCAACCATCGGAGAGAGACTGAAGCAGGACGGGATCGTCAAGGGACTGGAGCAGCTCACACCCTTGCGCGGCTGCATCCGGATCGGGATTGCTCAGTAGCAACCATACCCCCTCCATCGCGTCCTCCATCTGGGCTGACCCGGGCAATATGGCCGAAGATCAATTCGTATCCCACATAATGCCAACCGTTGAGAGAGCATGCCTTCCCACTCACAATACGCTGTCGTCTTTGTCGGCTCCAACACCACCGCAACCCGAGCCGAAGTCTGGGTTGAGGGAGGGCAGCTTCGCTTTTCGCGAGAGAGCCGCCAGGCGATCGGGACGCCCACTTCCGCGATTGGAGAGGTCCATGCCCGTGGCAAGATGGGTCGTTTCGTAGGGACATGGGGAATCATGGACCCGGACGGGACGCTGCGGGCGGGGTTGGGGCTTCCCATCCAAGACAGCTCTCCCAAACAACGGATGCGTTGGCGCAGGCGGGTTCTGGCCAACCGATGGTTGTTCATCATGGTGGGGGTGAGCTGCCTGTCAACGATGGGCCTTCTGTATTGGTCCAGAGGCATCGACTTCCTGCTGATCTTTCCCCTCATCCCGGCATGGAGTGCCCTGGCCGTCGCGGCCCCCTATGCCGCGGTCGGGTACCTTCGACGGTGTAGCTTCATCGTGTCTTTCCAGGTCCTGTTGGTCTGCCTTGTGATGGCGTTGGTGGGTGCGCAGCAGGTGCTGGGGATTCTGGCCGGAACGCTGGTATTGGCTGGAATATCCTGGATCATGCTGCGAGGCATTCCCATCCTCTGCACCGTGCCCGAAGGATAAACATCCACACTGCGTCCCCAACCGTGTGCTCACCGAAAGACAACGACGCAGTCGCGGACTCAAGAGCCGTACACCGAGCGGCGACGCCACCCGACCAGCCCCATCACCAGCACGGCAACACTCCACCCCGAGACACCCCCAGCCGATGCACAGAGTGCACCGCTGCCACCGTTGTCGCTCCGGCTCCTGCCCGGATCCGCCAAACCGGTGTCGGTGATCGGATCTGAGGCAGTGTCGGGATCCATGTCCGTATCGGTGTCGGTGTCGGTGTCGGTGTCGGTGTCGGTGTCAGTGTCGGTGTCGGCGTCCGTATCCGTGTCGGTGTCCGCTTCTTCGGGCGGAGAGGAGAGGCGAAGGTAGCCCGCGCCGTAGGTGTTATCGTCCCCCGTGACGCCGAGGTCAACGGCGTTGTCCTGCATCCACTCTCGGATGTCTTCGACGTCGAAGGATCCGTTGGTCGCCTGAAGGAGCAGCGCTGCCGCACCCGCAGCATGCGGCGCTGCGGCAGAGGTTCCGTTGAAGGCAAGCTCTCCATAGGCGCTGGTCGTTACCTGTGTCGGCGCCGAGATGTCCGGCTTGATGCGGCCATCGTAGGTCGGCCCACGGCTGGAGTAATAGGCGATCTCGTCCTCCCACCACTCGACGGCGCCGACTGCGATCGCGCTCGGCGCGTCGGCGGGGATGCTCAGCGACTCCCGCCCCGAAGAGAACCCCGAGAGCATTTCCCAGTCTGCGAACAGCCACGCCTTGGTCCCAACCCCCGTTTTCGTGAAGTCGTAGATGGATAGATAGACCACATCACCGCTCGTCTCACAGACTGCCGCCTCGTAGGGGCTTCCGTCGCCGCTCTGCTCCTCTTCGCTCGATTCGCAACGGTTGCCGTTGGCATCGAAGATGTGGAGGTCCAGATCGATCGCCGCAGAGCCGAACGGCTCGTCCCACCGCAGCGACGCGAGGGAATAGCCGCCGAAGGCATTGGCGCTGGTGTACTCGTCGCCGTCGATCTCCAACCACTGATCGCCGTCTTCGTCCGTCAGGGTGCCGACCCGATACTTTTCGTTCTCGTTGCCCGCAGCAGCCATCCAGATCACACCGGAGTCCGCGAGGATCTCGACCGCCGAGGAGATCGAGCTGGAGCCGTCCCGGTGCCAGAAATTGTCCCACCCCACCGAGGCGTTGACCAGATACTCGCCGTTGTCGAGCGCTTCCTCACAGGCGTCGAAGAACTCGACCTCGGTCTGGAAGCTGTAGAACGCCAGGTCTGCCTCAGGGGCGATGTCGTGGATGATCTCCGCGACCCCGGTCCCATGCTCGGTGACGGTGTAATCACCGAAGAAGTGGGTCTCGACGCTGGCGGGCAGATCATCCCCGAGCAGCCGGGTATACCCGGCGAAGCCCACATCGAAGACCGCGACCCGGATCCCCTCACCGTCCAGCCCCAACGCGTTCCAGTCCTGCGCGAAGAGGTCATCGAGGCCTTCGCTGAGTTCGCCCTTGGGTTTCGCATACAGCGGCAGGCGGATTCGATCCACGCCAGGGTGACGGGCCATCCGCGGGATCGCCGTCCCCGGGAGCGAGAGCTGAACCAACCCGCCGGCGGTCGCCTCCAGCCGCGCCTCCGGCCAGGTCTGCGCGATCTCTCCAGACAGGGCGAACGCATCCACCCCATCCCGCGGTTCCAGGACGACCTGGACCCGTTCCGAATCCTGAAGCCGATCGTGGAGCGCGGGTTGGATCCGTTGAAGCGCAGGGGGGAAGTCGTTTGGCGCAGCGACCGCTGCGAACGAAAAGAGCAACAGCATCTCAGTCATCTCCGTCCGGGGGAGAATTCTTTAATTGACTTCCCCCCGCCAGGGGACGACCCGAAGTGTACCAGCTTGACGACAATGCACCCCCAAGACAAAAACCCCTCCGACCCCTGGTTTATGACAACCTCTCAGATGATGATGTGAGCAATGCCACAGACGCCAGTGCCAGATACGACGGCGAGATGGCTGAGGCGATCATCAGTGTGACGACGTTATTCGCCCACGCTGTCCGGGGTATACAGATGCGCGACCGGGAGCAGCTCAGCATAGGCGATCTCACCATCATCCGCTGTGCCCTGCGCCTCCAGGCGCGCGTCGAGACCCGACGCGTTCGCCATCCCGTTCAACGAGAGGCTGACTTCGTCGTACTTCTCAACGTCGACGTAGTCCTCAAGGTCGAATGAGCCCGAGAAGCCCGCGGGATCGAGCGCGAGGGAGAAGTTCACCCAGGTGGTGTCGTATTCGTTCAGGGTGAACGTGAGCGCGAGCCGCTCGTCGAGGATACCGTCCTCAGTCTCCAAGAACATCTCTCCGTTGACGGCGATATAGTCAGGGCACTCCACATCGATCGCGGGGATGGCCTGGCCCGGCTCGGGTTCCGGGTAGACCGCCTCGCTGTCGACAAACCGAAGCGTCGCGTTGTCTGGATTGATCCCCCAGTCCAGCGTGCCCGCGACACCACGATCACCGCCCTCTTCCCAACGAACCACGCCCTCTGCGCTCTCCTGAAGCATCGAGAGCAGATCGGCGCCGGAGACACCAATGGCGGTCACAGCGTCGGCGTCTTCGATGAGGGTCTCGGTGTCCTGGCAGTAGGGCGAGTAGCCGATGTCGTCTCCCCAGAGTTCGTCGCAGCCGACGAGCAAAGAGATCAGGGAGAGGGTGGT
>JBCBLB010000806.1:0-4011 GCA_038520555.1 Myxococcota bacterium | reverse complement strand
GCGATGATCAGCTTGCGGCCGTTGGGGAAGAGTGCGACGAGGTAGGTGTAGTCGTCGGTGCCCAGGGGCGCGTTGAATTCGACCATGGTGCCCTGCACGCCGTCCACCGTCAGGCGCTTCGGATCGCCGGCGGGTTGATAGCCGGCGGCCGCCATCCGCTCCAGCAGGGCCTCCTCCCAGAAGCCCAGGTCCGCCTTCGGCTTGTGCTTCTCTGCCCGCACCCGGAAGACGATGTCATCGGGGCTCACCGCTCGATCCTCTCGCCGGGGCCAGCGGTAGGGGGCGAAGCCATCGGGGACCGGTGCGCCGTTGTACCGCTTCGACGCCCTTGAGTTGTAGCCGTTGTGGAACGCCTCCATGATGTCCGTCAGGTTCATCGTGTTCAACCAGCTGAACGATGACGATCCGTCTCGAACCGGCGCCGCGCGGTCGCGGAAGCGGAAGTCGATCTGAATGTCGGCGAAGGTCGCCCGGTGCTCCATGGCACGAATTCGCCCCTTCAGTCCTTCAATCTCTGCGACAAGGCCGACGATCTGGCGCTCGACCGTGATCACCGACTGCGGGCTGGCGGTCTTGAGCACGTCAAAGTACCGCTCCAGGACCGCTTCCCGGGCGGCGAGCCGTGCGCGGACCTCGGCCAGCTGGGTCGTCAGCCCCACATTGTTGAACGATCGAGAGGCGATCACCCCCTGCGCTTCGGCGTAGTCGATGAACGCCTCTGCCTTTTGGGTGGGGATCTTGAAGCGGACCTGCTGGAGGCTTCGCTCCGCGAAGTACCCACCATCGGAAGCCGCACGTTCAACGAGCCGATCGGCGACCTCAGTGGGCCGCTGAACCTTCAGGACCATCGTGGCGTTGATCGCGGTGGCTTCTTGCGCCTCTGCCTGTGCGAGGGCCACAGACCAGAACAACCAGAGCATGCTCCACATCAGCTCTGCCCTCCGCGGATGGCGTTCATCACGGCGTCTCCGTAGCGGTCCTCGTGGTCCTGCGCCGGGTAGTAGACCTGAACGACTTCGACCCACTTCCCCGCGTCGCGAACGCCGATGAGGTAGCGGTAGCCGCCCTCCTCAACGAACCGGATCATCTGGAAGCTGCCCACCTCGCTGATCGCGGCGTCGGCGAACTGAGGGGCGAGGCGCTCCTCGACGGCGTTGATCCAGAACGACGCCTCTCCGCGGGGATCGTTGCGGAAGCGAGCGGTCCAGACCACCGCGCCGTCGGCGCTCTCGGCAATAAACCGGCCACGGGGGCTGAGAACAACCATCCCCTCTGGCTCAGCGAGGGCGACGCGCTTGTCATCGCCGACGTCCCGGCGGAACGGCGACAGCCGGGCGATCCAGCCGATGCCCGCAGCGTCCTGGGTCGCCGGCCGATCAGAGAACGCCGACCGGGCGCTGGTCTGCACGGTGATCCGGGAGAAGCTGGCCAGCGAGGACAGCGTCCGCATCTGCCCCTCGACCACGTCGATCTCTTCGCTCACCCGCTGGATCTGCTGGAGCAGGGCGAGCTTCTCTTCCTCGGTCTTGGCGCGGGCGAGCAGCTCGACGAGGCGGTCATGGGTGGTCTTCAGGGTCTGCAGCCGCAGGTCGACGGCGGTGAACGCCTCTGTGACGTCCTCTGCAGTGACCGACCGCTCCAGGACGTCGCCCCTCCCCAGGAGCGTCTCGTAGGTGGCCTCGAACCGGTCGACCGGGACCCGCATGGTGACCCGGCTGTCGGTGCGGCTCTCGATGAAGCCGCCGGCTTCCTGGGCCACCGTGACGAAGCCATCGATGCTCTCTTCCGGATCGGTGACCCGAAGGTGCAGATAGCCGTTGTAGTGGACCATCCGCTGAGGCTGAGCGGAGGCCGGCTCCTCTTCGACCGAATCTGGCGTCGGGGCGTCATCCATCCACTGCTCTTCATCCATGGCGATCGCGGGCTCTGCCCTCCGGTTGCTGGATTTTCGGGCGCGCGTGCTGCTGCGCGAGGACTCGACGGCCACCTCACCCAGCATGATGTCCTCTTCGGCACCATAGGTGGGGGATGCGTTGTAGTAGTCACTCTTGGCGCAGCCGAAGAGCAGCACCAGGATGAGACCGATCAGGACTCGAAACATCAGACCTCCATCGCGAGGGAACGCCAGGGTAGCGTCTTTGGGTGGGTAAGGCTTACACCACCGGTGAGGATGGACAGCATTTGTCCGGTGTGGTGTGCCGCATGGTGGTAAGAGAGGATGCCGAAGCGGAGCGCGTCGATGCTGACCATTTTAGAGGTGCTCACCCGCACCACCGATTTCTTTGCCAGCCGCGGCATCCCCTCTGCACGCCTGGACGCGGAGCTGATTTTGTCCGAGCGGCTGAACCTGACCCGGGTCGAGTTGTACCTGCAGTTTGAGCAGCCGCTCTCGGAGACCGAGCTCAACCCCATCCGCGACTGGGTGCGGCGGCGCGCGAAGCGCGAGCCGTTGGCCTGGATCCTGGGCCACCAGGATTTTTATGCCCACCGGTTCATCGTCACCCCCGGCGTCCTGGTGCCGCGTCCAGACACCGAGACGCTCGTCATTTCTGCCCTGTCCCACCTGCCCGAAGATGCGCCGTCCGTGCTGGTCGACGTCGGCTGTGGGACGGGCTGTGTGGGGCTGAGCCTCATCAAAGAGCGACCGCAGGCGCGGCTGTTCGCCCTCGATCTGTCCCCGGAAGCGCGCGCCTGCACCGCGCAGAACGCCGACGCCCTGGGGGTGGCGGATCGGGTCACGATCCTGGACAGCGATCTGCTGAGCGGGCTCCCCGACGATCTTGACGTAGACGTCATCGTCTCCAACCCGCCGTACATCGCAGGCCCGGAGTTTGCCGATCTCCAGCCTGAGGTGCGGGACTTCGAGCCACGGCTGGCGCTGGACGGCGGGGCGGATGGCCTGGATGTGTACGGGCGGCTGATCCCGGCGGCGCTGTCCCGGGCGCGCCGCGCGGTCCTCGTCGAGATCGGCTACACCCAGGGCGACGCAGTCCGCGAGATCTTCGACGGCGCCGGGGCTCAGGACGTCGTCGTCAGAGACGATCTGAGTGGAAACCCGCGGGTGGTCGAGGGACGGCCGGCGCCGGTGGAGTAATCTCTCGGCGTGTCCTCTCCTGAACCATCCCTGTCTCGGACCGAGAGACTCACGCTCGGGATCCTTGCGTTGGCCGGGGTGCTGCTACGGCTGCCCTGGGCTCTCCTGTCGCCGACGCCGTGGGATGACGATGCGCTGTATTATCAGTCGATCGCCGACAACATCGTCGCGGGGCGGGGCGCGGTGACGGACACGGTGTTCATCCTGTCCGCGCCGCCCGCGTCCCTGCCGGCGCCAGCAGATTTATACTGGATGCCGCTGCCATCGCGGGTCATCGTTCCGCTCACCGCGGCGTTCGGGGAGCTGGGCGGTCCGCTCACATCGGCGCTGCTGGGCGCGCTGCTCGGTCCGCTGGCCTGGGCGCTGGCGCGCACGGTGCCGGGGATCTCTCGGCAGACGGCGACGCTGGCTGGCGTCATGGCGATCCTCGGTGGGTACCATCTCCGGCTCCTGGCCACCGCAGACTGTTACGCGCTCGCCGCTGCGTTGGGGGGCGTCGCGTTCTGGGCCGTTGCGAAGGAGCGGGCGGGTGTGGTCGCCGCTTGCGCGGTGGGGTTGATCCTCGCGCGCTCGGATGGGGTGCTGATGGTCGCAGCCCTGGCGGCGGGGCTGTCGCTTCGGGGCGCAGTCGGCGTGCTGGCCGCTGGCGGGGCGACGGCCGGGCTGTGGACCCTCCGAACCTACCTGGTCGGCGGCGCAGATGCCCTGGCCGCGAAGGGCATCGCCGGGCGGGCGCTGGAGTATCGGCTGCTGTTCGATGGAACGCCGCTGCCTTCGTCGACCATCGGGGATCGCATCGCGCGGGTGGGACAGGCCATGATGTCGGCTTTGCCGGGCTATTGGGGACTCGCGACCCTGGCGCTGTTCGCCCCGCTGGTGCTGTGGGGCGCATGGCAAATCCGCGATCAGGCGTGGGC
>JBCBLB010000486.1:0-7609 GCA_038520555.1 Myxococcota bacterium | reverse complement strand
TTTCCCTACACGACGCTTCCGATCTGCTACGCCCTTGAGATGACCACCACCTTCGTCCCCTTCCCCGGGGACTTTAACTACCCCATGTACTTCGGATGGGGGGACTTGGAGCCCGGCTATGGACAGCGGGCCATCCTCAGCGCATTCGCCGCCATCCAGGTCGACGCCACCGGTGATGGCAGCAATGACTTCTCCTGCACCGGGTACATCTATGGGCTCGCCTATGGCACCGGCGACTCCGGCAATCTGGGGCTTCGCTATATCAGCCGCGATCTCATCAACACCGTCGACTATGCCTTCCAGGCCGACTTCAACACCGCCGACGACTCCCTGCGCTGGAACGACGACTGCCCCATTGAGGCCCTCCCGCCTTTTCAGTGGGGGTTCTACGCAAACAATGAGGGCTTCTTCGCCAGGCGCGGTGGGGACGATGACGACTGGAGCCGACAGTATCGGGCCTATGTGATCAGCACCTACTTCGAGCCGCCCTTCGAGGCCACCCAGGGCCTCGGCGGGATCAATCAAATTGAACCCGCCACCTGGAACAGCCGCTACGATTGATCGGTCACCGTGATGCCATCGTCCTGTTCGCTCTCGCCGTCGGTGCGGTCTTCGCCGCCAGCGGGACCACGCCGCTGTTCGACCAGGACGAGGCCGCTTACGCCGGCTTCGCCCACCGGATGCTCACCACCAGGGATTGGCTGACCATCGACTTTTTGTGGTCTGACATCCACCGAAAGCCGCCGATGCACTTCTGGCTTATCGCCCAGAGCGGCGCCCTCCTCGGGGAGGGCCTGTTCAGCCTGCGCCTGACCGCTGCGCTCGCATTCCTTGGAACGGTCGGTGTCCTCGCCGTCTGGGGAGCGCCGCTGTTCGGCGCCGACCGCGCCCGGCGCGCAGCCATCGTCATGGCCACCTCGCTGATGCCCATCATCGGAAAGATCGCCCTCACCGATGCCAGCCTGCTCCTCGCCCAGACCCTTGCCGCCCTCGCCCTCCTCCATCGGCGGCCCCTCATCCTCTGGCTCGCTGTCGCTGTCGGCATGCTCATCAAAGGGCCGCCCATCCTCATCCTGATCGGGGGGATGGGCGCCGTGTTGCTCCTCCTCTCTCCCCCCCACCGCACCATCCGCCTGTGGTGGGGAGCGGTGCTGGCGCCAATTCCATTGCTTATATGGGGATTTTTATCCTGGCAGCAGGACGATGGCGCCCTCGTTCGGTGGATGGTGGACTGGTATATCCTTCGTCGCGCCGAGGGAACGCTCGGGCACACCGGGCCACCCGGATATTACCTCGTCACCTTCGTGCTGTTCTTGTTCCCCTGGACCGCGTTTCTCTTCCAAGGGCTCTGGCAAACGGCGCGACGGCGAGATCCCCTCGACCCCCACCTGATCGCATGGATGGTCGGCGGTTGGCTCATCTATGCCATCATCCCCAGCAAGCTGCCCGCATACGCCGCGGGCGCATGGCCCGCGATCGCGCTCGTCATCGCCGGACAACTCGAACAGCCCGTCGCCGACAGCCTCGGACGTGCACTCACCGTCCTCGTCGCCGCGCTGATCGGCGGCGGTCTGTTCTGGATCGGCACGCCGACCGCGATCGGCGTCGGCGCCCTGCTGCTCCTCTCGACGGCGTTGATCGTCACGTTTCAACAGTGGCGGTGGGCGGGGCTGATCGCACCGCTGTTGCTGATGGCCGTATGGTGGGGTGTGCTCCCCGACCTCCACCAGCGGCTGTTTGTCACCCATCGGCTCGCACAGGTGGCCGCCCGGTTCGAGCGCCCCGTCTCCATTGCGCACAACTATCGCCTCCCCAGCCTCGGCGTGTACCTCGCATGGCGAGGCGTGCCCATCGAAGATGTCCCCGACGCCGTGCAGATCACCGATGGCCCCGATCGCCCCTCCCCGGATGCGATCCCCGTCGACGGCTGGATCCCCGACAAGGGCGCGCCCATCCGGTTCTGGGTGGTGCCATGACCCGCAGGCACATCCTCTTCGGCGTCTTCCTCGGCCTGATCGCCTTTCCCATCGCCCTGATGGTTGAGGTGCCGCAGCGAATCCTCAGCCTCTGGGCGCCCGGCACCTTCCCGATAAAACCCGACGTGGTCGTGGAAGGGGAAGCCCTCTCGGTCACGGTGGTCACCTGGAACGTCTTGTGCTCTTTCTGCGCCAAGGACGGATATGACGACTGGAGCGCGCGTCTGCCCCGGATCCAGCGGGCGCTCCACGAGATGGACGCCGACCTGATCGCCGCTCAGGAGCTGTTCACCGATGATCAGGTCGCAGCCATCGCAGGGAAGACCTATGGTGTCGTCCGGCCGCTGCCCGGCTACGCCGACAGCACCATTTTCTATCGAAAGGGCCGCCTGAAACCCAGGGCAACAGGGGCGATCTGGATGAGCCCCTCTCCGCAACGGCCGATGTCCTGGGGGTGGCATCCCTGGACCTTCCCGCGGCTCGCCGCCTGGGCGGTGATGGACACCGACGCCGGGCCCCCGCTGCTGGTCGTCTCAACGCACCTGGACAGCGACCCGAAGAACCATCGGCCATCTCGACAGATCCTCCAACAGGTCGTCGCCCCGCTCGCCGAGACGATGCCTGTCATCATCGCCGGCGACTTCAACCAATCTGTCGACGAAGCCGATCTGACCCCGCTGATCGAGGCGGCCTCGATCGCGCAGGAGGCCGACTTCGTGGGCCAGCTCGATGGCGCCGCCCACACCCGGCGAGAGCTGCTGCCCGCCCACCGGATCGACCAGATCTGGCTGGGCGGGCCGGGGCGGATCACCGTGGCACGGTGGACGCACCATGCCCCCGTGGATGGAAGCCCCTCGACCAGACCCTCGGATCATCCGGCCATTTATACAGAGGCGACGTTTTATCCGTCGGATTGATGGCGGGGGTGTAAGCGTGTGCGAGCCGGCGCCGTTGTCTGGGCGATTCAAGACCGGAGCCCGTTATGCGCCGCTTTCTTCCGCTGCTCGCCCTGCTTGCCGCCTGCGATGACAACAAGACCCCTGAAGACACCGGCGAGGCGAAGACGCCCAGCGCGTTCCGATGGTCCGAAGAGGCCGGCTCGCTCGCCCTGAACAAGGCGCTCAACCGGATCGAGATGGAGCGCTCCGATGTCGGCGAATGGGACACCCGCACCGTCGGCGCCAGGGGCGGTGAAGGCACACGCCGTGCGCTGGAGTCGTTGGGCTACGCGATCACGGATGCGCCATCGCCTGCGGCGCCCGCGATGGATCTGGCCGACGGTGAACTCTTCCGGGGCGATCTGCACCGCCAGCGGCCGGCCGGACCGCTCCGGGCGGGCTCCACCGACGACAACGCGGCGTTTGATGCGTACCAGACGTTCCTCACCACGTGGTACGGGCGCGCCGATCTGGACGCACAGATCCAGAAACTGCACGTCGACGGACGGCGCACGATCCAGGCGCTGACGCCCCAGGGCGCCCCCATCCCTGGCGCGCGGGTCAGCATCGTCGACCCGACCAGCGACCGGCTGCTGTGGACCGCCCGAACCTACGGCGACGGCCGGGTTCCGTTCTACCCTGGGCTGTTCGACGCCCAGACCGACGCCCCCGAGGGCGGGTGGACCGTCCAGGTCGAGGCCGGCGGCGTCTTCGAAACCGCGCGGTGGGACGGCAAACGCGAGCTGGACGTGGTCGTCGATAGAGATCACCTTGACCGGACCGTCTCCGTCGACGTCTGCTTCATCATCGACACCACCGGCTCGATGTCCGATGAGATCGCCCGGGTGAAGCAGACGCTGTTGTCGGTGACCGAGAAGCTGCGCGCTGAGGCGAACCAGGAAGTCAACCTCCGCTATGGGGCAGTGCTCTACCGGGACATCGGCGACCAGTACCTGACCCAGAAGCACAGCTTCACCGGAGACATCGCCAGCTTCGATCAGGCGCTGCAGGGCATCGCCGCCGGCGGGGGCGGCGACGGCCCCGAGTCCCTCAACCAGGGCCTCGCCGTCGCGATGGGGGACATGGCGTGGCGGCCCGGCGCCGCCAAGGTCGCCTTCCTCATCGCCGACGCCCCGCCGCACATGGACTACCAGGAAGACATCCCCTACGGCCGATCGGCCCTGGCCGCGATCCATAACGGGATCCGGGTGCACACCGTCGCCGCCAGCGGTCTCGATGACCGCGGCTCGCTGGTCTTCCGCCAGGTCGCCCAGCTGACCCGCGGGAAGTTCATCTTTATCGAGTATGGCTCGACCGCTGCAGCCGCTGCGGACCATGGGGTGACCGGACCGGTCGCCTCCAACAACCTCGACGCCATCCTCTACGAACAGATCCAGGCCGAGATCGTCGGATGGGGCCGAGAGACCGACCCCGTCGCGAAGCGGTAGGCCCGCCCCGGCATCCCGGCCCTGATGATAGCATTCGGTTCGGATTCGACACCGGAGCGCCTGCTGCATCGTTCGGAACGGTTCCGGCTCATCTCGTCCGTATGAGATAGGAAATCTTCACCACAGAGGGTGAAAATGGACATCGAACGCGGCTGCATCATCTGGGACGGCGACGCCTGGCGGCTCATCCTGATTCATGACACGACCGATCAGCGGCTGTCCCCGCCGATCTCAGAGGCCCGGCTGCGCGCCATGCGCGCTGGCGCGCTGCACAGCGTCCGGAAGATGGCCGCCGTTCTCAACGGCCCGCTCCGCGAGTGGGTGGCACAGTGCGCGCCCGAAGACGTCCAGAGCATCGCCCGAAGCGTCGCGAGCGTCCCCATCTGAGGGCAGCCCCACACAACGGTGAGCGGAGATTCCCCAGTGGGACTCCGGCCCTCATTCGAGGCCCATCCGATCAAGGCTCACCGCGGTCGCATCGGCGGGCCAGCGGTGGGCGAGGTTCGCTCGCACATCCACTTGCACAGACGGGCACGTCTCCAGCGATGCACACCCCGCCGCGACGACGAAGGGCTGCAGAGCGTCTGCGACGGGCACGATATCATCGACGAACGGCCCTTTTCCACCAACCAGCGGGATGACGGTGTCCTGCTGGCCGTGGATATGGCTCACGGGCAGCGGTCGGGAGGGTGAGCAGGTCGCCGGGTCGAAGCCCATCGTCGCCCCCACCACCGCGACGCCGGCGAAGCGATCCGCTGCCGCACACGCGAGGCGGTAGCTCATCAGCCCGCCGTTTGAGAATCCCCCCAGAAAAATCCGCTCCGAATCCACACAATCCAAATCTGCGAGCCGATCCCGGAGGCGGAGCAGGGCGGCCTCATCGTCCCGATCCATCGCCCCAAACGAACAGCAGTCGCCGGCGTTCCAGGATCGTCGATTGTCGCCGGGGGCCTTCAGCCCGGCGGGCAGGACCACGTGGACGCCGCGTCGGCGGGCTTCGTCGCGCACCCGGGTCGACGAGGCCATCGTCTGTGGCCGCCCCCCATAGCCGTGCATCAAGATCCACAGCGGCCCCCGCTGCGCCCCGCCCTGAATCCACAACAACTCGCGTTCGTCGATGGTGTAGGTCTTCTCTTCGGTCTCACAGGCGGTTCGGGTGAGGTCATCGCCGCTGCTACGGCACCCGACCGTGAAGACGATCATCCAGCCCCAACGTCTCATTCGTTCTCCTTGAGCTGTTCTTCAGCGAACGCCCCGAGATTGTCAGGGTGTGCCTGCGCCGCCGTCAACAGCCGCTGCTGCGCGTCCTCGGTGAAGGCCTGCCGGGCGAGCGCCTGGATCGCCCGCTTCGCGTCGTGGGGAGCGCCATCCATGACGAGGTCGCGCAGAAACCGATGGGCGGCCTCGGTCCGGTGGGCAGCGATGGCATCGATGACCTGGCCGCGTTCCCCAGACATAACCGCCTGCTCCCACCAGGACAGCAGCACGTCGAGGGCCGCCCGGGTCCGGGAGGTCGCCATCGCAAACGCGACCAGCTCGCGCTCATCGGCGCTCTCCTGATACAGCATCGGCGCGATCAGGGGCGCCGCATAATCCGGCGCGAGCTGAACGAAGGCGGTGATCGCTTCACTCCGCACCAGGGGATCCGCCTCCTCATCCGGCACACGCCACCGAATGCGCATCCACAACAGCCCCGCCCCGGCCCGATCGCCGCGGTGGGCGATGGACTCGATGGCCGCTCGCTGGACGGCGCTGGCGTCGTCGCAGAGCAGCTCGCTGAGGATCAGCGTCGCGTCTGGATAGTAGATGCGCCCGATCGCCAGCGCTGCCCGCGCCCGGACCGGGACGGCGGTGTCCACGGGCGGGCCCCACGCCGGCTCCAGCTGCACCAGCCGAGCCGCCCGGATGAACAGCTCCGGATCGTCATGGTCGAGCCGGTCGAGCGCCTGGAGGATCGCTCGCTTCGCTTCGCAGCTGGGATCGCGCTTGACGGGGTTCTTCAAGAACCGCTCGAAGGCGAACACCAGATCGGGCACAAGCGCGGTGAGCTGGCGGTTCTGAACGATCGCAGCCGCCCGGGCGGCGATGGGGGCGGCCTTCTTTCGGAGGGCAGTCCGAAGCGACGTCCGCAGCCCGGCATCATCTGGGGCATCGGCCAGGGCGCGGATGGCCTGGAGTTGTTGAGGGAGGTCGTCCGCCGCACGTCGGCCCATGGGTGCTCTCCTGAAATCTGTCCGTTTATAGCGGATTTCCCACCCTCAACCCGGACAGAAAACGTCCTCACCCAGAGCGCCCCACGCCATGAAGCTGACAGATCGCCACCGCATCAAGCGTTCGCCCATGCCAACGCTTCCCATCCGACACCTTGGCGCCCTGCGCGAAGGCATCGATATACTTCTCAATGGTCCGCCGCGGGCTCCCCGTGATCTCCCGGATCTGATGCGGGGGATGTCCCTGCTGATGCAGCGCCATAATCAAGTACACCCGCCCCTTCCTGACGGCCCGCGGGTCGGACAAGAACCGATAGGGCCGGAGAAGATACTGCTCCATCGATGGATATTGAGCGACGCGCTTCAACGTGAGCCCGACCCGAGCGGTCGCCCAGATCGGCTCGGATTGGGCCGGGCGCTCAACCAGCCGCAGCGGATTATCCGGATTGTCCGCGTCCTGGTCAGCGATCGCAGCGTCGAGGGCTGCGACCCCAGAGAGACCGAGCCGCCGGAGGATGTGATCGACACACAGAGACGATCCGTTGATCACCTTCCCTTCGGGGGTTTTCAGGGTCCGAATCAAAATCCCACCGATGGCGTCTCGGCCAAAGGTGAGGTCGATGCCTTTGAACGTCCCGCTCCGCAGCCCGCCGCCGGTGCGGTGGAGGTACCACCGCAGCACCGATCGCTGATGGTCGTCGCCATGGACGAAGGGATCAGGATGGTCGGGGGTGCGATAGTAGACCTCGACCTCAAGGATGGTGTGACGTTGTCCGCCGACGCTGAGGGCGGCCTCTCTGAGCAGGGCCTCACTGATCTGCCGAAACCATGGGCCGATCGCCGGTTCTGGTGGCGGGAAGCGTTCGAGGAGGTCGCGCATGCTATTCGGCCTGGGGGAGGCTCCATGCACCGGCGATCTCGGTGGGGTGGTCGGGGTGCTGCATCTGAACGGTGTAGGTGCAGGACTTTTCGCCGCCGGGGTTGGGGCTGGTGATGGTGTACAACGGCGCGAGGCGGAAGCCGCGGGCGGCGCCGAC
>JBCBLB010000196.1:0-14137 GCA_038520555.1 Myxococcota bacterium | reverse complement strand
GCCGCAGGCGTCGACCGTGGCGCCGGCCTGGCCGTGACCGTCCAGGTCGGTGTCGACATACCAGACGCCGCCGGGGAACCGGGTGCCGTCGGTGTCATCGCAGTCTGTGCTGTCGATGACGTGGCCCAGCGGCTGGCTGCATCCTTCCAGCGAGGCTTCGAGGTCCCCGAAGCCGTCACCGTCTGCGTCACGGTGCCAGATCGCGCCGGGCCGCTGGTCTGGGTCGGCATCGTCACAGTCATCGCTGTTTTCGACGTGGCCGAAGGGAACATCGCAGTCCATGATCCCCCCGAACGGGTCGCCATAGCCGTCTTGATCGGCGTCGGGGAACGACGCGACGGGCGTGCAGGGCACATCCGTGTCGTCTTCGTCGTCTTCCACCGCTGGATCCGTCTCTGTGGTTGAGGACGAGACGTCTTCGTCTTCTGAGGCGAACAGGTCGCACCCGACGAGCAGGGCGATCAGTGGGAGGAGCGGTCGGTTCATCGCAGGGCCGCCAGCAGCGCGGGGGTCCGGAAGTCGGCGACGTCTTCGGTGACGCCGATGCTGTGGAGCAGGCTTCGGGAAATGTGTTCGTTCTCGATGAATTCGCCGCCTGAGGTCAGCTGGCCAGAGGAGAGGTCAACGGCCTGTGCGCCGAGCTTGAAGTCGCTCGTGGCGCCGATGACCTGACCGCCCTTGATTCCGGCGCCGATGAGCACACAGCTGTTGGTGATGTGGTGGTCCCGGCCGCCCCGCGAGTTGAGGTTGGGGGTCCGACAGAACTCGCTCTGGAGCACGATGGTGGTGTGGTCGAGCCAGGAGTCGGGGGTGTTCTTGTATGGCGTGGCGGCCAGAGAGTCGATGAGCGCTGCGACAGCGTTGTAGCCGCTTTGGATCCGGGGGCCGTGGTCGCCCCGCCATTCGTCGCCGTTGTGAGAGTCCAGGTTGTTCGCCGCCCGGAAGCTGACACAGCGAGAGACGCCGTTGGTGAGGGCCTGGGCCGCGATGAGCGCCCGTGAGCCACCGACGCCGGTGCTGCCGTCGTTGATGCCGAACCGATCCCGGAGGATGTTCATCTGGACGGAGTCCTGGTTGACATCGAACAGCTCCGCGATCTCCTGCTCGATGAGCAGGCGCGAGGTCTTGCGGTTGGCCAGGGCGTTCTGCACCCAGGGCCGCCGCGTGGCGGCGCGTTCATCAGCGAAAAACCGCTCCAGGGCGTCTCGCTCAGCGGCGGCCAGCGTCACCTGACCCGGCGACAGCGAGTCGACCAGGTCGTTGGCGTTGTTGGCGCCGACCGCGCCCGCCCATTGCGGATGGTCGAGGTTGAACGACTCCACCCCGACCGTCAGGTTGGGGATCGTCTCGTCACTGGCGAGCAGGCTCGCCAGGATGGTCCCCATCGACGAGCCGCGGACGGTATTTCCAGCGGGCAGCCGGCCGGTGTTGGCGTGGCGCTGGCCGGTGGTGTGGGCGACGGTTCCCATCGCCATGCCCCGAATCACCGCCATCTTATCGGCGTGACGGGCGAGCTCGCCGATATAGGGGCCGAACACCATCCCGTCGATGCCCGTTTCAATCAGCGGCTGCGCACCGAGCGCAGCGTCCTGCTGGTCGTAGGCGGGCAGGATGCCCGTCTCGGCCAGCCGGTCTTCGTTGAAGGTGTCCGGGTCGCGCGGGTCGAGGGCGAGCAGCACATCCCAGCCCCCGAAGAAGTAGGCGAACACGAAGTACCGGTCGGGGTCGGTCGGGGTGGTCCCGTCGGCGAAGGCCCATCGGGGCAGCATCCCAGCGGCGGTCACCGCGCCCGCCGAAGCCAACAGCTGTCGTCGTGAGAGTGGCATCGGACCCTCCTCAGTATGCGTAGAAGTCAGGGTGGGTGAACAGCGCGACGCACACCGTCGTCCACGCCGCTTTCCGATCGTCGGTCCGTAGCACCACGCGATCGTAGATCGTCTGATAGGCGTCGATGATGGCCGCCTCCGGCTCCGAGGGGTGTCCCTGGATCCGCCGCCGCAGGTGGTCGATGTTTGCCCGGATCAGGGCCGGCTCGGTCTCATCGACGGTCGCGTCCTCAAAGAAGCCTGGAGTGGCCTCATCGACCCACTCCGCGCAGGTGTAGTTGGCGGCATCATCGAGGAACTTCTGGAACAGCACCCCCGGCGAGCGGTCTTCCTGTAGACGCTCCTGATAGTCGGGCACGCCGAGCGAGCTGGCGTAGGTCTCCCAGTAGGTGCTGGTGGCGTTCCGTTGCCAGGAGATGCCGCCGGAGACCTGCTCCATCGACGCCTGGATCTGTGCAATGCTCATCCGATGGGCATCCCGCGCCGGGTCGATATCATCGGGGAAAAGCTCGCCGTCGCCGAGGTCATCGCCGCCGACATCCGGGGCGTCTTCCTCTTCTTCATCTGCGACGACCTCTTCCTCGTCGACCGGATCCGACGCGTCGTCACCGGAGAGATCTACGGTCGGCGCGTCGCCTTGTGCGCCGTCAGTGTCACAGGCGGCCAGTCCGAGGGCCAGAATCCACAACCGCGGGTTCATTTGACCCTCCCATAGATCTCGCTGGTGATGATGGAGCGGAACAGGCTCCGGTAGCTCTCGTCCGAGGACGCGAACAGAGCCGCCCACGCGCCCAGCTGGTCGTCGTCCGGTGTGACATCCTCACCCAGCAGCCAACCTGAGGCGTTCTGTGCAGCGCACTGAGCGAGCTGCCCGTCATCGACGACCGCGCTCACCCAGCCCGCCGGGCCGATGTCAGGGTTGCCGACCGCGTCGGGGCCCAGGAAGGAGTAGATGTCCATCCAGCCCGCGTAGGGCTCCTCGTCGGGGTGGGTCAGCGAGCTGACATAGTAGTTGCGGCACAGAGACATGCTGCAGTTGCCGCCCTGGATGGCACAGGTCTCACACTCTTCGAGGTAATCGGGGTACCTCGAAGGCGAGAGCCATGAGCTGCTCGCTTCCTGCCAGCGTCCCCAGTACGCCGCCCACGGCTCCAGCCGCGCGTGGCAGCTCTCACACCCGGTCCGCAGCGTCAGGTCCGGCGTCGGGGTGCCCTCCTCCATACCGCCGATGCCCGTCGGCAGCGGGATGAACTCCCGGCACAAGAAGCCCTCATAGAACCGGTTGGCGCGGCCGCGGTTGGTCTGATGACGCAACAGCCAGCCCGGAGCGGTCAGGATCCCGGAGTGGTGTTCGTACAGCTCGATGTTCACCCAGGTCTCGGCGTCACTGAAGTCCAGATCCGGCAGCGAGGAGAGATCGGTCGGCGCTGCGATGTCGCTCTCGAAGGGGGCGAGGTGGGTATAGAGGTGAACCAGCGGGCCGTTGACCATGCCCGTTGTGCCTATCAGCAGCTCGCTATAGGGAGCGTCGCGGCCGATGACGTCGCGGACCCGGTGCTCCATCTCGCGCTCAAGCGCGTCGACGAATGCCCTGCGCGTGTTGTTGGTGATGCACCACTGGAGATCAGGCCCACAGCCGCACTCTGTGTTCCGGTGGGCCCGGGAGTCCGTTGCGCAGTTGTCACCGGTTGAGGTCTCCACCGTGGTCATGGCGTCAAAGGCGCAGGCCCGCACCGTGGTCTCCGGCGCCCAGTACGGGTTCACCTCGACCCAGCCTTCGCGGATATAGCCGTTTTCATCCACCTGCCACTCGGTCGGGACGCCGTCGGCGTCGACCGTCGCCTCGAAGTTTCCGCAGCTGAGGTTCCGCAGGCCGCGGGAGTATTCGGCGGCCCGGCCGTTGTACCAGATGTTGTTCTGGCGACGGAGCTGGCGGTTGCCCAGGAGGTTGTTCAGCGACAGCTCGTTCCACAGCAGCGCCCGGTGGTGGCGGACCGCCTGCTCGGTGAATGCGTCGGACTGAAGCCAGTCCTCAAGCATCGCATCGCTCAGCCCCCCGTCACGAGAGATCTGCTCCATCTCTTCCGGTGTCGGCACCACGCCTCGGATGTCCAGGCTCACCGCCCGTGCCCGACGCTCCGGTGACAGCGTGATGATCTCTGGTGTCTCGGCGGACGCCGTCGACGCCGCGGCGAGCACCCAGACCAACGGTCCGCTCAACCCCATCATGGGAACCCCCTCTGCTTCCACCCGCGGATGCGGGCGATCTCTTCTTCGGACAACATCGGCCCGCCCAGCGGCATCTCGCCGGAGCTGACCTCATCAATGATCGGATCGATCCAGGTGCGCCACAGCGCCTGGCTGTCCAGTCGCGTGCTCGTGCTGCCGTTGTGGCAGGCTTCGCACTGCTGCTTGGAGATGACTTCGATGTCGTCTTCCCACACCGCTTCCGGCAGCGCCCCGATCTGGAAGGGCAGCCCGCTGATCCAGGCCTGGTCCGACTCCAGATGCACGACCCGCAACGACTGGGTGCCATCCGACAGTCCCTCTGGATCCAACACCACCGTCGACGTCATCGGGTCCAACGCCAGCTGTTTCGCGCCCACCCAGACCGTCAGATCGTCCGGTGTTCCGGATGGAACCACGCTCACCGTCGTCCGCACGGTCAGCGGTTCGTTGGGCCGCAGCCCCCGGAACGCGGCCGGTCGACCCGCAGCGATCATGATTCCGCCGGTCGCGTTGTGGACAAACAATCGTCCCAATTCGTCGACGTCGCCCCACTCGCTCGCTGGGAACGACGCCGTGGTGAACACACCGTCGCGGTGGTGGAGGGCGCCTTCCGACGTCTTCAACCAGACATCCCTCGACCAGGGGTTCGTCACCACCTGTGTGAAGGTCTGCTCTGCCGAGAACCGGGCCCAGGTGCCGGTCGAGCGGCGCGCTGCCAGTCCGGCCTCATCGACGATCCACAGCGTTCCTTCCTGATCGACCGCCATCGACTGGGGCATCACGTCCGATTCGACGGCGAGCACATCGAACGCGTCCGACAGCGCGTCCACCCCCACCAGCGTCGGCGTCGACAGCCAGAGCGTCCCATCCGGTGACAGGGCGAAGTCGTAGAGGTTACCATCGAGCGCCACCTCTGACAGGCCGGCGTCCCGGAGATCGTAGCGGAGCAGCCGGCCTGCGCCGGACAGCCAGATCGCGAATGTCGACATCTCCAGTCGCTCGACCGGGAACGGAACGATGCTGTTCAGGGGAGACGACCGCAGAAGCGCGCCGTCCCACACCATCAGCTCACCATCCAACACCAGCAGGATGGCATCATCGATCAGGACGCCATCTCCGGAGATGGCGGCGCTCAGATCTTCTTCGCCGGAGAGCATATCGTTGAGGACGGCCTGGCCATCGCGGAGCACCAGCTGGCGGGTCCCATCGATCCCCCGCGCCACAGCGCCCTCAAAGACCGTCATCGAAAGGTCAGCTTGTCCCTGCACCTGCAACACCGCGTCCGCCGGAAGGCGCGCAAACGGTTCATCTTCATCTGGCTCATCGTCGCTCGACCCGACGTTATCCTGCTCAGGCGCCGGTGAGTCGAGCGTCGATGCAGGCTCAGCGTCACAGCCGAGTGTTGTTACGCTGAATAAAATTGTGGCGAGATGCGTTCGCATCCTGCCTCCAGGGTGTCTTTCTGAACAGTCATCGCAAGGCGGACATCAATCGTTTAGCAGATCGATTCCGCGGGAAAATCCGAGACTGAGATCGAAGTAAGACAGGCTGGCAGAACGCGACAGGCGGTCCAGTCAAAGCGACCGAGCCGCACGAAGACGTCGCAGGAATTACGCTCCGCTTACATGGTCAGGTTGTGGTCAGTTCGCTTCTGCGAGCCCCTGGCTGAGGACTCCCAGATCGGTGCGAACCTGTACAGAGCCCAGACCGGCCGATGCTTGCAGGATTGTTGGCTCTCCCTCCCGCCAGGGGATCTCACTGTTGACCCATCCAACTTTCGTTTCGGTCGCATCGTCGAGGAGAATCCCGTAGGGGAAGTGCGTCGTGACGCGGCCCCAGCCGACGTCCGCGGTCACGGTCCCGGCGATCGATGTCGCATATGCGAGGTTGATCCAACCGACGCCGATGTTGACGTTGACTGGCGTGGTTAAATCATCGAGGTTCACGCGTCCACGCCCCAGCTGGATGTCGGCCTGTGCCGGACTCCCGACCACGCGCCCTCGCTTCATCTCGATCGTCAGGGGGGCGCTGAGCGACTCGACCGAAACATCGCCTTTGGTCAGCCGCACGTCCACCGCGGTGTCGCCGGCGAGGACCACGTCAAAGGTCGCCGTGCACCGCCATGCGCTCGGCTCGCCTTCTTCGAGGACTTCGGCGATCGCGATGGTTGAATCCCCGCTGAACGCCACCGAGCACCCCTCGTACCAGCGATTCGGGGTGACGGTCACCATGCTGGTTCGAAGCCCTGGATCGCGACGGACCACCACATCCGCCTTGCCGCTTCGGATCGAGAGCTGCGGCGCATTCGCCGGCAGGGTCCGCTCGATGGGCGAAAATTCATCTTGCGCCCACGCGGCCCCGATCATCCACAGCAGCACGTTCATCTCTGGTCTCCTGTCGTGAAGTGTGTGTCTTCACAACGCCTGACCCCTGCGGAATCTTCACCAGAACGAACAGCGAAGCGCTCAATCGTCGATGATCTCAGTTTCTTCGAGCTCAGTTTCTTCGTCAGGAAGTCGGAGCGGAGGCCGGCCGCGGCGCTGCCGGATCCCATTGAGCACCCGGCCGGTTGCCTTTCGCTTCAGAAACCATCGCATCGCCGCTGGCCTTCCCGGAAAGTCGACCAACAGCCCGCCGGCGAGGATGGTGAGCACCCCCTGACCCGGCGTAAACAGCATGATGACGCCGAAGAGGACGAGGAGCCCACCGACGAGGTTCCGTCCGATCATCTGGCCCACCGAGCGCTGTGGCGGGGGGCGAATCAGCGCATCCTCCGGCAACCGTGCGATGACGCCGGGCACCAGCAATGCGCTCACACAAAGCATCGCCGCAGAGCCGATCGAGAGGGCGGCGAGCGCTTCTGCCCAGGGGAACGTCCCGGTCATCTTCAGCGGGTGATGTCCTTGAGGGCATCGCGGAGCTGCTGTTCGCGCGCGCTGCCGACCCGATAGAACGCCGCCGGTTGCCCGAGCGGCGCAGGGACTTTCTCCCATTTGGGGCCTTGAACGATCGCTCCAGTCCAGATGTTCTCCCATCGGCCTGCGGGAAAGTAGCCCTTGACCTCGACTGCTTTCTTCTCCCAGACCGGCACCACCAGCAGGTCATCGCCGAGCAGAAACTGGTAGCGGACCTGGATCGTCTCTCGATCTTCAGGGAAGACGAGGTAGGGGTGGCGGTTGACTGGCAGGCCGGTCTCATACGCCTCGGCCTCCAGCTCGGCGAAGACCGCACGCAGCGCCCAGTGTAGCTGCCCCATCTTCGCGAAGTGCTGCTGGGTGTCGGCGTCAGAATAGAACTGGTGGTTGGCGTCGGGCAGGTTGCCCTCGTGTGTCCGAAATACGGTGGTGAAGGCGCTCATCTCCGCCCACCGCTTGAACAGCTCCGGCGAGCGGTGGTAGTCCTTGAGCGGGTTGGTGATCGTGGTGTAGCCGCCGATGTCGCTGTGGTTGAGAGAAATGCCGGACAGGCCGCTGCTGTTGAGGCCGACGATGGCGGAACCCAGCCCATCATTTTCGTCCCAGCTGACCATCTGGTCGCCCTCCCAGAACAGGGTCGAGTGGCCGGCGCTGCCGGCATAGCCCGCCCGCATAAAGAAGAAGACCTCGCCTAGGAGCCCCTCCTCTTCGAGGACTTCGCGGTTGATACGGGCCCACTCGACGGGGTAGCGGTTGTGCCATGTCTGTGAGGATGTCCCATCGGCCATCGTCGTATCCATCGGCAACCACTCGCTGAAGTCAGCCATCCACCCCGACAGCCCGTTCCCGATCAGGTTGTCTCGGATGATGTCTTTGATCCACTGCTCGGCTTCGGGCTTGCTGAGGTCGAGGAGGGCGGCGGGGAAGCCGGCGGTCTGGACGATATAGACCTCTCCTTCGATGGTCTTGAGCAGCAGATCCTGTGCGCTCGCATCGTCAAACATCTCCCCCTCGGTGGCCAGGAAGGGGTTGATGTAGCCGAGCAGACGGACGTCCTTCTCTTCCTTGAGCTGTTCGCTCCAGCCGAGCAGGTCGGGATAGGTCTGTTCATCGGGGGTCCACCGCCACCACAGCTGGGCGCCGAAGTCGGTGATCCGCCGCCCCTCCCAATCCTGAATCCAGACGCCGGTGACGGGGCTTCCAGCCTTCATGGTGTCATCGAGGATGCGGGAGACACGCTCCGTTCCGCCCTGGACACCGAGGATGGTGCCATGTGCCCACTCCGGCAACGGTGGCATCCGCCCGGTCTCTTCGGTGTAGGCGGCGAGCAGCGGGCGCGGATCGTCCGCCCAGTATACCGTCGCCGAAAGATCCGATGACCAGGCCTCTACGGTGACGAGCAGCGGATCGGAGAAGTCCAGGGTGTTGTAGGCGGTCCCATCCAAGGCCAGGGCGCGGTGATCGGTGGTCAGGACGAAGGGGATCGGAAAATAGGTGGATGTCTCGGTGCCGCCGACGCCTTTGCCGGCGGTCAGGTTGGCGCCGGCGGTGATCGGCTGGGCACCGCGTCCGATGCCCTGCTCTTCGGACAGCATCGGCACACGCTCGCCGCGGAATTCGACGTGGGTGAACTGCTCGCCGAGGCCGAGGAAGCGCTCATCGAGCCCGGCCCGCATCGTGAGGTTGAGCCGGTTGACGCCTTCGCCGTCGACAGAGGCGCGGATGCGGATGCGGTCGTCGCCGTCGGGAGTGATGACGAGGGTGTAGGTGGCGACGCAGCCGCGGCCGCCGAGGGCGCCGGTGACGGTCAGGGTGCCCAGCGCGGCTTCCAGATCGATGATCGAGGTGTTGTTGCACTCTCCGAGGATCTTCTGGTCCATATGGAACGTCCCGAGGACCGACGTGATCTCTGGCTCGGCGACGGCCGCGGTGAGGAAGGCGCGTCCGAGGGGCACCGCGAAGACGGTGCGGCCTTCGGCGGTGTTGATGGCCAGCCGCTGCTTCTCCAGCGCCCAGAACAGGTCATCGTTGAGCATCCCGCCCTGTGGCGCGGGGAGCGGGGAGACTTTGTGTTGGCAGCCGATGAGCCCCAACCACATCCCCATCCAAGCGGCCCTTCGCATCCTCGCCTCCATCATGGCCATCGATTCTGGCGTGTCCATCGGTTCTGGAAGGTATACCACCGGCGCGGGGGCGGCCGTGGGGATGTCGTTTTTCGTCGTTTGGTCCGTGAGGCGCTTTGGCGCAGCGGGAACGGTTCGATAGGGAGTACTAAGGGCGCTGTGCGCTCGAAAGGAGGCCCTCCTGTACCCTGAATTTCCCGACATCTCTTCATCAGCATGGGAACATCCGGCAGACGCAGCGGCCCTGAAGGCCCTCCGGTACATTCCTGGTGTTGACACGGTCATCAAGAAGACGCTGGGCCGAGTCAACGAAGCGAACATGCGCAACCGCATGGTCAAAGGACGCAAGCCCGCCGATGAACGCGATCATCCCCGCGTCCTGGGCTTGTATCGGGAGGTGCTGACCACCTTTGACGTCAACGATCCCTGGCCGCTGTATGTCGTGCCGATGGGCGGTGTGAACGCCGGCGCGGTGGGGATGGCGAATCCGTTTATGGTCATCAGCCTGGAGTCGCTCCAGCACCTTGAAGATGACTCGCTTCGGGTGATCATCGCCCATGAAGTCGGTCACATCCTCTCGGGACACGTCTTGTATAAGACGATGCTTCGGCTGCTGATGAGCGTCGGCTTCATCGCGGTGCCCGCGGCGGGCAGCCTTCCGGTCCTGCTCGGGGCGATGGTGACCTTCATCGAGTGGGAGCGCAAGAGCGAGTTCAGCGCCGATCGGGCCAGCGCGCTGGCGATGGGCGGGGCCGGTCCCGTTCGCCATGTGCTGGAGTATGTTGAGCAGGGCCGGGAGAGCGGCCTGCAACAACAGGTCGATCGCATCCGGTTGAACCTGTCCCCGGAGTCGCGGCAGCGGGTCAAGGCCGGCCTGGACGCGTTGGAGCGGGTGGTCAGCTTGCATCCGCCGATCGACAAGCGGATCGCGGCGGTGGAATCGTGGTCACACAGCGATGCGTTCAACGACATTTTGTGTGGCGACTATCCGCGCCGTGGGGAGACAGCGCCGCTGTTCACCAACCTGCCTCCGGTGGGTGAGTGGCAGGCGCGTGCTGCAACGGGGGCGAAGAACCTCTCCGATGCGGGCGAGCGGCTGTCCGCGGCCGCTGGCGGCGCAGTGATGTGGCTTCGCAACCGGGCTGGACTCGATCGGTAGGCGACGCCGGGTTTTGGATGATAGATTCAGAACAGCCGAGCGGAGCGGTTGAGATTTTTGATGGCCGAAGACGTCCTACCGATCCCCAATAGCGAGATGTCCTCTGATGAGAAGGGGGCATTGTTGCTTCAATATGTGGCGATGCGTCATCCGGTGGCGCGCAAGCGGACGCGTCAGGCCGCCCCGGATCTGTTCTGGGAGCGGCTGAACTTTCATGGGGTCAAGCTGCCAGGCGCCAGCCTGTTCAAGGCGCACCTGGAGCGGGCAGAGCTGCCGGGCGCCGACTTGAACGGCGCCGATCTGCTGGGCGCGCATCTGGAAGGGGCGAACCTTCGTGAGGCCAACCTCCAGGACGCCTATATGCGGCTGATCTGTCTCCAGGGTGCCGATCTGGTCGGCGCCCGGCTGGAGCGGGCGAACCTCGCCGGGGCGCGGTTGAAGGGCGCCCGGCTTCTGGAGGCGCGCCTCGATCATGCCCGCCTGCGGGAAGCGCATCTGGAGGGGGCGGACCTGCTCGGCGCGCGGCTCCGACACGCTGAGCTGCTCAGCGCCCGATTGGAGCAGGCCGACCTGCGACGGGCGCGGCTGCACCAGGCAGACCTTCGTGGGGCACACCTCGAGCGGGCCAACCTCAGCAAGGCGACCATCGCTGGCGCCAACTTCATGGGCGCCTACCTCCAGGGCGCCAACCTGTACGACACGGCCGGCACGCCCTGTGACCGGCGCGGCGCGATGCTCTCGGCAGAGACCATTCGAAAGAGCCAGTGGGGCGCCGCCGAAGTGCTCGACTGGCTGCGGGCCGGCGCAGATCTGCCTGAGGAAGAGATCGCTCAGCTCCCAGTTGAGATGCGGGATCGGTTGTGGAAGACCAAAGAGGGGCTGACCCTGTTCTTCACCCGCCCGCTCACCCGCCGTGATCGGTTTATTCTCAGCGCGATCCTGGTGTCGTTTCAGAAGCTCATCCGACGAGAGACCGACGGTGAAATCATCGAGAGCACCGATCAGGATGGCGGGACGCTGATCCGACTGACCGCCACACGGCAAGAAGACCTGGTCCTCTACGCCCAGATCCTCCACGCTCAGCTGTGGCGGAACCGCATCATCGCGCCGGTCGTCATCGACCCGGAGCTGATGACCGCGGCCATGCTCGCCCGCCTCGATAGGCTGGCTGCCCGGATCGATCCGGGCAAGACCGAGTGGTGGGTGCGACACGCCGACGGCCAGGTCGTCCAGCAGGATCTGTTCGACCTGATGCCTGTGGTCATCGATCTCATCCGTCGGGGAGAGCTGGGGCGGTTCTCCATCAACCCGCCGTACCACATCGACAACGCGCGGTCGGTCTCGCTGATTGAGCAGATCCGTCAGCTCCAGGTCATCGTCGCCCACCTGCTCGATGAACCCGAACAGCAATGGCTCGAAGACGCCGCCCAGGCTGTCGAGGGGGGCGGACGGGCGCCGACGCCGCCGGACCGACTGGTCGCCCAGCTCCTTCAGACCGCCAACCGCCTGGGGCTGCGCCTGATGAGCGCCTATCTGCGTTCGCTGCAGTAATTTTTCCTGGACGCCTTCTGGCGAGGGAGACACAGCCGACCGTGACGCCGATCAACCTCCCTACCACTGCCATGTGTTGTCGCTGTTGTGCGATGATGCGCCGGGCCTCTGGTGGAGCCGTACCTCGCCGGCAGGGAAGCATTGGCCGCCGCAGATCGGGTCCTCTGTGATCGGTTGGTCCCAGCGGGGATCCGGGCGATGGTGTCAGGGGAACCTCGTATCGCCCGCAAGCTCCCTGGTCGTGCGGCTGCGGCCCGGGACGAGCTGAATCTGAAGTGCGGCGATCTGTTCTTGTTCGGTCGCATCGCCCACGAGGTCGCTTTGCTTCGCGCGGTGTGACCGGCTCGTCGCGGATGCGTGGAAAGGGGTTATGACGCCGACGATGAGTCAAACCCTTGAGATCCGCGTCCACTATCCCCTGGCCGATCACCAGTCCCTCGTCCTGCGCACCGGCCAGGACTGGGACGGCTCGGTTGAACCGGTCTCATACGATGAAGCGCGGGGCAGCCGCTTCATCGTGTCTCTGCCGGACGGGTTGGGACACCTGTACTGGAAGCCCTGCCGGATCGGGGCAGGCAGCTTCAGCTGGTCGACCGGGCCGAACTATTATGTGCCGCTTCCGGTCGCGGAGCCGGTTGAGATCTGGCCCTACTTCGGGGACGGGCAGGGCTCGCTCACCGAGCGGTTCTCGATCGCCGACCCGACCAGCGGGCTGGAACACGAAGTCCGGGTGTATCTGCCGCCCGGCTATGAGGAGAACCACCTCAAGCGATACCCGACGCTGTATATGCACGACGGCCACAACGTCTTCCTGGCTGAAGAGGCGTACATGAACGTCGAGTGGCGGGCAGATGAGACGATGAACCTGCTCGACGCGATGAGTGTGACCAACAAGGTGATCATCGTCGCGGTGTATCCGCGGGATCGGATGGCGGACTACACCAACCTGGGCTGCGGCGGGTACGCCCGGTATCTGGCGGAGACGCTGAAGCCGGCGATCGATCAGCAGTTCCGGACGCTGCCCGGCCCGGATCACACCGCGGTGATGGGCTCGAGCCTGGGCGGAGTGGTTTCAATGCACCTGGCGTGGCAGTGGCCTGAGGTGTTCGGGGCGGCGGCGTGCTTGTCGAGCACGTTCGGCTACGCTGACGATCTGGCCAACCGGGTCCGGAAAGAGCCGCTGCCGAACATCCGGCTGTACCTCGACAGCGGCTGGCCGCGCGACAACTTCAGCGTGACCCGCGAGATGGCCACGCTGCTCGTCGAGCGGGGGATGACCATGGGCGAGGAGCTGATGTACTTCGCCTTCCCGCTGGCCCACCACTCCGAAAAGCACTGGGCGGCGCGGTTGCACCTGCCGTTTCAGTTTCTGTTCGGCAAGGTCTGGAGCAATCGGATCCCGTGAACGGGCTTTTTGAGGGGTCTTGACAACCCCGGCGGGCCGCAGCCGGTACGATTCTATGTATGAAGGTCTGGTTACGGGACGCCGGCGAGGAGTACCCCATCGACCTCGCCGACCTCGAAGAGTCGATCCGGCAGGGCCTGATCTCTGGTGATGCGGAGCTGGACCATCCCCCCTGGACCCACCGCGGTTTCAAGCGCCTCCGCGATCTTCCCCCATTATTTGAAGCCTTCGATACCCCAGATGCCCGGTTCGCCGATCACCTCCGCCGTCGGAGCGTGACATGGCTGACGGGCGCGCTGTCGGTGATCATCATGGGCTACGCCCTGTTTCAGTCGGCGCTCACCCGCAGCCGGCTGGACTGGGCAGCCCAGACGCTTCAGTCGACCTTTCACCAGTGGATGCTCGGCTTAGAACCAACGCTACTGGACGGTCGGTGGTGGACGCCCTGGACCGCACAGCTGGTCCATGGGGACCTGCTGCACGCCCTGTTCAACCTGCCGATCATCGCCTACTGTGGCTATCGGGTCGAGCAGGCCTTCGCCGCCTCGGGCGCCCTGGCCGTCGTCGCTGCTGCGATCCTGGGCGGCGCGATCGCTGTCGTGGGGTTCGACGAGTCGCCGATGATCGGCTCATCGGTGATCGCGTATGGGCTGTGGGGCGCGCAGATCACGATCGGGCTGCGGATGGGGGACGCGGTCCCCCGTGAGATTCGTGGTCGATATGGGATGGGCAACCTCATTTTCTTCGCGCCGCTCTATGCGGCGAGCCTGTTCAACCCTGACCTGTCTCATCTGGGGCACCTGGGCGGTCTGGTGGGCGGCGGTCTGGTGGGCTTCTTTCTGTATACCGAGACGATGCCGCCGACAACAACCCCGCCACGCTCAGGACATGGATCCGGCTGCGGAGCAGGCCCCCCTTCGGCGCCATCG
>JBCBLB010000588.1:0-6285 GCA_038520555.1 Myxococcota bacterium | reverse complement strand
ATTCGGCGCTTGGGGAGCAATCCGCTGACCAGTCCAGCGAGGACATAGCCGAGCAGCAGCGCCGGCGCGCTCTCCAGGGCGAGCAGCCCGAAGGTGTGCGCGATCTCGTTGATGTGTTCGATGGCATGGTGATCGCCGCTCAACGCGGTGAATGCGATGATGAGTCCGAAGCCGGTGAGGGCGCCGAGGGTGGACCACCGTCGCCCCGCCGCATCCTTTTCTTCACCGCCGTGGACATGATCGATGTCGTCGCGGACTCCGTCGAAGACGATATGGAGGAGGGCGCCGGCCACGAGGGCTTCGAGGACTGCGCTGAACACGGAGTGTTCTTCAGACAACAGCAACCCGCCGCCGAGGAACCCGGCGCCGGTTGAGAGGACCAGCGCCCCGATCGCCATCCAACCGATCGCCGGTCGGGGCGCGGCGGCGAACACCATGAGTCCAACGGGGATCCGATGGGCCGCGACGGCGAGGCCGAGGGCCGGGGTTGCGGCATGACCGAATGCGAGGGCCGCCCCGTCGAGTGCTGCATGGGCCGCGAGGAGGGCCAGGGCGAGCACTCCCCAGACCCCTGAGCTTCCGAGGCCAACCCGAGACAACACTCCCGGGATGAGCATCGCCACTGCGGCGATGCCCACGGCGAGGAGCCCCGCATGGTCGATGGCGTGGGGCAGCAGGTGCAATAGCGACAGGCCACCGACCAGAGACAACGTCAACCCGTCGAGGATGTCTTCCCAGGTGTGTCCGCGGAGGCCCAGACTGAGCGACAACGGTCCGATGAGGAGCCCGAAGATTGCGACGAGCAGCATACCCTCAGGGGGCATCTGAGCCTCTCATCCGCGGGCAGCGGTCCATCGAAGTGTTCCTTGGAGGTGTTGAATAGGTATTCAGTAGTCTCGAATTGTCACTATTGCAAATGGATTGCGATTACAGATTTGTGGCGCTATGTTCGAGCCGTGCTCGTCCCTTCACCCAGATTCACCTGTTCTTGCACCTGGAGGCCTCGCTTAACCCGCAGGTTCGTGGTGGCGTCGGTTTTGTACAGCATGAGTCAGACGCCTGCTCTGGCCGCGGGCCCACCTACAGGTGAACAGATCGATGATGCGGAGCGCGTCACCCGTCCGCCCCAGCTGCTCTCTCAGGTCACCCTGAGCTATCCACAACAGGCCCTCGCAGACGGTCTTCATGGTGACGTCCGGGTTCGGGTCTTCGTAGATGCCAACCGTCAGATCACCGGCGTCAAGGTGCTGTCTGGCCTGGAGGTGTTTCATGAAGAGGCCATCAGCGCGGCCAACCGGCTGACGTTCTCACCGGCTCTGCTGGACGGTGAGCCCGCGGACGGCTCCGCGGTCATCTTCTTCCACTTCGCCCCTCCGGAGCTGTCAGGTGTTCCGGGGGATGGGCCCGGGGAATCGATGGTGGTAGAAGCACCATCGGCGGATCAGACGGACACCCATTCTCGTCAGACCCTCGACGCTGACGACCTCGCCGATGGCTCCGGTCAGGGGCTGGCGGACACGCTCGTCGACGAGGTGCCGGGGATGAGCCGGGCTCGGGGCAGCACTGCGGCGGCGAAGCCGATCATCCGCGGGCAGTCTGAGCGTCGGCTCCTTCTTCTCGACGACGGCGTTCGCCATGAGAGCCAGAAGTGGGGCCCCGACCACGCACCGGAGATCGATCCGTTCTCTGCGGGTGAGATCAGCGTCATCAAGGGCGCTGCCGGCGCTCGATATGGACCGGACGCCATCGGCGGGGTGTTGTTGGTCTCGCCGCCTCAGATGCGGCAGGAGGACGGCGTTGGTGGACGTGCCCTTCTGATGGGCGCCTCGAACGGACGCAGTGGTTACGGCGCGCTGCGTCTGGATGGGGCGTCGGGCAATTTCTCGGCGCGGCTTGAGGGCAACTACGCGCGCAGCGCAGCGCTGTCTTCTCCCAACTATGTCCTCGGAAACACCGCCAGCGAGCAATGGAACGTCGGTGGGTCGGTTCAGTGGCGACGCGACGACGTGAAGGTGCGGCTGTCCTATAAACACTACGACTTCCGTGCGGGTGTGTTTTACGGGATCATGAACTCAACGCCGGCCGCGTTTGAAGCGCAGCTGGAGCAGGAACGGCCGCCCACCGCAGATCTGTGGACCACGACGTATGAGATCGACCGACCGTATCAGGATGTGACCCATGATCGGGTGACGCTCCACACCGTCGTGCCCGGTGAGCGCGGTGTGCTGGAGGGGGTGTATGCGTTCCAGATCAACCTGCGTCGAGAGTTCGAGCAGGTCCGCGATACGGTGACCGGTCCACAGTACGACTTCACGTTGCGGACCCACAGCCTCGACCTCGTGGCGAAGCACAACCCCTGGGCCGCTGGTGAAGATACGGCGTTGGATGGGACGTCGCTTGAGGGGGGCATCGGTCTCCAGGGGTTGTTCCAGGAGAACGTTTACCGGGGGTATTCCCTGCTCCCGAACTATCGCTCGTTTGGGGGTGGGATTTTCGCCTTTGAGCGACTCCGTGGGTATGACTGGGCGGTCGAAGCCGGCGCTCGATACGATCATCTTTCCCGTGCGGCGTTCCTTGATGAGAACGATTATAACCGCCATATCAGCCGAGACACCTTGCAGGCTGAGGACTGTGAGTTCGTGGGTGAGCGGTATCGATGCCCGTTGGACTACAACACCGGTTCGGTATCGTTGGGTGGACTGTGGCAGGCGATGCCTGGAACGCTCGACGTCAAGCTCGATCTGTCTTCGGCCAGCCGGTTCCCGAATGCGGATGAGCTGTACCTCATCGGGTATGCGCCGAGCTTCCCGGTGTTCGCGCAGGGGGCGCCGGACCTTGAGGTAGAGACGACCTGGGGTGCATCCCCGACAGTGGCGTTGCAGACTGGTTGGCTCGACGCGGAGGTGTCTGGCTACGCCAACCTCATCAACAATTACATCTACTTCGCTCCAGAGATCGGACCATCCGGTGAGCCTTCCTTCGATGTTACGATCCGAGGCACATTCCCGCGATATGTGTATGCTCCGATCGATGCGACGTTCACCGGCGTAGATGGCTTCATCGAGGTAGGACCGTATAGCCCTGTGGCCCTTCGGCTGCAGGGAAGCATCGTACGTGCAGTAGATAGGGATAACGGTGATTTTCTTATTGGAACGCCGCCTGATCAGCTGCGCTCAAGCCTCAAGCTGAGGCCGTCGCCGCGTGGGGCGATGGAAGAACCTGAACTCAGCCTCAACGTCGATGCCGTCGCCAAACAGACCCGTACAGACCTCAACGCAGATTTTGCTCCGCCGCCGGATGGCTTTGTTCTGTTCGGGGTTTCTGCGAAGACCAGGCTTCGGCTTGGAGAAAAAGTGTTCCGGTTCGGTGTAGAGGTCAACAACCTTTTCAATACAATTTATCGAGAATATACAAGTTTAACCCGATACTATGCTGACCAACCCGGCCGAGATGTCCAACTTCGACTCGGCCTTGACTTCTGAGAGGAGACCCCCATGCTCAAGAAAGAACTGTTCGCGCTTCTCGCCGTGGGCGCCGTCGCCTGCGACGACGTTGAGGGCGACGACGATGGCCACAGCCACAGCCACAGCCACGGCCTGATCACCGCGGTGGACCTGTCCTTCACCGCAGCGTCTGACGGCTCCAACGTCGTCTACCGCTGGTCCGACGCGGAAGACGACGGCAGCCCTGAGATCGATGACATCGTCCTCGTCGACGGCGAAGCCTACGACCTCGAGGTCTTCTTCTACAACGAGCTTGAAGAGCCCGTTGAAGACGTCACCCCCGACATCCTCGACCAGGGCGACGAGCACCAGATTTTCTTCACCGGCTCCGCCGTGGAGAGCGACATCGTCGACCATGGATACGAAGATGAGGACAGCAAGGGCCTTCCGCTCGGCCTCGACAACGTCATGGACAGCGTCGTCGCTGGCAATGGCGACCTGACCATTATCTTGCAGCATCTCCCCGAAGAGAATGACTCCCCCACCAAGACCGAAGGTCTTGAAGATCAGGTCGCCAATGGCGGCATCGGGAGCATCGGCGGGGATACAGATGTATCTGCAACCTTCAATCTTACTGTAGAGTAAGGCCACCCTTCACCAACAAGAGGAGACATCCCATGACCCTTCGAAACCTGTTCCTGGCCATGAGCCTTCTGACCGTCGTTGCCTGTGATGAAGGCGCTGCTGAGGGCGAAGAATGCGAAGAGACCGCTGACTGCGCCGATGGCCTGGAGTGCCACGAGCACGACGGCGTCAAGGAATGCGAGTCCGAAGACCACGACGAAGACGAAGAGTAAATCTCACCATCCGTCATGACCGCCGCCGGTGCCCTCACCGGCGGCATTTTTTTGTCCTGGTCTGGCAAGTCATCTTCCCTTTCCATTCTGTCATGCTATTCTGACACCCTCTTGGGGAAGGTATGGCGGAGACAGTCCTCCACAACCAGATCAACGCTCACCGCGAGCGGCTGGGCCTCAGCCAGCGTGCCCTCGCCGATCGTGTCGGGGTCAGCCGTCAGGCGATCAACGCGATTGAGGCGGGCCGGCAGGTGCCCTCGACCGGGCTTGCGCTGTTGCTCGCCCGGACGCTGGGCTGCGCCGTAGAAGATCTGTTCACCCTCCCGGACGCTGTGATGGCCGTCACCCTGGCTTCAGATCCGGCCATCGGGGGGCGTGTGGTCCTCGGTCGGGTCGCCGATCGATGGATCGCGCACCCCATCTCGCTGGATGCGACCGTCGCCGCAGATGGGATCTTCTCTGGGGCGGGTGGGACGGTGAAGCTGCTCCATGATCCTTCGGGGCTGGCGCGGAACGTCCTGGTCGCCGGGTGTGCCCCGTTGCTGGGGGCGTTGTCCCGACGAATCAGTGACCGCTACCACGACGCCCGGCTCAGCTGGATCGCTGCCAGCAGCCATCGGGCGCTGACGATGCTCCGGGATGGGCTGGTCCACGTCGCCGGGCTGCATCTGTCTGGTGTACAGGGTCGGGACGAGAACCGCGCCGCTGTTCAGCGGGCGTTTCCCGGGCAGCGGATGCTGATCATCAACCTTACTCGGTGGCGGCAGGGGCTGATCGTCGCTTCGGGCAACCCGCTGGCGCTTCGACGGGCCAGTGACCTCCTTCGGGACGGTGTGCGGTGCGCTCGTCGCGAAGATGGGGCGGGAGCGACCCGGCTGATCCGAAGCCTGCTCGCGGCGGAAGGCGCTGCGGGCGCGCTGTCGGGACCGCGGGCGGGCGGACACGTCGAGCTGGCCCGGTTCATTCGCTATGGCATCGCAGATGCGGGCGTGGCCATCGAAGGGGTCGCGCTGGAGCGCGGGCTCGACTTCATCCCGTTCTCTGAAGAGCGCTTTGATCTGGTGGTTCATGCGGACGCGGCCCGTCGGCCGCCCATCGCGCGGCTGCTCGACGCCCTCGACGCACGCAACTTCCGGGCTGAGGTCAGCAACCTGCCCGGCTACGACGGGACGATCACGGGCCATGTCACGACCTTGGGGGCGGCGTGATCCTTCTGTGGTTTCTTGGCTGTCAACCCATGATGGCCTCTGATCAGGCCCTCCACATCTTCGCTGCGTCTTCTCTGACCGACGCATTTGATGCGATGGCGCAGCGGTTTGAATCAGAACACCCCGGCGTCGATGTGGCGTTGAGCTTCGCTGGCAGCCAGACGTTGCGCCTCCAGATCGAACAGGGCGCCCCCGCGGACCTGTTCGCCTCAGCAAACCCCGAACACATCGATGTTTTGCACCAGGATTCGGTGGTCTCGCCGCCGCTGTCCTTCGCCGCCAACCCGCTCGCCGTCATCGTCCCGATGCACAACCCCGCCGGGATCCAGTCCTTCGACGATCTCGATCAGGCGGAGCGGCTGGTGATTGGCGCGGATTCGGTGCCTGTCGGCGCCTACACTCGCCAGGTGCTCCAGGCGTCCGATCCGGCCTTCGCGCAGGCGGTCCGTGAGCGCGTCGTCTCTGAAGAGCGCAACGCTCGACTGGTCCGGGCCAAGGTTGAGATGGGCGAAGCGGACGCCGCTGTGGTGTACCGGTCCGACGCGGTGTCCTCTGCTCGGGTGCAGACGGTGGCCATCCCCGATGCGGTCAATGTACAGGCCGACTATCGAATCGCCATCGTTGAGGACGCTGAACAGACCCAGCTCGCCGTGGAGTGGGTGTCTGCGCTGACCAGCCCCGGGGGGCAGGCGATCCTGAGGCGGTTCGGGTTTGTGATCGATTGATGTCTGCACGCCCCTGGGTCCTTCTTCCCGCGGCGGCGCTGCTCGGGGTGCT
>JBCBLB010000457.1:0-8035 GCA_038520555.1 Myxococcota bacterium | reverse complement strand
GATCTCCTCACGGTAGGGGTGGGCGAGACCACGGCAACACCAGGGCGATACCCCACCCTGCAGACGCAATCTCGAACAATGCCGTTGTACGGCGGCGCCAGCCGTGGCGCTTGTCGCAGCGTGTCGCAAAAAAACGAAGACAGCTCCGGTCCCGTGACCACAGGCGCCGTGAACTCCGGCAAAACCGCTGACCGTGGAGTCTCGGCGAATCGTCTTTGCCGTCTCTGGGAAGATGAGACATCTCGATCGGGGTGGGGCGGCTCAGTCCCCGATCTCTCCGAAGCATGCGGTCTGTTTACCGGGGATTGTAAGGGTCAGCACCATGGCCATCTTCTTTATTGGTTGTCTCCATAAACGAGTGTCACGCAGAGGATGTGCACAATGCGTGCCGGTTATGACGGCTGAGCTACAGCGTGAGCAGCGTGAAGAAGTAGCACATCTCTTCGTTGGTGCGCTCCCCGAAGCGGGTATCCTGGGGCTCGTCGAAGTATCGATCGGGGTTGGACGTCGAGTTGTTCCATGTACAACTGATCTCGACCTTGTCGCCGTTGTTGAGAGAGACCGGCTCGTTGAACATGTAGGTCATCTGGTTGTCGAAGTCGTACTCCCCGGTGACCAGACAGGTCTCGGTGCCGTCGGCATTGATGCGTTTCGCGTCGAATCGCGAGCCGAGGACGTGCATATGGGGGAACGTGCCCAGGATCTTCGCGTCGTCGAAGTTGTTGTCCAGCGACCTGGTGATCGTGTAGTTGTCGTCGCCAGCGGGGATGACAAAGTCGTAGTCGGCGAAGGGCATCATCATGACCCGGGTGTCAACGTCATCGGTCGTCTTGAAGGCGTAGCCGGACTGATCAGACTGGGTGCCGTCGTCTGGAGCGGCGTAGTAGTGCATCTGGAGGATGACTTCTCGGTTGGCTTCGATCAAGAGGCCGGCATTACTGGGAAACTCGACCGGCAGCATGCCCGGCGCCCAGGCGCCGATGATGCCCTTGATGGCGTTGGGGCCCATCCCACCGATGCAGTTGACGCCGTTTGGATCGCGCATCTGGTCGGTGACGGCATTTTTCCTCATCGTGAACAGGACCGAGTGGTGAACCAATGCGCTGTTATCGATAACCGGCGCCATCGAGGTGATGTAGAAGGCTTCATCGGTGGGCTTGTCCAGTACGAAGCACCGATACTCGTTGCCGGGATTGATGGTGTCCTCAAACGTCGGCGTATAGGGAGCTGGCATCATCATCACGATGTCCGGATCAGACAGCTCGCCTGAAACGGGTTCGATGTCAGGCGCGTCCGCCGGGTCGCCCATCGGCATGTCCGCGTCGATCCAGTCGGCCAGCAGGTCACGCTCTGCGGCAGAGATGGTCAGCGCGTCCGCTCCGACGTATTCATTGCAGCCCGGGTCTGCTGCGGGTGGCGGCATCCGCCCGGCATCGATCGACGCCAGCATGCTTGGCGCGAACGACGTCAACAACTCCAGGTCGGTGAAGTCCCCGACGCCCAGCCCCCCCGCAACATGGCAGCGCGTACAGTTCTGCGCAAGCATCGGTTGGATATCCTCATAGTACGTCACTGAATTGGATGAGGGTTGATTATTGTCGTCTCCGTCTCCGTCTCCGTCTCCGTCGAAGTCCTGGTTGTCCTCACTGTTGGTGTTCCTGTTGTTCTCGCCGTCTGTATCGCAGGCGAGCAGAAGAAGAAGGATTGTCCACATACAGTCTCCAAAGTCATCGGGATCTTCGGTGCGCGCTTTATCGATTGAAGTTTAGCGGGGTGCTTGGCGAGCTGGGTAGCCAGAACATGGCAGGGTTTTGTGGTAGAGCGTCGCATGGTGAGAAAGTGAAGTTTCTTCCGTCTGACGAAACACGCAAACGCACTCCTCTGTGCGCTTGTGTGTAGTGTGCATTGCGAAATCCAAGAGAGAGGAGACGCCGAGTTGGCGCGGACGGCAAGGATGAGCGCACAAGCGTCACTGGAAACCTGGGGAGTTCGCTTCGTGAGCGCTTCGTGATAGAACTGCGCGCGGCAGCGGAGCCCAACCAATTCCAAGACGGCGCGTCGGGTTAACAGCAGGTCTCCCATGACCGCAAGGGACACCTACGTCTGAACTGAACCCCACACTGAAGGCACGGTTATGCCTGATCGATCTCGTTGAGTTAGCGGTAGACTGTGCCTGTGTGCATATAGATCACGGTCGCGTCGAGGGGCTTGTGGCGCCGGCTGGTTGTGTCACGTGGCGGTACGAGGCCGATGTAGCGAAGGATGGTACGGCTGTCTTCATCGAACACCAGATAGGAACGGGGCACCCCCAGCGCGACAAACCAACTGGTTGGCGTCATCTCGAGCGTGAGTGTGCCCTCTGGTCCGTCGACTTTTCTCAGCACGAACCGGTAGGAGCGCTGCTTCTCCAGCACCACGAAGCGAAACGGGACATCCTCTCGAGCCACCAACTCATCCCAGTGTTCCAAGGCGAATCCGAACAGCGTCGGACCAACCTGCAGCGACTCGCCGGGAGCTTCTACCCGGATGTGGGTTCGGCCGCCGGTTGTGGTCTGGTAGGTCGCGGTCCCATCCGGGGCGACGTCCACCCGACCGACCAACCCGGTCTGCGCGTGGATCTCCTGAAAAGCTCGGAGTGTATAGGTAAAGGTGTGATCGGCCTGGTGGCGCACCACCGGCTCACCGCTCAAAGAGAAGGTGGTGTGAACGGATCGTACGTTGTCTTCAGTGACGCTCACTCGGCGCTCATAGCGGTACAGCGGGGACTTCTCCATTGTGCGGGGGTGAACGGTTCCCTGGTAAATCAGCGCGTCAGTGTGTGTCGGAGTGTCGTACAGCGTCGCTGTGGCCTCTTGTGGGAGGGGAGGCCTGTGCAGGCAGGCGGTCATGACCCACGCTGCGATCCCCATCTTCCACGTGCGCATTTATTGCAGCGTCCGCAGGTAGCTCATCAGGTCATCCAGCTGATCGGTGGTTAGCCGCTGGGCGGGCATCTTCGTGCGGTTGTTGGCGGCTCGAGCGATGGCCTTCGAGTCCACCAGCCACGCCCGAAGCGCGGCTTCGTCCCAGGTGGCGCCAGCGGCCTGTTGGGCGCGCAGGTATGAGCCGTATCGGTAGCCTTCCTCGGCACCCACCGGACGATCGACGATTCCATCGAGGTCTGGCCCCCAGCCGGTTTCGTCACCGTCCCCGAATGTATGGCATGCCGCGCACAGCTCACCGGCGAGGCGAGCCCCAGCGAGGCGATCTGCTGAGGTAGACGCGGCGGGCGTGGTGGGGGAGACCATGAAGCTTGCGAGCAGCGCAACCACCGTGCGCTTCGGATATTGGAACATCGTTCTCTCCAGGACGTGGATTCCATTGCTTCTTCATGGGTAAATCGCGTTCAAAGACCCTGCCTTCGCAGATCTCGCCAAACTGTTGTCCGATCGCGACAAGCGACACCAGACCATCTGCGCTACCCTACGGTGTCTGTATGTCGGCGCTTCTTCCAGACCACATCGCTGTCGTCAACGTTCGCCCAGCCTACGACGCGTCGCTTGCCGCCGGGGTGGCGGTCGATGCGCTGGCGAAGGTGGGTCTGCCAGCGGCCGTGATGTCCGACCCCGACGGCGCGGTCCATGGTGACGCCACCTACCAGCACTTCGAGCACATGGCCCAACGGCGGGGCTACCCCGACTTTGTCAGAGACGCCGCCCTCCGGCACACGTTCGGAACGTTGGGGATTGTGGGGTTGGCCTGCAAGACGCTCGACACGATCCGTGAGGCCTTGCTGTGCCACCAACGCTTCCAGCACTTGACGAACCAGACGGCCCGCTACCACCACGCCATTGAGGGACCGCACCTCGTGTTCCACGAAGAGCGGTGGGGCCGGCCGCGGCCCGGTCTGTTGCAGGTGTCCGAGTACACCGCACTGGTCGCGCTGCAGCTGCTGCGGCTGGCGACGGAGCAGCCGGTGTCCGCTGTCGCGTTGCATACCCGCAGCAAGGCGCTCTCGCCGCCGCTCCGGGAGATGTTTGAGGACTTCCTGGGGGCGCCAATTCACGCGGGGGCCACGCACACGGCGCTGGTGCTCGATGTGCAGGTGCTGATGATGCCGGTGCAGTCCGCGGACGCAGAGCTGGCGGCGTATTTTCGGGATCGGTTGCAGCGCTCTGCCTTGTTTGAGCCGGGCGAGCCTGCGCTCGTGAATCGGGTGCGGGAGGCCATTCAGCACGCGCTGGCCACCGGCAAGCCGACCACCGAACGGGTCGCACGACACCTCGCCATGAGCCCCCGGACTCTCCAGCGACACCTCAAAGAACACCAGATCAGCTACGGCCAGCTTTTGGAGCAGACCCGACGCGGACTGGCAGAGCGCTATCTGGCCGATCCGACCCTCTCGCTGGCCGAGATCGCCTACCTGTGTGGCTACGCAGAGCAGACCTCATTCTTCCGGGCGTTCCGCCAATGGACGGGGCAAACACCAGCAACCCACCGCGCCCTTGGCTTGAGCCGAAACAAATGACAGGAAGCTCTCGCCCACGTTTGGTCTGGGTCCCTGCACCAGGGGCTGCCTTCGGGATGGGGTGACTCACGGCTTCCCAGAACACATGAGCACCTGTCCAAACACGAGGTAGCCTCTGCGTTGCGGATCTCATTTACGTTCCCCTTACAACGCACACGATCCAACCCAATTCCATGCACACTGGGCGTATAATCGATGTGATGAAAACCATACCGTTTGCGTTCATGGCCGCTTTGCTCGCCTCTTGCGACGCTTCAACGCCTTCACCACAATCTACTCAACTTCCAGATGAAGAGGAACCAGATGAAGAGGAAGATCCTGTGGTGGATACTGACACCGATCCTGCAGACTCGGGGATGACAGATTCAGGAACCCCGGACTCTGGTGATCCAGATCCGATCCCCTCGCATTGGAGTGTGGGGTGCGGGGGAGACCAGGCGCTCTTTGAGGGCGAGCAGACGTTCGTCATAGAAGAGCGAGAGCGACGGTATCTGCTCCGCTTCCCGGAAGGGTATACACAGACACAGGCGTGGCCGTTGGTGTTGGCACTCCACCCGAACGGAAGCAACGCGTCGTATTGGGATGTGGCCGACGGAGAACGGGACGTGTCCGGGGCGATCGATGGTCAGGCGATCCTGCTCCTCGCGGAGGCCATTGATGGGCGTTGGCGCGATTACGACCAGCCCTCCGAGGAGCGTCTTGAGCGGGTCGAGATTGAGCTGCGATACTTTGAGGCCGTGCTTGAGCAGGTCAAGTCAGGCTTGTGCGTGAATGAAACGCAGGTCTTTTCAATGGGATTTAGCGGAGGTGGCTCCTTCTCAGGAGTCCTGGGCTGCCGACGAGAGGATATCCGCGCGATCGCTGCGGGTGGCTCCGTCATGTATTTTAAAGAGTCTGATTGTGTCGGCACTCCTGCAGCCTGGATCGCTATCTCTGAGGGAGACATGAGCGAAGGACGCGCGTCATATCGAGACTTCTTCCGTGTTCGTGCCGGATGTGCAGAGACCAGCCGACCCACCGAACCGGACACCTGTGTTGCGTATGATTCCTGCGCCGCTGAAACCCCGGTGCATTCCTGTCATCATCCCGGCGGTCATATCTGGCCATCCTTTGGGACAGAGGCTGCATGGGCGTTCTTCCAGACATTCCTTGAAGAATAACCGCAGCATACTCAGGGGTTCAACGACGCACCGCTCATCACAGCCCTGTCGGCCGTGTTCACATACTGTGGGTAGGGCGACCAGACGGTCGCAAAATTGAAGGCGCTTCAGGCCCTGCCACCTGCGGGCAAGATGCATCAGAATCCGATTGTGATGTGTCAATTGCAGCAGGAGGATGGCAGGATGGGCAGCAGAGACATCGGCGTCGAACAGCGGCAGCACCTGGCGGGCGAGACGTGCGAAGATCTCAGTGGGGCCGTATTTGAAGCAGGCGTCGAGCGTCCGCCCGAAGCAATCCTCGTTGAGGTGTTCGGCTTCGATGCCAGGGCATCAGGCCGTTGGTCATAAGGAAGGATAGACCATGGTCTTTGAGCGGGTTTGAGCAACGCGGTTCATCCGCGTTGCCCTGCGTCAGGGCAGGGCCAGCGAGAACGCGTAGAGTGCGGAGAAGATGGGGTAGCGGGCCTCAAGGCGGTAGCCGATGAATTGGTTGGGATCGAGCGCCCAGCCCTTGAACAGCTGTCGTTCGAGGTTCAACAGGGGCGCCCACTGTTTGCTGGTGGGGTGCTGGAGGGCGCGGCCGAGGGCGAGCGGGGTGACCTGATGTGGCCACTGTTCGTGTTCATCGCGGCCCAGCGGCCTTCGGAGGATCTCATGGCCGGGCAGGACGTCGACCCCGGGCACGGCGCCCGGGAGGAGCGACGGCTCGACGAACAGGTCCATGATGAGCGTGTTGGTTGGCGAGTCCACGAACACCCCGGCGACGAGCTGGCGGTTTTCGGATCGTGCGGGGTGCTCGACCCGAAGCGGCCCGCCGATGTCGGCGATGTAATCGAATGGTTCGCCGGGAGCGACCGGGGGACGCAGCCGATACTGCAGCTCGCCCAGCGCCATCCGATCGTCCCGCAGGGTCTCCAGCTGGGTGTTGGGGGTGGTGAAGTCTTCGAGCAGGCGGGGCGGCGCGTTGAGGACCGCGGTGTTCGCGATGGTGATCTGGTGTGAACCGATCTGGGGGCGGGCGCCGGCGGCGCGGCGCATCCCGATATGGCCGGTGGCCATATGACGCAGCGTCCACTGCTGTGGATCCGAGGGGTCGGCCCGGACCACCCGGATCGAGAGGCGGGCTTCGCTATGGTTGGCCAGGACCGCGCCGGCAGCCTGGGCCAGCGCGCGTCGGTCGGCCTCGGTCGCCTGGCGGCGACCTTGAAAACGTCGCGCGTCATCGAGCTGGTTGAGCAGCCGCGCCTTGCTCCCGCCGCCCTTGAGCAGCAGGCGGTCCAGCCCGTCGACCGCCTGCATCGCGGCTGCGCAGTGTGGCTCGGGCATCGACTGGCCGCGCGCAGCGTCCACGATCCGACGCAGCCCCTTGCTACCGGGGAAGGCGCGCACGGCAGCGACCGGGTCGGCGGCCCGGAGGCCTTCGACCAGGCGCTGGGTGGTTGACTTGGTCACCCCCAGATAGCGGGCCATCCCGCTGATCGTCTGCCCCCCGGCGGGGAATCCTGCGACCAGCGTCGAGAAGGCTCGCTGGAGCACTTCGCCGGTCGCTCGAACCTCTACGCGCAACGGATCTTCCATAGGCGCGGGTCATAGTCGACAGACCCGCGCCAGGCAACACACGCCGCTACTCGGCCGTCACCGAATAGTCGCCGAAGTCGAGCGTTTCGCCGCTCTCAACGTAGATGATCTCCACCGTGGAGGCGTCGAACGCGACGTCTTCGTCCAGCGTCAGATCGATGGCCGAGTCGAAGGCCGGCGTCGAGAGATCGACCGAGAGCGTATCCGACAATGAGCGAATCCGTTCATTCAGGTCGGCGCTCACCCCCGCCCACGCCTCTGTGAAATCATCGACCAGATCGATGTCCAGATCGATGTCCAGCTCGTCCGAACTCGACTCAAACAGATCGATGGACAGGGTGTCGCTGGCGTTCTCAACCGAGCCGGTCACGGACGCGAACGATCCGCTGTCGCCGGTATAGGAATACGAGGAGACCGAGATCGAGGAGTACCCCGGCCCGGACGCGTACCCGGTGAACGATGCGGACGCGCTGGTCGCAGAGACAGACGTGCTCCCTGCGATGGAGAGCCCGGAGAAGTCCGCGCTGAGGGCCGCGTCTTCTGAGATGACGATGGTGGTGAGATCAAAGTCACGGTCCGTGACCACGAGCGCATCGCTGAGGTCGATGTCGAGATCATATGACGACATGTCCCAGAGCGCGTCCCTGGTGATGTCGTCGAAGTGGACGTCGACGCTTTTGGTGATGTCCAACGCGTTTGCGTCAGCGGTGAAGAAGAGGGCAGCGAACATGAGAGGTCCCATTTTCAACTCCTGTCTATGAGACACTTGAGATGTACATCTCAAGTGTCT
>JBCBLB010000566.1:0-6557 GCA_038520555.1 Myxococcota bacterium | reverse complement strand
GGACCTCCGCCGCGAGATCCTCGACCACGATCACCCGGAGATCGCGGTCACGATCAACGGCATGGCCCTCACGGTGCGGCGGCTGGGGCTGGTGAGCACCGCCGCAGAGCTGCATGAGGACGCGCTGTCGATCTATGAGGCGCACTTTGATGAGGATCACCCCGCCATCGCGGCCTGCCGACATGGGCTGGCCCAGGCGCTACACCGGCTGGGCAAGGCGAAGCAGGCCCGGGATCACATGGCGCGCGCGCTGGCGTCCTCGGAGCGCCGGCAAGGCATCGACCACATCCACACCTGGGTGACCCGCTTCGAGCTGGGCCGGCTGGAGGCCGACGCCGGCGATCTGGCCACCGGATACCGACGGATGGAAGCCTCTCGGCTGCGGTTGACGGAAAAGCTGGGCGCCGACCATCCTACCGTGCAGGCGATCCGGCGCTGGATGCGTTGAGTTTCATCTTCAGCGCTGCGAGCAGGGCCGCCTCAAACTGACGCACCCCTTCGTCGTTCTCAAACAGCTCTGCGTCGCTGCGGGCGCGGAGCTGCGTCGACATCTGAGCCCGCAGCGACGGATCGGTCGCGATATCGACGGCGAGGCGCACGTAGGCGTCCGCATCCCCGGCGACCAGCGCGGTCCATCCCATCTGTCGATAAAACGCATAGGCGAGTCGGCCACGCGCAAGCTTCGGCGGACAGGTCACCACCGGCGTCCCCGCCCCAAAGGCTTCCAGGGTCGTGTTCCCACCGCCGAAGGGGAACGGGTCAAGCATCACATCAAAGGCGGCGAGGGTTTCGATATACTGCTCACGCGGCATCCCGGCCATCCAATGGATCCGACGGTGGCTCCCGGGCCGAATGGCCTCCAGCCGCTGTGTGAGGATTCGCTGCCAGGCCGGGATTCGGCCTTGATGGAGCACCAGGATGGCGCGCGGATCCCGATCCAGGATCTGACAGAGGACCCGATTAAAGTCCGGATGAAATTTGAACGTCGTCTGTGGGCACCCATAAAGGTGGCCGCGAACGGGCAGCCCCAGGGCGGCGCGCGGCTGGGGGAGCGTGACCCGCTGGGGCACATAATAGACGTTGGGCGCCTGCTGGCAGATGATGGTCTCGGAGTACGGCGGCCGGGCCTCGGGCTCAAGGGCATCGAGCGAGAGGAAGGCGTCCATGGTGTCGATGCCCGTCGCGTTGGGGTGACCCCAGGTGGTGACCTGTGCACGGGCGAGGCGCGCATAGGCGAGGTAGGTGGTGAAGCTGTCCATGCCGATGTCGGGGTACCACAGGACGTCGAGGCGCGCCTGAGCGATCTGCTGCTGTGCACGGGGCAGCTCGCGGGGGACGAGGACCACTTCATCCGCTGCCGACTCGGCGAGCTTCAGAGCGAACGGATCGATATCTGGCTCAGAAAAAATCATCACCGTACGGAACATGCGTCGATCCAGACGCTTGATAAGCTCGGCGAACAGGCAGCCGATGGTGTGGTCTCGGAGGTGTGTGGAGAAGATGCCCAGCCGCACAGGGCCGTCTGGCCGTGGCTTTTGTAGGTGAGGGGCTTCGACGTTGAGGATGGGGGCGACCTGCCGCATCAGCGCGCAGACGCGCCGGTTGATGCTCCGATCGTCGAGGCCGTGGTAGACGAAGTAGTAGGTGAGGGTCGGGACCGCGAGCATCGGATCAGACAGCCGCCAGCGGCCCGGCTCGGCGAGAAGAGCGTCCAGCCGGGCGATGACGCGGGCGCGATGTCGCTCGATCTCCAAGCGGCTGCCCATCATCGGCGGGCAGGCGAGGGCGGCGCGGATCCGATAGCCGGCGTCGTTCGGCGCGAGGGCGATGGCACGGGCGATGGCCTGGTCGTGTCCGGGAAGGTCACTCTGGCGCAGCAGCAGCCGGGCGAGGGCAGCGTGGACGCCGGGGTTGTTCGGCTGCTGCTGCGCCGCTTGTCGCAGATGGACTTCGGCTTCGTCGAGGTTGTTGCGGTCCAGCGCGGCCCGGGCAGCCTGGAGCGTGCGCTGAGAAGAAGTCAGGGGCGGGTGAGCGGCGAGCTGCATCGGACGATCCGGGCAAGCGGTGGTGACCTCTGCAATCGACCGGTGGCGCCCAGACTGAAGCTCAACCCATCATCAGGAAGATATCTTTGGAATAATCAGGCCATCCATCAAAATCGATCTCCAGCCGGGCGAGCCAGAGCACCCGGTTGCTGGAGGAAACAAACGACGGCGCCGCATTTTCGGGAACCTGCAGCGCGCCAGCGCGAGAAAACCGCTCCGCCCGGCGCATTCGACCACCTTCTCGGAGGACGAGCTGGCCGACGGTGGCGTTGTGGGTGTGGGTGGTCTTGTTCGTCCCGCTGCCTGAGGTGGCCCGCTCCTGGCGAATCAACGATACCCGAATCATATTGATCCGCGTGTCCGCCTTGAGCTGGAAGGACACATCGATCTGAACGTCATCACCAGGGCGCAGCCGTTGCGGGGTTGCCTGGAAGCTCAGGTCCGACAGCCGCTGGCTGGCCATCAGCTGTCGGATCGGCTTCAACAACACCCGGACGCCAAAGAAGGCGAACGCACCGCCAAAAATGATGAACGCGATGCCCATCATCTCACCGGCGACCATCGCCAGCAGGCCCGCCCCCGCCGCGGTGAGGCCCACGCCCGACAGCATCAAGCCGACGAAGCCGGAGATCACACCGCCGATGATGTTGGCCACCGGCCCCATCTCCTGGGCATAGGCCGGCAACTGTGGCGGCGTGATCGGCGCGTCGCCCCGGGCGACGCGCAGCTCGGCTTCGGACTTTGGATCAAAGGCCCAGGGGATGTCCGCCTGAGCCTGCACGAACCACCCGATGTTGATGTTCTGGCCATGGTAGGTCAGCGGCGACGGCGGCAACGTGAACGTGAACGGGTAACGGTGGCGGTGGCCGGCAGACCACGGGCCGTTGTAGACAATCTCTTCCCGGTCGGTCTCGCCGTCGCGGTTGCCCTTGCCGTGGGTGCGCCAGCCCAACCGGACGGCCAGCCCGTTGCACTTGACGTCCTGATTGACCGAGACCACCACGACCCCACGGACGACGTCCCCGGCCTGGTAGTCTGACCGCTCCAGCTCCAGCTGCAGATCACACTTCGACATCCCCGATCTCCTCCAACTGCGCAAACCGATCGTAGAGTACATCTTCGATGGTGCGGACATCGTCGCCGTAGGTGGCCAACAGGGCGCGAAGGGTCCGCAGCGGCACGCCCGGCACCGGTCCTTCTTCCCGCTGCGCCCAACGCAGCCGGTGGTCGACCATCGCCACGAGGCCGTCCAACGACAACCCCCGCACCGAACGCGTCACCACCGAAAACCCCAGCGCACGCATCATCACGCTCAAGTCCCGATGGGTCGAGACCGCTGCAGCACCACATCGACGCAGCCGCCACCATGGCCGCCGCCACAGCAGCTCCCCCTCATCGAGCAGGACCACCGGCGCGGCCGGAATGTGATGGCTGTCCCGGAGACGCACATAAGGTGCGCCCAGCGTGCGCTTCAACGCCAGCAGGCGGCTGGTCTTGCCCCGACCGTGATCACCCATCAGCTGGATGCACACCCGCCCTGTGGACAGGGTTGATGCCATCGATGAGACGTCGCCCACCACCAGCGCCAGCCGATCCTCGGGGAGCGGCTCGCTGAACGGGTTCCAGCGCAGGTTCAGGTGGGCATATCCATTCGGCACGCCGAATCATATCCCCATCTGCGCCTGCGCTACACCCCCGCCACGTCCGACTGGGCCGGGGCGAACGCCGGGGCCTTGTCCGTGGGCTTCAGCGGATCCCGACGAAATTGAAGCGGCGGCGGCTCGCCAGAGAAATCCGCGATCTCCGCGCGGGCCGTGTCTGAACCCAGGATCTGAAGCAGACGACGACGCTCACCCGGGTTCGCCGTCACCGGGCGCTTCCACCCCTTGGAGATACACCACTGGGTCACCACATCCACCGTCAGCCCCATCTCACGAACCGTCTGGCCAAACTGCCGCCAGTCCTGCTCATAGGCGTCTTTCTCAGCCGCTTCAGAGTCTGTCTCCAGGTGAGACACCCCCCGCCCGGTCTGTGGAAGGAAGTCTTTGAAAGACACCCGCGGCCGACGCGAGGACTCCTTGAATGTACCCGTCCGATCCTTCCACACGATGTCGTAGTCCGCGTGGCTCTCTATCACCACGTTCGCCAGAAACGTCGTCGTCTTCTCACCGTCATAGCCGTAGCCAAGCTTGTTGCCCCGCTCATCGATCTTCTCTTTGCCCCGCGCCGTCATCACCACATGAAATGGCGCGTTCAAAATACGGGTCATCAAATCGCCGTACGTCCGCTTCAACTTGCCCCAGGTGCCCACATCGAAGAACACGTCTTCAGGCGCGCACCGCTTCTTGCGGACGATCCGCTCGATATGACCCGCCTTGATCGAATCCCAGACCACCGTGATCGGATCGATCACCAACGTCCCCACGTCCCCAGATGGCATCGCAAGCAGCTCCTCCAGGGCTTCCGACAGCTCCGCATGAGACTTGGTCGCCAGATAAAACCCCTGCCCCGGCTCAATCAAATCGGCATAGCTGCTCGCACCGTTTTCCATATCGATCACATACACCGGCCGTGGCATCTTTAAGGCACGACGCGTCTTTTCGGTTCCCGGATCGCCATACACCAGCAGTTTGAGGGGGACCCGAACCTCCTCAAATGGACGAAATAAACTCGACCGCTCCATCCCACATCCTCCGCGCTTTGAAGATGTGTTCAGTATACTGGTAAATTGTTCAGATCACCAACAAAAAACAACACCCCCACCGCTGCTGCTCAGGGGTGAGGGTGACCGCGAAAGCCTTCTTTTTGCGATCCTACTCGAGGGTGACGAGACCGATCACGTCATAGTTGATGACTTCACCCGACTCGCGATTGATGGTGTCGGAATATTCGTACTCGACCTGGTTCAGCTCATCGCGGTTGCCATCATCCAGGGCGATGGAGTACCAGCTGCCACCCGCCTGATCCAGGCGAACGACGGTGACCAGACCGGCGCCCTCACGAATGATGCCGCGGTAGATCTCAGACGAGACCGTCGCCCCGCAGACCGTGTCGGGGGTGGTGCGGATCTGGTAGACCTCATTGCAGGCCGGGCAGGCGGCGGCGATGTTCTCAAAGCCGTCTTCCCGGGTGACTTCCTGACCGGTCTCTTCCAACAGCCCTTCACAGCCATCTTCGAACAACAGGGTGCGCTGGCCGACCCAGGCGCGCGGATACTTGGTCGTTCCGTTGCCACCGTCGCTGCTGCTTCCGTCACCGTCGTCGCCACCGTTGTTGTTCGGATCGTCGACGCCATCCAGGTCTTCGTCTGGGTTCTCCAGCCCGATGCCGTCCACGCTCTCCTTCGGATTTTCGTAGACGCACGCGGCCAGCCCAAACAGAAGGACAGAAAAAGTCATCTTGAGTCTCCCTTCTCGTACTTGAATTCATACCTGTATTCTTGGCAAACGGAAACACTTCTTTCCATTCTGCCCACGAACCGCCACAGCGCACCGGTTCGCCGCGGATTGTGTGATACACCGTCGTTATGGGCGCATCTCGTGTCGTTATCTGTGGCTGGAGCGCGAACGCCCGGCGCCTGATCGCAGACCTGCTGCGAACCCACCCACAGCGTTCCATCTGCCTGATCAGCGACGCGCTCCCCGGCGCCCCCGATCCGCCAATCCCTCAGCTCACCCGGATCGCGGCCGATCCGTCGACCCAGGACGGCCTCCAGGTCGCTGCGCTCGACGCCACCGATGTGGTGGTTATCCTCGCAGAGCCGCGCGACGGCCGATCGCCGCAGGACGTCGACGCCCACACCCTGCTCACCGTCCTCGCGGTCAAGAAGATGTGCCCCGGCGCCTACAGCATCGCCGAGCTGCTGAGCCCGGAGAACACCTTCCACGCCGCCAACGCCGGCGTCGACGAAGTCCTCATCGCAGACACCCACGCGGGCGCCATGCTCTCGCGCGCCGTCCAGAGCCCGAAGATCCTCAGCGTCTTCACCGACCTGTTCCGCTCTGGCGTCGGCAGCCGGCTGTATACCGCGCCGCTGCCGCCCGATCTGGTCGACCAGCCCTTTTCGGCGGTCAGCGCCGCGGTCGCCGCCCGTGCGCTGGGCATTCTCATCGGCCTGCGCCGGGACCGGTCGGTGCGGCTCGTCCCCGACCCCCAGGAGCCCCTCCAGGCGGGCGACGGGCTGTTGCTGATTCAACACCTCGATCCTCCGGTGAATGGATGAGCACGCCGCTGAACACAGACGAGCCCGTCCAGCGTCTCACCGATCAACGGCTCCGCGATCGTGAGGTTGAGGTAGACATGGGCGTCGCCTATGACCACCTCGCCCGGACCGCCCCCTGGCGACGTCGACTGCTGTCGTTTCTGTACCATCCAGTCACGGAATTGTTTATCTTCGCCCTGATTTTGATCTCGATTGGGCTGCTGGTCGTTGAGATTACGTCCTCTGATACCTCATCAGGGGGGTGGATGGGCGTGCTGATGGGCCGGGCCCGGGGCGTCTTCTTCTGGGCG
>JBCBLB010000424.1:0-8660 GCA_038520555.1 Myxococcota bacterium | reverse complement strand
ACCGAGTCGGTCGAGATCGTCACCACGGCGACGCGGGGTGGATTCAGATGATCTCGACCGACTCGGTCTTCTGGAGTTGGATCACCTGGATCCACGGCCGCATTACCCCGGCTCGTCGTGCAGATTCATGAAAAGAGCGGGTTCGAACTTCGCAGCGAAGTTCGGCAACCAGATTGGCTGCTCAAGCGAGACACCGCAACAGTCTATCACACCTCTCCCCAACCCCCTTCGCGGACGTTGAGCTGGATTCGGCGATTCATCTGATATAGATCACTTCATCGCGATTGGTGCCCATTGGGCACCAGTCTTCAATTGGCCTCATCCATCCATGTTTCAGGCAGGTATGCCTCGTCTGGTCCGTGATGTGTTGGTGGTGAAGCGGCGAAGGTCCTGGAGCATGCCGTCGACACGGTTCTGGATGGTGTGATCCTTGCGAACGCGTCGCATCCCAGCGGCGGCGATTCGGGCGGCTTGTTGGGGGTGGGCGAGGTAGTGCTGGACCTTGGCGGTCAGCTCATCGAGGGTCTGCCAGGTCTCGATCTCTTCGCCGAGGGCGAACAATTCGGCGAGGGCGGTGTTCTGTTCGGCGATGACGAATCCGCCACAGGCGAGGATGTCGAAGATGCGCATGGGGACGATGTCGGCCTGATACCATCGCCCGACGTCGACGTTGACGCGGCTTGCGCAGTAGATGAGGTTCAGATGCCGGGAGTGGTCGGCGTAGCCCATATAGCGAACGCCCTGTCCTTCGAGCTGTCGCCATCCGTCGTCGCCCCAGGCCCGGATCCCCAACGGCGCGAGGGAAGCGACGCACCGAAGGCGCTTCTCTGCGGCGGCGACCTCGCCGATGAGCATGGCGGGGTCGGCGAGCTGCTGTTGTGCGCTGGCGGTCCGCAGGCCGGGACAGATCGCCTCCAGGATGGCGGGCATCTGGTAGTCGTGCCGCTGCCGCTGGGCGTCGAGCGCCGCGTTGAGGGCGGCTTTGGCCTGACCGGGCGGCGCGCCGGGCCGGAGCTGGTCATGTTGTCGGACGAACTGCCGCGCAAGCTTTTGGGCGGACTGGACCATGCTGGCGCCGACGAAGCTGACGGGGGCGCCGAAGCGGTCCTGCTGCTCGGGGGAGCGGGTCACCGGTCGGCGCCGGGTGATGTTGGCGGCCAGGGGCAGGTGCTGGACGTTGGGGAAGCCCGCCTTTCGGAATCGGGACACATTGCGCTGGCGATAGGTGTAGATGAACGTCTGGTTTACCGGTCGGCGAGGAGGGAATACGAAGCTGGTGGTCGGGTCGATCTCCCAGCACATCAGCGGCAGCCCGAACGATGCGCAGGCTTCGGCGAGGCCGTCGGTGTAGTTGATGGCGGCGGCGAACGCAGGCCGCAGGGTCCGCACCGTGTGGTTCAGCTCTTCGGCGGACAGCCGGTCGACCTCCCAGGTGAACAGTTGGACGCCGTGTGTCTGCAGCGCGGCGGCGAGGTCGGCGACGAGCAGCTCTCCGCCGCACAGCAGCGCCCGCTGCTCGCCGAGCCCGTCTGCGATGATCTGTCGCTCCAGCCGGTATCGCTTCGCGAGGACGGGGTGGCTCCAGGTCCACAGCGCTTTCCCAGCGAGGCGGACGAGATCGGCGCCCAGTGCGATCCGGAGGCGTCCGCTCTGGATGGCCTGCCCCCAGTCGTGGTTGGCCAGGGCGAGGCGGAGCATCCAGGGGTCGCGCTCCCAGAGGACCACGCGCGCGGCGGTGTGTCGAAGCAGGGCAGAGACCGGCTCGCCGACGCCGGCGCCCAGGACTGCGACAGCTGCGCGTCCCTGGGCGTCGGTGATGAGCGCACGCAGCCGGTCTCTGCCAAGGTGGAGCGGGACATCGACGCGTCCGAAGTGGTAGGTCGCCGTCCCGTCAGGGCGGAGCGAGGCGGTGTCGCCTTCGACGGGCAGGGCGACACGGGCGGCGAGGCGCCCGTCCGCTGCGCCGATCGCGTCGAGGTTCTGCAGCAGCTGGGCGTGTTGTCGGTCGTCCATGGCGGCCTCTGCTCAGAGCCGGGTGCGGCGGTTGTGCCAGCGGCGGCCTTGCTTGCGCCGCTGGTCGGCCGGCACCCACATCGGGTGCTTCGACAGATCGTGGTAGTCGACCTCGACGGGGTTGTGGAGCGTCCCCTCAGCGACCCACTGATCCCACAGGGCGTACTTCAACGCGGCGGCGTCTCCGTCTCGGGCGCCGAGGCGGGCGAGCTGGGCCTGGTTCTGCTCTTCGGCGGAGAGCTGCCGGCCGCCGACCGGGGTGAACATCCGCGCCCGAGAAGCGGCCAGCTCGTCGAGCGGCCGGCGCATCAGCACGATGGCGGTGTCGGGAGCGGACAGGCGGGGCATCAGGTCGAACAGGGCGGGGCATTGGATGACCACCTGCTGTCGGGCGAGCACGCCGCGGAGCAGATCTTCGCGATAGAAGTCGAATTCTTCCTCGCGGACCCCTTCGAACCCGGTGTCTGAGGCGATCATCTCCGCGGCGATGGTGGTCCCGCTGCGGTGCGGTCCGGTGACGATGATGCGGGCGAAGCGGCGCAAGGAGTGGAACATCGCGTTCGCCGAGGGGCGTCGGATGCCGCCGACCTTGAGCGCCTCAAGGTACCGGCGCGCCGCGGCGTGGTCGGGGGTGTGGTCGAGCAGCCGCTCCAGCTCTGCGATGGCCGCTCCGGCGTCCTCTCGCTTCAGGTGCAAAGACACCAGCTCCAGCGCAGCGGTCAGGGTGCGGGGATCGAGGTCCCGGGCCCGCTCGAAGGCGGCCTGGGCGAGGGGGACCTGGCCGCGGTGCCGGGCCGCCAGGGCGAGCGAGAGGCACAGGGCGGGCCGCTCCCCAAGCAGCCGGACGCTCTCCTGGAGCACCGCCACCCGCCGATCGTCAGAGACGACCCCTTGATCGGCCAGAAACCAGAAGACCAGCCCACGGGCCCGGTCGGGCAGGGCGTTGATCGCGTGAATATCCAGCGCCTGTTGGCGGAGGATCCGCTCCAACTGCGCCGACAGCTGCGGGAGGACGTCCGGTGGGGCGTCTTTCGGGACGACGTTCCGTGGCGCTGGCGCAGCCGCGAAGACCGCCGCATAGCCCTCTCGCTGGGCACGAAGCATCGTCTCCGACGACGCGTTCTCCTGGACCCACCGGTGGTTCTCTGTGGCGAGGATCCGGCACTGCTCCGGCTGCTGGGCGATCAGCGTGGCGATCTGCCGCAGCCGCCGGGCGCCCGCAGCGACGGACATGTCTGCGCTCAGGAAGACCTGCAGCCCGTCCCGGAGCCGCTGGGCGAACGCAGGCAATGGCGTCGCCACGGACAACGTCCCCAACGCCATCGCTTCGTAAACCGTCCGACCGAACGTCTCCGCGGCAGAGCCGTGGACCAGCAGATCTGCGCGTGCGATCCAGGGGGACGGATCCGGGACTTCGCCGACGCGCCGGATCCGCGGATCCAGGCTGGAGCCGCCGACGCCGACGATGTCGGCCTCGAATCGAATCCCATCGAGCGCGCCCGCGGCGATGAGGTCTTCGAGCGTCCACGCCATCTCTTTGTCTGCACGGCGGACCTCGACCAGACGGAGGGGACGAACCCCGGCGCGAGCTGGCGGGAGCCGGGCCGGGACCGCGACCCCCTCCATCAGCGGACTCGTCCGGCTCGGCGTCTCGATCATATCGCGGGTTTCAATGCCGATCAGGAAGCTGTGATCGACATAGCGGCAGTACAGCGACTCGAAGTTGTTGTGGATGGTCTGGACGATGCGCATCGGGCCGGCCAGCTGGACCGCCAGCGGCAGCAATGGGGCGTTGTTGATCGTGTGCAGGTGGACCAGATCGGCGCCGCGCATCGCACCGACCATCGGCGCCAGCTGCGCCGGGGACAGCAGCTGGTAGCGTCGGGCGCGCTGGCGGGCCTCCGTCGCGGCGAGGCCTTCCGCGCCCGGAACCACCATCTCGGTTCCGGGGATCCCCCGAAGCAGCTGGAGGACGTGTTGCTCGACGCCGCCCATCAACATTCGAGGACAAACCCGGACGATCCGGAGCTGCGATGACATCAATCGATCCTCCATGACAGCCGCCTGTTCGGCGCACAGACGACGACATTGACCCCAATGCTGCCAACTTCTGTTGTCTGCCAGAGGGCCGCAGGGGCAGGTCGGTCACCACGGGCCAGCCGTGGCGCGGGCACAATCCCCCTCAGCTCTGGCTGCTGGGTACCGAACAGGCGACCATGAACGCATCTTCTTCGGACACCCTGTTCTTGCTCGGCGGCTGCGACAGCTCCGGCACCACCCTGGTCGCCTCTGTGCTCGACGGCCTGCACGACCTGCGCACGGGCCCCGAGTCCTGGCTGTTCCACCATCGCAGCCTGTTCACAGCCGACGATTTTCCGCGGACGTTGTATGGCCTGCTCAACAATGGCGGCCCAGCGATCTCGATGGTGGTTGACAAGCTGCGGGTGTCGCTCCAGCCGGGCGGGTTCTTCCCTCCTCGCGAGGCCTATGGCTTCGGCACCGTCGACGATGAGTACGACCTGTGGAGAGGAAGCCCGGCCCTCGAAGGCTTCATCGCTGCGGTCCTCTCTCGGCGGCGGGGTGCGGGTGGTGGGCCGGTGGCCTGGATCGATCAGACGCCGGCCAACGCGATCTCGGCGCGGGAGTATCTGACCCGGTTCCCTCGCCGCGGGCGGTTCATCCATGTCCTGCGCGACGGTCGGGACGTGGTCAGCTCGCTGGTTCGCCGGTGGACCCGAGAGGCGCCCGACCATCCGCGAGACACGTATCTGGTCGGCGGGGCGGTCAACTGGAGCTGGGACGTCTCCCAGGCGCTCCGTGCCCAGGATCTTCCTGGATATCTGGAGGTTCGGTATGAGGCGTTCGTCCGCGATCCGGTGGGCCAGACCAATCGGATCCTGCAGCACCTCGGGCGGCCTGCGGTCGACGAAGCCACCTTCCAGGCGAACCGGGCGCGCTCTCGACAGCGTCAGATGCAGTGGGGCGACAAGCCGTCCTGGGGCGCCACGCCCGATCAGCCCATCACCGATCGATCCGTCGGTCGGTGGCAGCTTGAGATTGGGGTGGACCTGGCGAAGCAGCTTGAAAACATCCGCTTCACCATCGCAGAAGAAGGCGGTCGATCCTACTGCTTCGGCGATGTGCTGCAGGCGACCGGTTATCGTACGCTGAGCCGCAGCGACCGAGAGCCATGGCCGAACACATCGAGCAGTATCGGGACGCGCTGATCACGATTGCCTCCGGAGCTGGCGACCGATCGGTGAGCGTGGCCAGAAGCGAAAAACGGCGCGAACCGGGAATATGGACTCTACACTGCGGATGAGAGGCGTCGCGACCGTCGCAGGCGTCCGTCTGTCCGGCATCCCAGGAGTCCCACCATGCGCAGTTGGTCGCTGCTGTTCGCTCTGTCGCTCTCTCTGTCTCCCGCCGTGGGTGTGGCGAAGCCGCTGCCGACGGGCAGCCTGAGCGGGCTGGTCAACGCCAGCACGCCGGCGCCCATCGCCGATGCGATCCGATTGACCGAAGCGGGCAAGGCGCTCTCGGCGTCGAAAGCGATCGATGGCCTGCTGCGCTCTGGGGACTGGCCCGATCACCGCAGCCAGCTGCACTACCTGATGGGCCGCAACCTGGACGCGTTGGGGATGACCCACGCGGCGATGCGGTCGTTTTATGCGGCGTTGGATGGGGACCACCGCGCGTTCGCGATGGTCAAGGTGGTCCTGTTGGCCGAGCGCCTTGGGGATCGGCACACCCTGCGGCGGCTGGCCATGACCACGCCGGTGAGCGACTATCCGCCGTCGGCCCGGTCGGCGCTGCTGTATCACCGCGCCCGTGGGTTGTTCGATGACGACGACCTGAGCGGCGCGCGCAAGGCGCTGGAGGCGATCGCGCCGCAGACGGCGCACGCGATCCGGGGCCGGTTCCTGGAGGGGGTCATCGCCCACCAGCAGTCCCGGCTGCGGCCGGCGGTCCAGGCCTTCCGCGCGGTCGCCGACAGCCCGGACGCCGACAGCCCGGACGCGGACGCCGAGCTGCGGTCCCTGGCGATCCTGAACATCGCCCGGGTCTACTACAGCCTGGAGCGGTACGACGAGGCGCAGGGGTTCTACGCCCAGGTCCCCCGGAACACCGACGCCTGGGCGACGGCGCTGTTTGAGGGCGCCTGGGCGCAGTTCATGACCGACGACTACAACGCGTCGCTCGGGGACCTGCTGACGATTCGCAGCCCGTTCTTCTCGGACCGGTATCTGGAGCCTGAGGCGCAGATCCTGGAGACGCTCATGGCGTTCTACCGGTGCGACTTCGACGGCACCGAGCGGCTCGCCCGCGGCTTCCGGTCTCGCTATGCGCCGATGATCGCGGAGATGTCTGCGATGCCCGATCGGGCGCCGGAGGCGGTGTGGGAGCACTACTTCGGCGAGGGCGAGTCGACGCCGACGGTCCTCCCCAAGGCCTTCTTCGTCGAGGCGCTGTCGTCCTCGGGCCTCCAGGGCACGGTCCGGCACCTCGACCAGATCGACGCAGAGCTGGCGCTGATCGCCGATCAGCGGCGGGACTGGCAGGCGACCGTGGGCGCGACGCTCTCCGCGCAGCTGACCCGCGATCGGACGATCCTTCAGCGACGGGCAGGCCGGGCGCTCTCTGCCCAGGCGGCGCGCACGGCCGCGTCCCTCGACCACTTGAGCGCCCAGGCAGACATCATCCTGTTTGAGCTCTACGATCGTTCCTGGCGGTTGGACGCGCGGCGGGCCGAGGGGCTCATCGAGCTGCCGAAGTCGGCCCGGAAGGAGCGCGGGGTGTCGATGTGGCAGGTCGACGGTGAGGTGCGGATGATGGAGCCGTTCAACGGGGAGTTCTGGGAAGACGAGCTGGGCTATTACCTCGTGTTCCCCGACAACCGCTGCCAGTGAGCCCCGGGCGGGGTCCCCCGACGTTGCCGCGCCGCTGACGGTGGCCTACGCTGAGCAGGTCAAGACCTGGTTCGGAGCGCCGATTGGATGGGCCTCACGGAGGGCTGTAGATGGCAGAGCAGCAACGACCGGATGCGCTGTTGGCAGGCGCCATCCTGCTGGGGGCGCTGACCTGGATCGGGACCGAACTCCTGACCGGCAACGCCCTGGAAGATGCGTTGATTACCTATCGGTACGCCCAGAACCTGGCCGGGGGAGAAGGGTACGTCTTCCACGCCGGAAACGCGGTGCAGGGCACCACCACGCCGCTGATGACGATGTTGTTGGCGGTGGTGGCGTTCCTGTTCGGGGACGGTGCGGTGTTCTGGGGCTCTGACCTGATCAACGTCTCGTTCGGGGTGATGGCGGCGTGGTGCAGCGCCCAGGTCCTGCTGCACGTGGGGGTGAACCGTTGGATCGCGGCGTTCGCGGCGTTCGCGGTGTTCGCAGAGCCCAACTTCCTGCTGTTCGGGACCGGCGGCATGGAGACGCCAGTGGCGGTGGGGTGGATGGCGCTGTCGCTGTGGGCGACGGTGACGGGGCGGCTGCATCTGGCTGCTGCGGCGAGCGCTTTGCTGGTCCTCACCCGGATCGATGGGATCGCCTGGGCGGGGCTGATCGCGCTGGAGAACGCGCGCCGTCACGGGTGGCGTGTTCTGCTCGCGGCGGCCCTGGGGGCCGCGATCCTGGCGCCGTGGCTGATCTGGGCGACCCTGCACTGGGGCACGCCCATCCCCCACTCGGCCATCGCCAAGGACGCCATCCAGCCGGCGGTGCTCGACTACGACCTGCTTTCGCCGGGCGCGTTCGCGAAGTGGGCGCGCTGGGGGCTGCCGCCATCGGCGGCCAGCTGGGCGCGGCTGCCGATGGGCTGGATCCTGTTCGGGTTCGGGGCGTGGTGGGCGGTGAAGAACCGCTCGGCGCTGTGGGTCCCGGCGGCGTTCGCGGTGGTGTTCCCGGCCCTGTTCTACCTGCGCCACGGGCCGCGGTTCGGGTGGTACCTGATGCCGCCGGCCTGGGCGGGCGTGGTGGTTGGCTTTCTGGGCCTGTGGGCCGGGCTGGAGATGCTCAAGGCCGAGCGGCGCCGCCCGGTCGGCGTCCTGGTCGGGGCGGTGATGCTCCTGTCCTTCGTCGGCCTGGGCGTCCGCAAGGTCTCCATCATCCAGACGCTGCAAGAGAACGAGGTGGGGCTGCGGCAGGCGGTCGGCGAGTGGCTCAACGAGGTGTCCCCCGCAGACGCCACCATCGCCATGGAAGCGATCGGCTACCAGGGCTACTATGCCGATCGGGCGGTGATCGACATCGCCGGCCTGGTCAGCCCCGAGGTGGTCGCCATCGCCCGCGAAGACGGCGCCTCTCACGCCATCTTCAACCGCATCGTCGTCGACCTTCACCCCTACGCGGTGGTCCTGCGGGCCCACGAGGTAGAGGAGAACCGCCACTTCCACGGCGGTCCGCTGTTCGCCACCGATGAAGAGCGCGCTGACTTCGATAGCCGCTACGCCCGCGCCCGCCGGTTCACGGCGCCCCATGAGAGCAAGAACGGCGTCATCGACGTCTACATTCGCCGGGACGCCCTGCCGCTCTCTGCCAACCCCTGAAGAGAAGACGCCCCCCGTCGGATGGCGCGGGGCGTCGGGGCGGGTCGGGTGGGGTGGGGGTGGGCGTACTCGGTGTAGTCGGCGTCGGTGGCCATGT
>JBCBLB010000211.1:0-13759 GCA_038520555.1 Myxococcota bacterium | reverse complement strand
GTCTTCGTGATCGAGGTCCTGGAACCATGAGGTCCAGGACAGCGCCTTGAAGGCCAGCGGTTCATCGCGCATCCCCGCGGCGGCTCCGTCCGCGTCGTCGGGCGCCCAGACGTGCGCGCTGACCGCTTCGATGCGGTCTGCGTTGTCGATGAATCGGTCGCCGGTTTCCGCGAACAGCCGCCCCACCGCCGGCGGGTCGAGCACTTCGCGGACGTTCAGCAGCCGATCATCCGCATCGTCGGGGTCGCCCTGATCCCAGACGATGATGTAGCGGGTGGCGGGCAGGGACGAGACGCCAGAGCCGAAGCGGCGGCCGACGTCGAGGAGCCGGAACCCATCGGGTTTCGGGTAGTCGGCCATCAGGCGGTCGACCTGAGCCCGCTCGGCGTCGGAGAGGGGGAAGATGGCCTGCCCGTCTTCATCGAGGTCCTGGTCAAAGATGAGGACCCGCTGGTCGTTGTCGTCGAGGGTGGTGTATCGAAGGAGCTTGTCCTGGGCGGGGCCTTCTTCTTCGGCTTCTTCAACCATATCGACGATGACTTCACCGACGTCGGTGGGGCGCGGATCGCCGAGAGCGCCGGCGCGGTACCCGTCGATCTGGGCATCGCGGATGGCGCCGCGGCAGCCATCGTCGCAGCCCGCCAGGCCGAGGGTCAAAACCGCGACCCCGACCGCAGAGCGGCGCAGGTCGAGCAGCCACGGGCCATAGATCGAAGCATCCAGGTCGTTGAAGGTGACGACCACTTCGCGGTCATCAAACGGCGGGCGGGCGTCCCCGGGCAGCATGGTGCCCACGTTCTCCGGATGGGCGTCCCCGATGAGCAGGATCTGGTTGGCTTCTGGTGTGTTGAGGAAGACGGTCTCTTCACGGATGTCTGCGGTGCGGGTCAGGTCGACATAATAGGTCCCCGCGGTTCCCCGCATATAGTCGTAGGGGTCGGCGGCCATCTTCTGGTACTTGGCGGCCAGCCCATCGGGGTTTCGGGGCAGCCAGAGCATGTTCTCAGCGACAATCTGATGGCGCAGCCATATGGCCCGGTCCGAAGAGGCGGGCGCGCAGCTGCACAGGAAGACGAGCGTGGGCATCAGGGGTCGCATCGGTGTGCCGGTTAATCCGCTCTGCTCTTCTCTGCGGTGTCATGGTCGTGACAGTTGATAGCGCCGGGCACGCCAGAAGATTCGCGGAAGAGCCATGGGCAGCGGTGTGTTGCAGGCTATCCTAGGATCGGAACGTTGAAGGAATGCGACGGTGGCGATTGGCAGCGAGCTGAAGCCCGGAGACGTCGTCGGCGGCGTCTATACCGTCGATGAAGCTGGCCCGCAGGGCGGGATGGCCCGCATCTGGCGCGCCTGGCACCGCGGCTTGCGCACATGGCACGGGTTGAAGATCCTCGACGATCAGTACGCCGAAGACGACGATGTTCGCGCCCGGTTTTTAGAAGAAGCCCGCATTCAGGCCTGGTACACCCACCCGCACATCGTTCGGGTCACCGACGTCCTCTATGAAGACCGCCGGTTGGTTCTGGTGATGGACTGGCTGTCTGGCGGCGATCTGGAAGCGCACCTCGAAGAACACAGCGTCGTGCCCATTCATCAGGCGCTCGTCTGGACCCGGCAGCTCCTGGAAGCCCTCCAACACGTTCATCATCATGGCGTCGTCCATCGGGACATCAAGCCCTCCAACCTGCTGCTCGACGATCGGGGCAGGCTGCGGCTGACCGACTTCGGGGTGGCCCGGGTCGAGGACGGGCGTCGCACCCTGGCGGGCGTTCGCATCGGAACACCGGACTATATGAGCCCCGAGCAGCTCCGCGACCCCGCCCAGGTCGACGGCCGCAGTGACCTGTTCTCGGTGGGGGCGGTCCTCTATGAGATGCTCACGGGGCGGGTGGCCACGCGGCAGGAAGATCTGCTGGGTGCCGGGCTGGAGACGCTCCCCCTGCCGCTCGTGCGGTTGTTGCGGATGGCGCTCGCCCCGGCGCCAGACGATCGGTTCCCGGACGCCGAGACGTTCCTCGCCGCCCTCTCGTCGGCCCAGGCGCCGACTGTCCTGGTTGAGGAGGACACCGAAGCGGTCGGTGTCGCACACGCGCTGCCTCCGCCGCCGTCACCCCCCTGGCGCGCGCCGAGCCGGCTCCTCTATCTCGTGCTCGGCGCCGGGCTCACCGCTGTCGGCGCCTGGGGGTGGTTGGGTGACGATGATGGCGATGGCCTGGGACGTTTCGCCGATGCCTGCCCATTGTCTGCCGAGGACATCGATGGGTGGCAGGACGCGGACGGGTGCCCGGAGGAAGACAACGACGGCGATGACATCCCCGATGTCGTCGATGAATGCCCCAACGAAGCCGAAGACCTCGACGGCGCAGAGGATGAGGACGGTTGCCCCGATGAGGACGATGACCGAGACGGCGTGACCGATCGAAACGACGGCTGCCCGGAGACCGCTGAGGACCTCGACGGATTCTCGGACGGCGACGGCTGCCCCGACGAGGACAACGACAACGACCACTTCCTCGACGCCGACGACCAGTGCCCGGACCGTCCGGAGCTGGACGACGGGTTCCTCGACGGCGACGGCTGCCCCGACCCGGCGCTTGCCGTCGGGGATCTGCACAGCTGCGTGCTCACCTGGCGCGGTGAGGTGACCTGCTGGGGCAGCGACGACGAGTCGCGCGGCGGAACCCGGCCCGGGGGCTTCGTCCAGATCGATGCAGACGCGGACCACACCTGTGGGCTGACCGGGTCGGGGGATCTGCAGTGCTGGGGCAACAATGATGGGGGAGAGGCGCCGAAGATGGTCACCGGACCGATCTCAAGTTTCGACACCGGCCGTCACAACACCTGCGCCATCGTGGCGGATCAGCGGGTCCGGTGTTGGGGATCGCCAGGCCGAATCATCGATGAGGTGCCCGATGACAACGGCTATGTCTCGGTCGCGGTCGGTTTGGAGCACGCCTGCGCCCTGAGCCGATCGGGCAAGGTGCGTTGCTGGGGAGAGATCGCGGACACCCCGACCTCTGAGTTCGTCCAGATCGCGGCGGGGGGCTGGCACAGCTGCGGGATCCGAAGGGGCGGACGCTTGTTCTGCTGGGGCTTCGATGGGGACGGGCAGCTCAACGCGCCAGGGGGACAGTTCGTCGATCTGAGCCTGGGCCGCTGGCACAGCTGCGGCGTGCGGGCAGACGGGCTGCTGTTCTGTTGGGGCTTCGACGGCGACGGCCAGGCACCAACAGTCCTGCCGGGCGACTTCCATGAGGTCCGGGTCGGGCAGCGGCACGGGTGTGGGCTGTTGACCTCGGGAGAGGTGCGGTGTTGGGGAGAGGATGGCCGCGGACAAACCCGACCCCCCAACGCACGGGGGTTGTTCTTCCCAGGGTGAGGGGACGCGCAGATGATATTTCGGACAAATTCTGTCCTTTCAGGGGGCTGAATTTGGAGCAGGGTCGCGCTATGTTCCGACCATGAGCGAATTCATTGTGTTCAAGACTGTAGACAATCTCAAACTTCCCAATGTGCTGGGGCTGCCCTGGGAACAACTGCCCGTGGTTGAGATTCGACGGGTGCGTCCCCGTCATCCTCCTCACCATCCGGTGTCGGATGTGCGTGGCTCAGGTCCGGATGCGGGCGATGCAGTAGTAGGCGCCCAGCCCGTCGGATAAGTCAGCGTCGAACTGCTTCAGCAGTTCAGTGTCCAGGGGGCGGACATGCCAGTGGTTCAAGAACCGCTGCAGCGCGCCCCGGACCGGCTGGCGGATCCCGTTGAGATCGCCGAAGTCGACCACCAGGACTTCACCGCCGGGGGCGAGCGCGTCCCGGGCGTTGGTCAGGGCGGCGACCGGGTCCTGGACCATGGACAGACAGTAGCTGAACAGGACCCGATCGGGGCGGCCACCGAGCAGCTCGGTATAATCCGCGTCTTCCGCGAAGCCATGGATCAAGGTCGCCCAGGGGCAGCGTTCGCGGGCGTGGGAGAGCATCTGGTCGGACGCTTCCACGCCGCCGAGCAGGGCATTGGGCCGTTTGCGGCGGAGCTTGCGCAGGTTTCGGCCGGTGCCTGGCCCGATCTCGATCAGCCGCTCCCATGGCTCATCCAGCAGCTCGGCGAGGGCGTACTCACGACCAATCAGGTAATACTTTCGGGTCAGATCGTAGATGTGCCGCGACCAGCCATAATATTGGTTGAGGAAGTCGCGGTGTTCGCTGCGGTCGTGTGACTCGGTCTGGGCGCTCACGCGTGGACGACCTCATAGAAGGAGACCCGGCGATACTGGCGGGACATGTCCATCTGCGAGGCGAGCTCTGAGATGTCTTCGAGCAGCCGGAAGCGGCCCTGCTGTTCCAGGCGCTCGACCAGGCCGTCGTCTTCGACGGTGCGGACCATGACGCGGGCGCCGGGGCGGGCGGTGCGCTCGATCTCATCGAGCAGCTTGTGCTGGACGGGGTTGGGCATCCAGTCCGGGGCATCACACAGGGTGTAGTGCGACCAGGTGTTCCGGCCGGCGTTCTTCATCACTTCAAACAGGTTGGTGTGGTGCCAGCGGGTCTCGGTGGGGCTCTGCAGGGAGCGCTCATGGCGATCGCGGCGCAGGTACGGCGGCACCGCGTCGGGTCGATCGTGGTTGAACTGACCGGCGAGGACATACCAGGCGAACCAGTTGCGGGTGAGGTCGGTCGCCGCGACCCGCTTGAGGTGCTGGATGAAGAACTCCATCAAGGTCATGTCTTCGGCTTCGAGCATGCGGTCGCGCTGCTCATAGTTGATGCCCAGGCCGAGGAGCTGAACGGGCGAGTGCAAGAACGCCTTGACGTGTGGCTGGTAGAGGACCGGAGCGATCCATTCGTCGACCAGCTGCCAGCGCTCTGCGATCGAGGCATGGACGACCTGACGCAGCCACTCGGCGTCGGTGCCGATCCGGCGGCGCAGCTGGGTGAGCACTTTGCCGGTGAGGCCGTGGGTGTGGTAGGGCTGATTGAACCGCCGGTGATGGCGCTTCCAGTACCGCTGCAGCCAGCTGGGCATGTCTGAGGTCAGCCGCTGGATGGTCCGTTCGGGGTTGGCGCTCTGGCCGCGGGCGCACAGGTCATAGAAGTCGGCGAACGACGTCAGGTTGCGCGCCGCGGAGGACTTCAGCGCCGCCAGCGCCAGATGGTGGTAGTTGATGTCGACAGCGTCGATGCGCTTCGGGTGCTTGCTGAGCATCCCGGCGACGCCGCAGCCCGCAGCCGAGATGCCGAGCACCGTCGAGTCTTCCTGGATGCCCAGGAAGCGTTCGTCGACTTCACTGTCTTCCCAAAGGATGTTGTAGACGAACAAGCTGCTGAAGACCTTCTGATACATGCGATCTCGGATGGGCAACGTCGTCTCCACGGTCAGGTGATGAAAAGGGTCTGAGGATGGTAGGCGTTTGAAGAAGAGAACGGATTGGTGCGGGTATAGCGGGTCTCGCTTCCCACGGCACGCCGAGCGCGTCTCATTAATGCGACAGCGTCTCGACAACCCGTGCCTGATCCGTCGGCGACGCCGTCCTCTGATCAGGCTCAGGCCGGTTCTCTATCTTTCACGATCCCCTGTTATCGTCAACCCCGCGCCGCACCACCTGAATTCGATCGCCGGTCTTGACGTGTCCGCCGACGATGACCCGGGCCAACGCCCCACGAATCCGCTGGTCGCGGACGTCCGGGTGACTGTTGACCCGCGCAGCGTCGTCACCGAACCGCTCACGGAACCGCTTGCAGCCAGAGTGTGGCTTCGTGCTGATTTCAATCACAGCATGATCCCCGATCTGGAGTCGGCTCCCGGCGGGCAGGTTGTGGGTTGAAAGATCGATGTCAACATGGAAATTGTCGCCGGTCCATTTCGCGTCGATGGGCTCTGTCAGCACCCGGGCGACGTCCGCCCGGATCAGGGTGACCTGCCGCTCGGCGTATCGGGCCCCATATCGTGCAGCCCGCTCTCTCCAGCGGTCGCCGTCGATGCCGGTCTCCGGGTCGAGGACCACATCGTCTGGCGTCTCCCGGGTGCCGCGGCCGGGCCGCACCACGATTCGCCTGAGCGCGCCCGCGTCTGCGGGGGCCTGGGGGAGAGCAGACAGCGCGACGAGCAGCTGGTTGAGCGTCTTCACGATGGAGCGTCCTGGGTCTGGGTCATCCGGGCAGTGGTGATCGGGAGCTTCTGCATATATCGGGCCTCGAGGAGCTGGAGGTGCTGGAGCTGAGCGCGCAGGGCGACGGCCATCTCGGCGAGGACCTGCCCCAATGCGTCGGCTTCGGCGGTCTCGGCGGCTTCGAGGGCGGACTCCGCGGAGCCGGCCCGTCGTCCGGCCCGCAGCCGGCGGCTGAGGTCTCTGGAGGCTGCCCAGAGCAGATCGCGGCTGCCCACGAAGATCTGTTTCAACAGGGCATCGACGGGCGACGTATCGGTCTCGCTCACCGCTTCTTCGATCGCCAGGGCGGTGGGCCATGCGCCGTCGGGCCGGGCGAGGGTGTCTGGGGTGAGGTGTCCGCGCTCGACCGCTGCGGCGACGAGGTAGCCGCGATGCAGCCAGTGCGAGGCGACGTCGATGCATGTCTTGAAGGCCAACACGAAGACGACGGTCCGAATCAGCTTTTTGATGGGGTACCAGATGAGCAGGTACAGATACCGCAGCGGGCAGCCGATCCGCTCACGGCTCAGCGCGGTGACATGGGACTCTGAGACGGGCAGGTCGCCGGTGGCCAGCAGCTGCCGCATCATCCGACGGGTGATCAGCCCCTTGGCGAAGTCGTCGAGGAAAGGCACCGGGATCAGGGTGGAGAGGCCTGCGAGCAGGCTGTAGAGCAACAGGATCCGCTGAGATGCAGTGGTCAATGGTGAGTCGGCTGAGGGTGGGGGAAGATCCGGTGAGCGCTCATCATCGGTGGCCACGTTTCCGATCTCCTCTGCTGAGATTCATCGTAGGAGATTAGTATGTCGCGGTATGCTCTGGGGCTCGGGCTGATGATGGCGGGGTGCCGTAGCCCGGTCACCTCTATCGACCTGGAGGAGAGTCAGCTGCTGGGCAGCGATCGGGCGCCGAAGGCGACGGTGTTGTCTCCGCGAGCGGGCAGCTGGCTGGACCATTCGGAGTTCGAAGTCTCTGGAACCATTCAGTCGGCCGATCCGATTTCGATGGTCACCATTAACGAGGTCCCGGTGCTCTTCACGGACCAGCTGGAGTTCTCTCAGGTCATCGCGCTGGAGCCGGGCATCAACACCATCACGGTCGCCGTCGAGACCGCGACGGGGACCCGCTCCGAGGAGCGGGTCTCGGTGATCGCCGGCCCCTTCCGCAGCACCCGTTGGGGCACGCCAGAGGGGGGGGTGGTCGAGCTGAACATGCGCCGCCTCGCAGATGTCGGCTCTGAGGTCGCGGGCGTGATCGGCTTCGAGGATCCGGTGGTTGAGGGGGAAGCGGTCGACACCCTGGAGCGCTGTGTGGTTGTCGACGGCGTCGTCACCGGGTTCGCGTCGGAGATCCCCACGGTCCGCATCGAGGGCGGAGATGGCGCGCTCGACACCCAGACGATCTGGCGCGATGTCACGGTGCAGATCGCCGGAGAGGCCGACGTCTGTGGCGAGCCCCAGCCCTTCTCGCTCGAGGTCACCGCGGCGTCCCTCGTCGCCGAGTCGGCGGTTGGGGTGGCGCTCGCCCGTGATCTGGACGGAAACGACCGGTTCTTCGCTGAGGCATCGGTCGGCGCGGTGTCATGGGTCGGTGAAGACGTTCGTTCATATGACCTCCGAGAGCCGCTCCAGGTACACGGGCTGAACCTGGAAGACATCGGTGTGCTCGAGGCGATCGAGGCCAGCGTCCGAGCGTCGCTGGAAGGGCGTCTGGCAGACGCGGTCGGCGCGGCGATGACCCCGCTGGTGCCCGTCGACATCGGGCTGGTCCCGCCGCCGTCGGTCTCGGCGAGCTGGTCCATCGCGGACACGGTCATCGATGAGGACGGGGTGGTGCTGTCCTACAATCTGTCGACGTCACGGCAGCGGCGGCGGATGGGGTACCGCCTCCGCCACGTCGTCATGAACAGCCCGCTGCAGCGAGATGGGACGGGGGCGATGAACGTCTCGTATTCGGCCGACGCCATCAACCACCTGCTCCAGGGCGCGTGGTCGAAGCGGGCGCTCAACGGCCGACGCAACATCGCACCGGCGCTGGATGTGTACTTCCGCGGCCGGCTGCCGGCGATGGTTCACCCCACGGACGCCGGCCTTGAGCTGCGGATCGGCGAGCTGCGGGCGCAGCTTGCGGACGCGGAGCGCGGTACGGTCGATATCTTCAGCATATCGGCCACTGCCGCGGTGACGCCGGATCTGGTCTGGGAGACGCCCACGGTTCACATCACCCCGCTTCATGATGGTGAGGTCATTCCAGAGCTGGAGCGTGCTGTGGCAGTCTTTCTGGAGGATGCGCTCATCAATATGATGCCCCGCCCCGGCGTCTTCGTGCCGGGAGATGAGGCCGACGGCTGGGTCACGGCGCACCTGACCGACTGATCGACACCACATCGAGCAGGAGGTCGCCGTAAAGCGACAGCCGCTCTTCAGACATTCCGTCAATCGCTGCCAGCGCGGCCCGATCGGTGGGCCGCCGGGCGGCGATTTCTTCGAGGATCCGATCGGGGAGCGCCGCCGCGGCGGCCACCCCCGTCGCGCGGGCGACCTGGGTTCGCGTCATGCGCAGCGCCGCCAGCAGCCCTGTGTCCAGGGTGGCCGGCTGGCTCAGCGCCCGCTGGCGCCCCTGAAACCGGGGGAAGATCATCTCAAAGCTGGCGACAGCGTCCACGTCACCCCGCATCAGCCGAGCACCCAGCCGAGAGAGCGACATCTCACGGTAGGTCTGCTCGCGGCCCTTCACATGGCGCGTCGTATAGACCGCATCCACCGCGCCGGCGTGGACCAGCTCTTCGAGCAGGGTCTTCACGTCCCGCTTCGACCAGTCCGACAGCAAGCCATGCGTCGACAGCTGGTCGAAGCGAAAGCTAAGGACTGAGCGATCCTTTGAGCCGGTCGCCACCTTGGCTATCATGTTGGCCGAGAACGGCCGTCGCATCCGCGCCATACACGACAGCAGCTTGCGGACCACCAACAATTGGTCTGAGCGGAGTGGCTGGGGTGCCACTTTCAGCGGCCGCCCCTCCTGGCAGGCGTCGCAGGTCCCACATCGCTCATAGGGCGCGGTCTGGCCGAAGTACTCCAACAGGTAGCGCCGTCGGCAGCCCGCCCGGGTATAGCCCAGCATTTTGGAGAGTTTGGTGTATTCCCGCTCGCGGTGGCGCTGCATCGCGGGTTCATCGAGCGGAAGCGGCGCGCCAGGCTTGAGGATCTCCAGGCTGATGCGGCCGTCGTCCTCTTCCGTGGGCAATCGGCGCAGGTGTCCCTCGCGCTGGAGCGCATACAGGCAGCTGAGGACATCCCGCTCACGCGCGTCTCGGGGCAACGCGCTCAGCAAGCCCCGCGGTTCGACCCACACCGCCTCCCCCGCGTACCGGAGCTGCTTCCAAATGGCCTGGACATGGGCTGCGGGTGGGTTTGAGGTGCGGATGAAAAACTCCTGCGTGCGCCGATCGCTGGGGCGGAACAACAACGACACCCGGCTGGGATCCCCGTCCCGACCCGCGCGGCCGATCTCCTGGTAGTACGCTTCGATCGTGCCGGGAAGCTCCCAGTGGACGATGCTGCGGACGTTGTCTTTGTCCACACCCATCCCAAACGCGTTCGTCGCCACCACGACCGGGTGGCGGTCGGCCATGAACCCGTCCTGGACGGCGATGCGGGCCTCATGCTCCATGCCTGCATGGTACATCGCCGTCTGAATACCAGCGTCGTTCAGGTAGCCGGCAACTTGCTCGACGTTCTTGCGGGTCGCACAGTACACCAGCGTCGGCCCGGACAGCACCCGCTCCCGAAGCGCCGCCCGCTTGTCCGAAAGCGTCGGCGTTTCCACCACTTCAAGCTGGAGGTTGTCCCGATCGAAGCCCAGCACGAACCGCGTCGCATCCGGGATGCCCAACGTCTTCAGGATGTCGTCCTGCACCTCCGGCGTCGCCGTCGCGGTCAGCGCAACCGTCGGGAGCCCGCCCAGCGCCTGACGAACCTCACCAAGCCGCAGATAGTCCGGGCGGAAATCGTGACCCCATTGAGACAGACAGTGCGCCTCATCCACCGCCAATAAACCTACATTCGCGGCTTGAACCGCCGCAAGGAAGTGCGGATTGAATCGTTCTGGCGCCACATACATCAGCTCAAACACGCCCCGGCGAAGCTGATCCATTCGCGAACGACGCTCTTCAGGCGTCAACGTTGAGTTGATGAACGTCGCCCGGACCCCCTTATCCACCAGGCTGTCCACCTGATCCTTCATCAAACTCAACAGCGGAGATACCACCAGCGTCGTCCCCCCACGGGCCAGCGCAGGTAGCTGGTAGCATAGTGATTTCCCCGCCCCCGTCGGCATCACCACCAACGCATCCCGACCCGCCGTCACATGCGCCACGATCTCGGTCTGACCCGGACGGAACCCCGAATATCCAAACCGATCCCGCAACACACCCAACAATGCATCCTGTGTAATGTCCGATGCGGCAACGTCCGAAGAGGGAGCATCAACCGTCGCTGTGGTCATGGCTGCAGCGAGCATCGACACCTGCCGTGGCGACTCGGGGGACGGTGGCTTGGGAGACGGTGCCATGTCAGATGGTGTGAGCAGGACCGGCGCCTGTACGACCGGTTTGGGGCGCAGCGGCAGCTCTGCAGGTTGCGGCAGCTCCACCGGGTGGTTGGGTTCTGGGGGCGGTGCAGCTCGTTCCCACCACGGCAACACCGCGTCTTCAAGAAGGGTCCCCGAGAGATATGCGTCTTCAAGGTTGGCGCCGTCCAGGCTGGCCCCATCAAGCAACGCATCCTCAAGTTCGGTTTCTTGGAGGTCGCTGCCGTTCAGCTGCGCCTCACGAAGATCTGCTGCGCGCAGATACGCCCCCTGAAGACGGGCACCCGTCAGGTCTGCCCCCCGAAGATTGGCCCGGTGAAGCTCTGCACGAACCAAATCGGTGGCCCGCAGGCTGGCCCCCGAGAGGTTCGCCCCCTCCAAATCCGCGCTGCTCATTCGTGCGCTGCTCAGATCTGCCCCCCGAAGATCAGCACCCTGTAGCTCAACCCGCTGCATCGCCGCAGTGATCAGGATCGCCTGGTTGAGCTTCGCCCGGGGCAGCCGTGCGTCATGAAGCGAAGCGTCCCGAAGATCGGCCTCCTGAAGATCAGCGTCCCCAAGATAGGCGCTGCTCAGGTTGGCGGCGCGAAGAATGATGCCCCGCAAATCCGCCCCACCAAGATCAGCGCCCTTGAGCTCCGCTCCGGAAAAATCCAGCCCAACAACCGGGCTGTTTGATTGTAGATATTGCAACAACAATGAACCCTTCTCACGAAAGGTCATCCCCCGGTGTGGGGTTGGTAGCTTCGGATAACTCACTGCTTCTTCATATCGTGAAGCCTCTTGAAAAAACGGACATTTACTGTCCGTTCGTATGAAAGGGCTTGTCTCCCGAAGCGCGCGCGACCGCGCGCGCTTCTGCTCGGATGCTCGAACAAGCGGTCCAATCGATATCCCTGTGTGCAAATGAGGTGGAACGTCGCTTGCTCATCTCATCGGTGTTCATCCTCAACCACCATTGGAGACGTGCGCTGTGTTCCCTGGTGTCGATCGTCTTTCGCCTCGTCGGCGGCTCGGATGACGCCATCCATCCGATACGCCGCGCCGGCTTCGGGACGGAATACCAGTCTATCAACGGTCGCTCTCACGGAGACGTGCCTGGGCGGGCGACGAAAAACGCCGCGTGCTTTTCCTGGTGAGGCGCAGGTCACGGTCGTAGACCTGCGCCTGGAGGGGACGCCTCGCATTTGTCTTCGCATAGACGAGCCGGCGCATGCTGCAGAGAAGACATCGACGATGTTCTCCCCTCATGGCGCCTGTCTGTGAGCATGAGGGGATGCGCTATGCTGATCGTATGTCGTCGTTGTCTCCCTATGTGATCTTTCAACTGCCAGACGGGGAAGTCATCAAGGCCCCCGCGGGCGCCATCATCGGTCGCTTGTCGACCGCCACCGTTCGCATCGATGACCCCCGGGTCAGCGAAGCCCACGCCCTCGTCAGCCTGCGGGGCAGCGAGCTGAAGCTGCTGTCTTTGCGGGGGGGGATGCGGGTCGACGGCCAGAAGATGGCCGATGTCACGCTCGAAACCGGGCAGCTCATTCAGCTCGCCCGCGGCGTCGAACTCAGCGTCCTCGTGGTTGAGCTGCCCTCCTCGCTGATCGCCCTCCAGATCGTCTCGATGGGTCGGCCGTACGGCGTCCCGGTTGAGCTGACCCGCTCGGTCTATTCGGTCATTCCGCAGCCCGAGCCCTCGATCATTCCGCGGTTCATCCAGGGCGCCGCGGCGCATGTCTGGAACAACGCGGATGGTTGGAGTCTCCGCATCAAGGGCGGGGTGAGCGAAGCCATCACCCCAGGGGGGTCCTGGGAAATCGCCGGGTTCACGGTCCAGGTCACCCCTGTCCCCCTCCCTGAAGCCGGCGTAACTGAGACGATCATCTCAGAACGCACCTACCAGACGATGCACATCGTCGACCGGGACGGCACCATCCACGTTCACCCTGAAAATCGGGCTTCGGTGGTCTTGAACGGCAAGCCCGCGCAAATCATCAGCGAGCTGATGAGCATGGAAGTCCTGGCCCCCTGGTATGTGGTCGCTGGTGAAATCTGGCCAAGAACAAGGGATATGAAGGTTCTTCGCCGGAATTGGGACCAATGCCTCAACCGGCTTCGGCGCAAGCTGCGGCAGGGCAACATCCGCGATAACCTCGTCCACGCTGATGGTACCGGGAACATCGAGCTGTTTTTGCTGCCCGGCGACACCGTCGAGCGCACCTGACCCCGGCCGCCGGTGAGCACGCTGACCGCGCCGAGCCCCGCGCTGCACACCTACAATGTGCTGATCTCGCTCCAGCTACCCCACGTCGATCTCATCCGGCTGTTGTGCGCCCTCCACCACAACGTCGGGCGACCGCCGCCGCCAGAGCCTGCCTTAATCGAGATGATCCGGCGTGGGCCGGTGAGCGCCCTCGGGCAGCTTCGCCAGGTGCCCCGATTCGGCCGTCGGCGGCTCGCCCACCTGCGCGCCGCCCTCACCGTCACGGATTTGACCGCGGTGCTCGCCGAGCACCTCCAGCAGATCACCGACAACCCGCCGATCGATGTCCCGCCCGTCGATGTCGACGCCGTCGCGGAAGATCATCACCCCTTCGGCCCCGACGCCGGCTTCCCCGCCGACGTCGCCGATGCCCTCGAGCGGGCCAACTACACCGTCTACGGTGAGCCTCGCGCGGTGCCTGGGTTTCGCTTCGGTGCGCGCATCGTACACTTCCGACAGGCCCTGCGCCGGCCGATCCCGGAGACTGCTCTGGTCGTCGGTGCCGGCTATGTGGGCGTTGAAATGGCGGTTCACTGGGGACGATCTGGCGCACAGGTGCTCCTCATCGACAGGCTCCCGTACCTCTTGTACAGCTACGATGACCAGCAGGTCGCGCCCGTCCGCCAGATGCTCGCCGACGCGGGGGTCCAGATCCGGCTGGAGACCCTCGCCCGGGGCTGGCGGCAGACCCCCGAACGGATCTATGTCGCCGGAGATGGGCCGCAGGGGCCTTGGATGTTGGGCTTCGAGCTGGTCCTGCTCGCCGTTGGCC
>JBCBLB010000388.1:0-9388 GCA_038520555.1 Myxococcota bacterium | reverse complement strand
TCGCATTCGCCTTCGGGGCAGCTCATGTTGCAGGTCGCGCCGGGATCGCAGGTCTGGGTGCAGTCCCCGCCGGTACAGGACACGTTGCACTCTGAGTCGTCCAGGCAGGTCTGGAGGCAGCCGCCGCCGGTGCAGCTGATGTTGCAGACCCCGCCCTCGCAGACCTGATCGCAGTCCCCGCCAGTGCACGATGGGCTGCATCCGTCGCACATCTGCTCGCACTCTCCGTTCAGGCAGTCGCGCGATTCGAAAAGACCACAGCCGCTCATCATTGATGCGGCGAACATGAAGAACACGAACGAAAGACGAGTCATCGTCATTTTAGACCTCTCATATTGAAATCAGATCGCGACCAGATGCCGCGATTACACCGACGCGTTGTGCGTCAATGACAACTGGACGCTATCCATCGGGAACGAGCGCGGTGTCGATCGAAAGGTTGATTCCGGGGAGCCGGATGCGAAATCAACCTTTGGTTGACATCGGCGCTGCGTCTTCTGCGATCCATCCCAGGGCGCGCGCATGGTGGACGGCTTCGGTGCGATTGCGGACGTTCAACTTCCGAAAAATGCGGTGGATATGGGTCTTGACCGTCGAGACCGTGACGAAGAGCGCGTCGGCAATGGCTTGATTGGTCATCCCAGACGCCACCAGGCCAAGGACCTCCGCCTCCCGCTCGCTGAGCTTGCCCCCGGCCTGGGTGATGACGCCCGGAGCGGGGGCGGGCACTGTGATGTTGGGCGGCGGGACCGGTGAGGGGAGCGGCGCTCGGAGGGTGGATGCCAGGACGATGCCCGACGCCTGTACCTGCGCGCGCGCTTCCGCGGCTTCGCCTGGGGCAGCCATGGCGTCGAGGATGGCCGCCTCAAGAGCGCGCCAGATGAACGCGAAGACGACGGCGCCGTCGTGTTGGGCGCGCGCCACGTGTCCGCGGGCCTGGATGAGCGCCTCGCCCAAAGCCCCCTCTCTGGCCTGCAACCAGACGCTCATCCAGGTGTGCCAGAACCGCTCCTCTGGGGAGGGGCACTGCGCGTGTGGGATCGCCTCAAGGGTGGCCTGGACGCGTCGCACGTCATCACGGTGGACCCCGATGACACCGCTGATGATCCGTCCAGCGCGAGGCCCCAGGCCCTGGCTGCTGTCGGTCGCGCGCAGCGTCTCGACGTCGGCGGCCCCGGTCTCTCCCAACAGCTCAAGGGCGATGGCCAGCAACGCTCTGCCAGAAGAGATGTCATCGTTCGAATAGAGGTAGGTTCGGTTGTGAATGGCGTCCAGGGCCATGGCACGCGCCGTCTCAAAGTCTCCGACGTACAGCGCCGTCCATCCGCGCTGTTGCACGGCGAAGCCGTTGTGGGTGCCCTTTGTCCCCGAGAGCAGGGCGTCGATGTTCTCCTCAGCCTCTGCGACGCGCCCCATGAGGCCGAGGATACGGATACGAAGCTCCGTCGCGCCAGCGGTCAGGGAGTGGTTGTTCAGGCGGATGGCCGCGCGGATGGCATCGCTCATCGCGTCGAGCGCCGCGTGCAGCGCGCGACGGTTCATCAGCACCGTGCCGCGCATATAGGAGATCGTCGCATGCAGGGAGTGAGACGGGTCGTCGAGGTGTGCCACGGCGAGGTCCACCAGCGCCAGGGCGTCGTCCGCTCGCGGGGTGAGGTGGAGGGCGAAGGCGAGCGCGGCGTACAGATTGGCCAGGATCTCCCGACGGAGCGGCACGGGCAGGTCCGGCTGCGCCGCCAGGGTGTGTTCGATGTTCTCCCGGGCGGAGTGGATGTCGGTCACCCGGCGCCCCAGGACGCGTGCCCAGAGGGCATACGCGCCTGTCTTGGGGTGGTGCACGATGAGATCGTCGGGGACCTGATCGAACCATGCGTTCAGGACGTCATATTCCCCCTGGAAGATGAGCGCGGTCGAGAACGTATCGATGACGGCTGCGGTGAGATCAGCATCCTGTGCGGCGATCGCGTGGCGGAAGGCTTCCTGGGCGAGGCCCGCGCCCATCGCCCACTGGCAGGCGCGGCGATGCAGCGCGGCGATGTCTTCGTCGCTGCGCGCGAGGGCGGCACGGAGGAGGGATGAGAACAGGTGATGGTAGCGCCACCATCGGCCGTCTCCGTCGAGCGGGATGAGGAAGAGGTTCTCCCGGTCGAGGTGTTGGAGCGTCACGTTCGCGGCTGCGCCGGTCACCGCCACACAGGCGGCGACGTTGAGGCGGCTCAGGATCGAGGTTCGCAGCAGAAACCGGCGGACCTCATCGGGCTGTCTCGCCAGCACTTCTTCGGTCAGGAATTGCTCCAGGACTTGATCCTGGCGGGTGGCGTGCGGGCCGGCCAGCTCCAGCGGTGATACCCCAGAGCGGACGCTCAGGGCAGAGAGCTGGATCGCTGCCGCCCACCCTTCAGTGCGGGCGTCGAGGGCGCGGACATCCGCATCGGTCAGCGAGAGGGACATGGTCTCGTTGTAGAAGGCGCGGGACTCTTCGGGGGTGAACCGAAGCTGTTGGCCGTCGATGACGGTGACCTGACCACGGACCTGCAACCGGGCGAGGGGGAGGTCGGGCTCGACGCGGCTGATGAGGACGAGGTGGACCTGCTCGGGCAGGCGCTCGATGAGCCAGCCGATGGCGTCGAGAAGATCGGGATCGGTGATGTGGTGGACATCGTCGAGGACGAGGACAAGGCGCTCTTCCCGTTCGGCCAGGGGCGCGATGAGCCAGGCGCCGAACAGCGGGATGAGCGCGCTGGCCCCGGCGTTGAGGGGCGGCGCGCGGTGGTCGGCGAGTTCGGGGAAGTGGGCCACGAGCATGGCCAGCAGGCCCCGCAGCAGGGACAGCGGCTGGTTGTCGGTGGGCTCCAGAGACAGCCAGCCGTGTGGGAGCGACCGCAGGTGAAGCCATTGTGCGACCAGGGTAGACTTTCCAGAGCCAGCAGAGGCGCTGACCAGGGTCAGCGGCTGCCACGACAGCGCCCGATCGAGGGTGTCGAGGAGCCGCGCACGCGGGACCGCCCCCGGTCGCAGCCGTGGAGAGCGGATCTTGGTTGGCAGGACTCCGTGGGGAGTAGATGGAACCATTTCGCCAGCGGTCTTGGACAAGAGGGGGTTGAAATCGGAGCTATGGTTTCGGTATTCCGATTTTGGGCCCGCTCAACAGGTATCCTTCGCCTTCATGGCACACCGTCTGGTCAGATCAGGCTGTCCGCATCGGTCACCGCGAAGCCCAGCTGGTCCAGCGCGCCTTCGATGATGTCCGCGTTTACGTTGGTGAAGCCAACGTGGACGGTGATGCGATTGTTGACCGTGCCGAAGACCCCAACAAACGCCCGGACGTTGGCATGGAAGAACGCCAGCCCACCATGCACCAGGGTCTTCTCAACGCGATCGGGCAGATCGGCAGACTTGTGCAGATCGGTGATCGGCCAGACCTCAGGCAGGCGTTCTTCGACCATCAGCACCACGGCACCGTCCGGCGCCTGGGCGGCGGCGTCTGCGTCGATGTAGTGGGCGACCGCACGATCGCGGCTCAGACGCATCAGCACTGCGGCCGGTTTGTCCGCGGAACGCGTCGAACGGGCTGTGCTCACCGGGTTCTGCGTCCACTTCTCCAGAGAGGCTGTGAACCAGGCATCGGCGGCCTCGGTCCAGGTCATCGTCTCTCGGATGTGGGCGATGGTCGCTGCTTCGATGTCGGTGACTTTGCCGCCGTCGATCACGAAGGTGAACAGGACCTCGGCGTCGGCCTTCGAGATGCGGCCGTCCCCACGGCCCGCCACGGCGGCTTCGGCGGCCTCAATGAGCGCGCGATCGTATCGGACGCCATCGATCTGCTTGTAGTAGCTCACAAATCCACTCCCAATGGGGCACCGTCACTCGTAGACGATGATCATACCGGACATATAGTAGTAGGGCTGGTCCCCATCGCCGACCCATTCGAAGTCTTCCAGCCGGTAGGATACGTCGACCGCGTCCTGCCCGGCGGTCTGATCAGAGACGTCGATGTCCCAGGGGAAGACCTGTGCGCCCGGGCACCAGCCGGCGCGAGGGTACTCCCAGGTGCCCTGCTGTCGGCCGTCGGTCTCTGTCTCCGAGCAGTCTTCTCGCCACACCTGGCGGCCGTGTTCGGTCCCGCCGACCGTGTAAAAATGCTCTTTGGGGCAGAACTCGGCGCAGTTCTGTCGGTTGTTCCAGCCATGCCCGGAGATGAACGATCGCAGCGTCGCGGCGCTGTGGGCGGGCAACGTGATCGATTGGGCGGGGACCTGGCCTTCGACGGGCTCATCGGGCAGCCCGGCCCGCCAGCTCAGGTGCCCCCACACCGGCAGGTTGGCGATCGGCCGCGGCGAGGGCGGCGCGCCGCCCACGAAATCGAGTTCTGCGGTGAACAACCAGCCGTCGCCGTTTTCATGTCCTTCGCCGACCCAGGTGTCGATAAAGATCCGCATCGTCTGTTCGCCCGTCAGCAGCGGGCGCACATCGGTCAGATCCGCTTCCCAGGAGAAGCCCACCCGATACGGCGTGATGAACCGATCGATCTCCACGAACGCTTCGTCATCGGTGCCCGCGTCGAACACGACGCCGAAGGTGGCGTATCGGTCCCACCAGTCGCAGCGATCGTTGGGACAGGTCAGCGAGAACCGCCCGGTGATCTGGCTGTAGGTGGCCGTGTCATCGGGGAAGGTGATGGGGATGTCGACCTGACGACGGTTCTCGTCGCCAAAGTAGACATACTCGGCGTCAAAGACGGTGATCGTCTGGTCTTCACCGAACGGGAGCGGCTCGTCTGCCGGGTCTTCGGCTGGATCCTGACAAGCCATCAACAGCGGGAATAAGAGAAGGGTACGCATTGTGTCATCATATGAGCCTGGCCCCTCCAGCGACAGTCAAAACTTCGGCGCCTCGACAGGCTGGCACTGTTGAACCCAACTTTCCCAGCGCCGCATTCGGTCTTCACGATCGTCCCATCGCTCGATGGTGAGCACGAACCGGTCTGCGGGTGTGGGATGTTCGTTGGGCGCGTAATCGGCCATGAAAACGGGCAGCGCCCATCGGTCTACCATGTCACAAGCGTAGGTGTAACGTTCTGTTTCATCGAAAAGGTCTGCGTCTAGCAGGGTCGGGTGTTCGACGAGCATCGCCCGCGCGCTCCGCTTCTTCTGATGGCCAGGAGGGCGGGTCAGGTCGATCTCGACGTCGTCGCTCTGTCGGCTGACCAGGGAGAACACATCATAGATGAACAGGTCGCTATAATAGCCGATGACACCGATGTTCGGAGAGACGAGGCTGTCGGTCGGGGCATAGATACCAGCGAGGCGCTTGCCCAGGGCGACACGTCTGGGCTGGGTCTGTCGGTACAGATCGACGATCTCGGTGGGGTTCATCCGAGCAACACGCGGTTTTCGGACCGAGACCGCCCTCCGCACGGCCCGGGGTACCAGCATGAGGTTCGCAGCGGGTGCGACATTGAGCGCGGCTCCGCCGAGCAGCACCGCCATGATGATCCGGTGATGCCCGGCGTTCCAGAGCGGGGCGAGCGCCCATCCGGTGAGCAGGGCGCCGATCGCAAGGGAGGGCATGAGGAACCGGCCGAGCAGCATCCAGTCCCCGCCGACGGCGACGCTATAGACATAGACGCCGACGAAGCAGAGGGCCGCGCCGGCGCCGGGGCCCCCGCGGTGCCGGATGGCACGGGGCAGCAGGAGGACGGGCAGGATCGGGGTGAGCAAAGTCAGCCAGAAGTGGATCACATAGCGGGCGCCGCTGGCCAGGGTCACCGCGCTCATCGAGACCTTGGCCCGGACGGTGTTTGCGACGATGTCTCCGTAGTAGAACCAGCAGATGGCGCGGTGGGTGAACACACCAACAAGCACCAGCGCGGCGATCTGAACGGACGTGCGCAGGCGATCGCGGTCGCTGCGGTGAATCAACGCGGCCAGGGCAGGGATACCGACGCCCCAGACCACGCCTTCGACCCGGCACAGGGTGATGGCGATGCCGGCAAGGGTCGCGCCCACCACAGAAGGTCGATCGGGCTGTAACAAAAGTTGTTCCATGATCATCAGGAAAAGAAGGGCGAAGAGCATCGTCTCCATCCCGCTGCTGGCCCATGCCGCAAAGGCTGGAGACGACGCGACAGTGAGGGTGACGAGTCCGGCGAGGGCGGCAGGCATCTGCCGGCGGGCGGTGCGAAACAAGACCGCGAGGAGGACGACGCCGAGCAACGTGGCGGTCGCGGGCGCCCAGCGGACCATGTCGAGGCCGGTGAGATCGAACAGGGCACACAGCGCGACCCAGAGCAGGTTGCTATACCCTTCGACTGGTTCGTTTTCGCCGAGGTTGTAGCGGAGTCCGTGCCCACCCGCCCAGTTTCGGGCGTACCGGAACGAGATGAACGCGTCTTCGTAGACGAACCAGAACCGCGCGGTGAGGGCGCCATAGACAGCCAAAACCAGCGCCGCAGCGGCGAGGGCGGGCCCCCGCTTCAACATCGTCGTGTCCGTGATGGTGGTGAATTTTGAAACCGATTATAGCCAAGCCTATGACGTCATCGGGTTGGATGCGAGCGGTGGTGTTCGCTGCGGCGATGGTTGCAGCGGCGGGATGCTCTCGAAGCACCACGCCGTCGACGCCGACCGGCACTGCGCAATCCATCACACCAGGGCGGACCAGCCTCCTGCTCATCGTGATCGACACCGCGCGGGCCGACCACTTCTCGATGTATGGCTACCCTCACGAGACCACGCCGTTTTTGGATCGATGGGCGGAGCAGGGGGTGCGGTTCGACAACGCCTTCTCCAACTCAAGCTGGACGCGACCGGGAATGGCGGCGCTGCTGACCGGCCGCTACGCGCGCGAGGTGGGCGTCTATGAAGAGCGCTACGACAGGCTTCCGGACGACGCGGTCACCCTCGCGGAGCGGATGAAGGCGCAGGGGTATCTGACCCTGGGCGTCAACGCCAACCCGAACGTCAACGCCTGGTTTGGGTTCGACCAGGGCTTTGACGAATACGGGGACTCCGGGCGGGTGTGGCGGTGGATGGCGAAGGAAGGGGCCGGCGAGCCGGTTCGCAAAGGGCACCAGGACATCGAAACCGCTGAGACCGTGAACCAGCGACTGCTCGCGCTGCTCGACCACCACGAGGCGAGCCTGGCGTCGCAGCCCTGGTTTTTGCAGCTCCTGTACATCGATCCGCACGCGCCGTATCAGGCGCCAGCGAAGCATCGACGGGCGGTGGGCTCGACGGGGGTGAACAAGGAATACGACGCCGAGCTGCACTATGTCGACGCCGCGATCGGGGACGCGATGGCGGCGCTCCAGAAGCGCGGCATGCTGGACGACACCCTGGTCATCATCACCTCAGACCATGGCGAGGGCCTGGACAGCTACCCGGCCGTCCCGCTGTCCGATCGCCACGGGGACACGGTCTACGACGCGATGGTGAAGATCCCCCTGGTCTTCATCCATCCATCGCTCAAGCCCGGCGTGGTCCCCGACCTGGTGGGTTCCATCGATGTCGTGCCCACGACGATGGCGCTTTTGGGGAGCGCTACGGAAGATGTCTCCGGGACCTCGATGGCAGCGCGGTTGATGGGAGCGGGCGAAGAAACCGGACACCCGGGCTTCGTGATCTCCGAGAGCGATTGGCAGATCTCCAACAAGGTCTCGGTGCGCACCGCATCTCACCGGTATATCGAGAACCTCGACAGCGAGGCGTACCAGCAGCAGGGCCTCTTCGAGGGGCGGTCGTTAAAACCGGCGCAGCGACGGTTCCTCAAGCTCCTCCCGCCACGAGAGCTGTATGCCCTCGCACCGGGAACCCTGGAAGCCCTGAAGGACGAGCGGCTGTCTGAGGATGTGGCCGTTGGCCAGGAGCTGGCCGCTGTGCTGGCAGACTGGAAGGCCCGGACACCGCTCCGGCCGCCGCTGGGCCGCAGCGAGGATGATGTGTTCACGTTGAAGACCGGCGAGGTGGTGCCGGCGGTGAACACCGCTGCTGCGCCCGCGCTGCCAGATGACATGCGGTCGGCCCTCAAGGCGCTCGGGTATCTGGATGAAGAATCACCGTAACATATGAGTAACCTGGGTTACCGGATTTTCTTCAGGGGTGGAGCGTCGACACACCGCACAGATGAGATCCGGGTCTGTAGACCGACTTCAGCAATGCTCCACTCGACGGCCTCGCAGAACCTGTCCACAACGGTGACCGGATCGGGCCGGGTGTGCGCGGACATCGTCACCTCGGTGACCGCGGCGGCAACACTCCCGAAGCACAGGAACGCGGTGATAACAACGTTACGCTGTAGAGATGTCGGCAGCTGGTTCATCTTTCCCCCTCACTGCATGCGTTATGGTGGATGTGGGCGGAAACAGATCCAGGTTATTTCAACAATAACAAAGGTGTAACCTTTGTTACAATCTGATTCGTTTTGGCCGAGGGGGGTCGATGTCGACCGAAGAGCGGTTTCATCAGGCGACCTGTGATTGTGGCCGGCTCCAGGTTCGCATTCGGGGTGCGCTGCCGGCGTCGTCGCTCTGTCACTGCTTTGCCTGTCAGCGCCGGACGGGGAGCGTCTTTGGCGCACAGGTGCGGGTCGCGAAACATCGCGTTGAACGGTCAGGTACATCGACGGTGTACGTTCGACGGGGGGACAGCGGTGGCGTGGTGGAGCAGCACTTCTGCCCGACCTGTGGGTCGACGGTGTTCTGGACGGTGGACGGTTTGCCGGATTCGGTGATCGTGGCGTCCGGTGCGTTCGCCGATCCGGACCTGCCGGCGCCGACGTTTTCGGTGTATCGGGCGCGCAAGCATCCGTGGGTGACGTTGCCGGCGTCGGTGGTGGACGATTGGGAGTAGGCCGCTGCGGCGCCGGTCGCCACAGCGGCGATCGACTCACAGAAAATCAGGCAGCTTCGCTGCGATCTCTTCAGGGGTGACGCGCGGCTCGAAGCGAGCGAGGACAGCGCCAGCACGACCGACGAGGAACTTGGTGAAGTTCCACGAGATGTCTGCGCCCGTGTTTTCGGGGGCGTTGTCTTTGAGGAAGGTGTAGATCGGAGAGGCGCTCGGCCCGTTGACGTCGATCTTCGCAAACATCGGGAAGTTGGCGTTGTATTTCGAGGTGGCGAACCGCAGAATCTCTTCGTTGGTGCCGGGTTCTTGACCGCCGAACTGATTGCAGGGGAAGGCGAGGACGGTGAAGCCCTGGTCCTGGTTATCGGTGAACAGAGTACGCAGACCTGCGTATTGAGGGGTAAGCCCTCAACGGCTGGCGACGTTGACCACCAGGGCGACGACGCCCTCATAATCGGAAAGCTTCACGATGTTTGCGAAGATCGACGTCAACGGGCCGAGCGCCTCTCCGATCTACACCTTCCTCAAAGACAACGCCCCCG
>JBCBLB010000148.1:0-15938 GCA_038520555.1 Myxococcota bacterium | reverse complement strand
TGGGGACGACGCTGCTCGGCGTGGCGCTGTTCGGCTCCGTGCTGCTGCATGAGCTCGGTCATGCCCTCACCGCGCGCCACTTCGGGATCGATACCCAGAGCATCACCCTCTACCCCTTCGGTGGGATCGCTGCGCTGACCGCAGAGCCCCAGACGCCCCGCGCCGAGCTGTGGATCGCCATCGCCGGACCGCTCGTCAACTTCGCCCTTGCGGCGATCGCCGCCCCGCTCGCCCTGCTCGCCGTCCCTGGCGCCGCCCTGTTCGCTGGGATGAACCTGGTCCTGGGGCTCTTCAACCTCCTCCCCGCCTTCCCGATGGACGGCGGACGGGTCCTGCGGGCATGGCTGAGCCGGACCCGAGACAACACCTCTGCCACTGAGATCGCCCTCAACGTCTCCCGGTGGTTCGCATGGGGGTTCATCGCCCTGGGCCTGTTTGCCTCGCCGAACCTGCTCCTTATCGGTGGCTTTCTGCTCTTCGCTGTCGGGGCCGAGCGCCGCCGCCTCGCCGCGCGCCAGCAGTGGCAGTCCCACGCGATCGGGCACACCGGCTGGGAACACCCAGCCTACTGATTCAGCGCGGCTCCAGGCCCATCTCATCGGCCCAGGCGCGCCAGTGAGATGGGCTCACCCCCATCGCTGCACCCACCGCGCGGATCATCGCGACCTCTTCCGGGCTGACCGCCCCATCTGCATGCGCTACATCGGCCAACGCACCGATGACGTGGCGGGCCTGGAGCCGCGGCGCGCGCAGGCGAAGCGCGTCGATCAGCGTCACCAGCGAGGCAGAGGGCTCCGTACGAAGGATCTCGGTCACCGTCTCGATCTCCTCAACCGGGATGCCCAGACCGGCCGCGACGCGCTGGCGGACCAGCCGGACCTCGCCCCGGTCCACGGCCCCATCAGCATGGGCCACGGCCATACACAGCCCCAACAGGGGGCGCCAGAACCGAGCCGCCGAGTATGCGGCCTGTGGCCAGTCAACCGTCACCCGAAGCTCGCCGATCAGGTCCAGCTCGTCCGGCTCCGGCGCCCCGAACACCCGAAGCCGAAGATCGAGTGTCGCGCTGCCGCTGTCGACCACGCCGAATGGAAGGAATGCCCGAACCCCACCATCGTGCACTGACGTGGTGAGCTGAAAATGCCCCCAACGGTTGGCGAACCGCTGGGCGGCGTCCGTCGCAGCCAGCCGGTTTTCATCATGGTCGAACGCCTCAAACAGCGCAAAGCCCCCCTCGGGGATGGGCTCTGACAGCGTCGCCGTCAAGAGCAGCCCATCGTCGTGGTGGGCCGCCGTCAAGACGCCGTCCAAAGGCGGCGCGACGCGGTCACGGAAGACGTCCAGCCCGGCGCCCAGCGCCGCGCCAGCGGCCATTCCCCAGGGGCCGCCCAGCAGTCCGCCGACTGCCCCGCCGATCAGTGCCTCCCACAACATGACCTGGAGTGTAGCAGAGCGACACGCTCAGGGTGCGTAGGACCCCGCTGACGCTCCGTTCACGGAAAGATCCGCGGTCTCCGTGCTGATCCCCTCATCGAGCGGGCTCAGGTCAAAGACCAGATCCTCGGTGATGTACGCCTCGCAGCTGTCCCCGTTGCCGTCGTGGATCAGGTTCAGGCTGATCTGCACCGGCGCAGACTCGGCCACAGAGCCGTCCCAGCACATGCGGAAGAAGTGGTCCTCACACCCGCCGCCGTAGCCCACCGTGACCGTCAGCTCGTTGTCGTCGATGGCGAACTGCTCAAGGTCGACCGGATCGATCTCGTCCAGTTCGCTGCCCTCGCACAGCTCGACTTTGGTTCCGGTCTCGCTTAATCCAGTATCACAGCCAATGATCAGGCAGAGTGCAGCAGTCAGATATCGGTTCATGTTCATCTATACCTCCGCTGACTCTTCAAGCATAAACCATGCCACCCGATCAACACCGGATCATGGATACCCATTCACGACAATGGTGTCACGGTCAGATTCTGTCCGCCGCTAAAGCAATCAAACAGCTCCCCCCCTGTATACCCGATCGTCCAATGGACAGGAGATCGACGATGCCCCGAATCAAGTCCTGGAAATCGGGATCGGCCGGTGAACCCAGCTTCGCTGCAGATTTCGACATCATCCGCCACGCCGTGCTGCAGAACACTGACATCCGCACCAATCGCAACAAGTACTACGCCATTGAATTGCATCATGGTAAGGCAAAAGCCGATTATCCCTATCGTGTGTTCACCCACTATGGCCGCACCGACGACCTGGAGCGAAACCCCAACGCCGGCGTCCGTGAGGGACGGTATTTCGCGACCCTGGGTGAGGCAGAGGCGACGTACCAGCAGATTTATCGCCAGAAGACCAGCGCGCGGAAGGGCTACAGGGAAGTCAACCTTGCCTCCAGCCGGATCGGCTCGCAGCAGGCCCGCGGCGCCAGCTCGGGGCATGTCGATGATGCCACTCTCCAGAAGATGAACGCCGACCGCGCGTCGAAGCCAAAGCCGAAGCGGCGGGTCTCGACGCTGTCAAAGCCTGTCCAACATCTCGTGTCGTACCTCTACGACGAAGCGACGCACACCCTGACCTCAACGGTCAATGCCAAAATTACGGCCAACGGCATCGAGACGCCGCTCGGCGTGCTGACCCTGGGTCAGGTGGAGTCTGGCCAGTCGATTCTGGATGAGGCGCTGAAGGTGTACCACTCTCGGCAACGGAACAAAACCAGCCGCCTCGCCGATCTCAGCGGTGACTTCTACACCGCCATCCCCCACCGCATCGGGCGCTCGCGGTCGGCGATGCAGGCCGCCGTGCTCAACTCAGAGGCGGCCTTCGAGCAGAAGCAACAGACCCTTCAGCTGATGCGAGACATGCTCAAAGTCAGCGGTGACGGTGAGCAGAGCGTGTTGTTCGACCCCGAGATCGACCGCCGCTACGAGGCGTTGGGCGCCGAGCTGAAGCACCTGTCCTCTCGTAGCGATGAGCACGGGAAAATCGTGACGCTGATGCAGCGCTCGCTGCGAAAGATGCGCAAGCTCAACATCCAGAACATCTACACCCTGCGGCGTCCCGGCGAGCGCAGCGTCTTCGACAAGCGCGTCGGCAACGAGCGGCTGCTGATGCATGGCTCGCGAATCCACAACTGGGTGGGCATCCTGTCACGTGGGCTGCTGCTGCCCCGGGTGGTCGTTCAGCTGGGGGTGAAGCGGACCGACGGTGGCTGGTTGGGGCACGGGCTGTACTTCGGCGACGCCGCCTGTACCAGCTACTACTACACCTCACCGGGGCGGAAGGGCACCCGGTTCATCGCGCTCGCCCGGGTCGCGTTGGGCAAAATGAAGCCATACCGCAAGATCACCTATGGATTGACCGCTCCGCCGAAGGGCTTCGATTCATGTCATGGCGTCCGTGGCTCTCAATTTGCCGACGACGAATATGTCATCTACCGCGGTGAGCAGCAACAGCTGGAGTATCTCGTTGAGATCCGCTGAGGATACCTGTGCCAGATCATGGCGTCGAAGGGTCTAACCCGATGACCCTGACGCAGAAGGGAGGCATGGGATGTGGGAGATTCGTTCGCCGAGGATTGATCGGATGGTGGTCGAGGCGCCGAACTGGCTGGCGGCCCTGGGGGAGGCGCTGTCTCGCCTGGGCACCGATGAGGGGATGGAGCGGCTGGCCTGTGAGTGTCTGCGCAACGGCCTGATCATCGCCCACGACCTGTCCCGCCGAGAGCGCTACACCGTCCGCGCCGTCGCAGGTGTTCGCCTGGCCCCGGATGACGCCCTCGTCTCCATTCATTGATGGCGTGTCCTCCTTCCCCGCCCCTCGGCGCGTCTCTCGACCATCGCTCTGGCAGCTCCCCTGAAGAGTGACGATGTTATGGTGACGATCGCGCTATCCATGAGGGAGATCGCATGTCATCGAACACGCTGCTCGTCCGTGGCCTGAGCCTGCTCGTCTTGTTGTTGGTCATCGACGATGTGCGGCTCCGGGTGAACCTGTCCGCGGCCGAGCAGCAGGCCCGCGACGCCCTCGCACAGGTTGAGCGGCTCAAAGACGCACCGCAGACCGCGAAGCGGGACCCTTCGCTGCGGCGCCGCGATCGATCGCGCCTGCGTTCCGAGCGGGCGCGGCCCTTCCAACGTCGGGACCCCGAAGACTTCGAGGCCCGTGTCCAGGAAGAGGTCGACGCCCGCGTCGAGGGTGAAGTAGAGGGGGCGGTCAATGAACGCATCCAGGCCCGCTTCCGACGGCGGCTTGAGCGCCGTCGCGCATCCGTCCAGGCGGGGCTGGACGCCTACATCGAAGAGCAGGGGCTCAGCGAAGCGCAGGAGGAGGAGCTGCGGCTGCTGTTTGAGGGCTCGTTCGCCGAGATGGAGGCGCTGTGGGACCGGCGCAGCGAAGAAGGGGCCGACCGGTTCGCGCTTCGAGAAGAGATGATGGGGCTGCGTCAGGAGATGCAGGCGGATCTGGTCTCGCTGCTGGGCGAAGAGGAGGCGTCCGCGCTCCAACAGCAGCTCCAGGAAGCCCGGCGGCCCGGCGGTGATCCGTAACGCAGCAATTCGGGTTTCTCTTTGGAGACGTCGGCCGATATCTCAACAGTGGGAAGGCGTTTTCCGATTGGAGGTGATTGATGCCGCACGTCACGACAGAGCAGGACTCGACCCGGTATCGGGTGGTCTGGAACAACACGGTCCTCGCAGAGAGCGACAAGACCATCATCGTTCATGAGGGAAGCCTCCCGCCGCGGCGGTATTTTCCGCCGGAGGACGTCCAGATGGAGCTGTTCGCCCGCGCCTCCAACACCGCCCGGTGCCCGTGGAAGGGCGAGTGGTCGCACCTGAACATGACCGTGGGGCGGCAGACGGTGCCGAACACCGCGTGGACGTATTTTAAGACCATCGAAGACGGCCCTCAGATCAAGGACTACGTCGCGTTCTACGAGAACAAGGTCGAAGTCATCGCCGTCTGAACGTCGCCTTTTCACGAAAGCGGTTATGAGCGACGCCACTGCCGTTGTGGAGTCGCTGATGCGTGATGTAGAGGCTGTTTGGCGCGCGATCGCGGGTTCACACCCGATCCCCGCGCCCTTGTTGTCCCTGTTGACCGACACGACCGACGCATATGCGGTCTTGTCCGATCAGCGGGTCTCGTTCGGCTTGACGGGCATCAGTCGGGGCGGTCTGGATGCCGCGCTGCGCGCCCTGCCGCACACCGTGGACCTCGCCCTGGTCGATCGCATCTACCAGCAGCTCATCGAAGGACGCGGCGCGGTCGACTTCAGCGTTGAGGTTGAGGTCGGCGGCGCCGAGCCGCTGCTGCACCTCCGGGCAGACAGCCCGCACGTGGCCGCAGACATCAGCGAGCTGAAGGACGCCATCGGAGCCGCGATGGCGTGGCCGGCCGGCCTCGCGTCGACCGGCAGCGTGCGCTCCTGGCGGCTCAGCCTGCAGGGGGACGCGGTCGCCGCCCTGGAGCTGGAGGCGCCGCCCCGGGCCCCCTGGCTCCCCGCAGAGGCGTATGACGCCCTCCGCGATCTGCCAGAGATGGGCACCGTTCAGGTGCGCACGTCCGGCGACGCTCCGCTGCAGTATGCGAGCCGGACCCTCATCGGTGAGGACGATCATGCCGCCTCCTGGGAGGCTGCGCAGATTCCGCTGGCCGCATATGGTCGGATGGAGTGGGCGAAGCTCGGAGACACCACGTCGGCCCGGCCGTATGCCGTGCACCTTGACGGGCGGGATGTGCGGTTGGAGCTCTACGCCTCTGTGGACACAACCCGCTGACATAGAATCGGTCGGCTGGCGTACAATCAGGCACCGCTCCTTCCTCCTTGGAGACAACGACCATGCAGCAGACCAATTCGCTCGCTGTGGCGAGCCTGATCCTGGGAATCCTCGGTCTCATCGGCGCGCTTCCCCTGATCGGCAGCATCCTCGCCGTCGTGCTCGGGCATATGGCCCGCGGCCAGATCGCCGCAGATGGCCGCCAGACCGGCGAAGGGTTGGCGCTCGGCGGCCTGATCACCGGTTACCTCGGTATTCTCTCGGCGTGCGCCGCCGTGCTGGTGTTCCTGTTTATGTTCGGGGGCCTGGCCATGCTGGGCATCGCGGGGGCAGCCGCGGGGGCGTAACCTATTCGCTCCACCAGCTGAGCAGCCGCCGCCACCAGGAGCGGCCCCGCGAGCGCCGCAGCGCCTCGATGTCGATTTTAGAGGCGGCGTCCTCGCGTTGGGGCACATAGCCGCGGACCAGGTCCATGTTACAGCCCTGAAGGGCCGCGCCGTCCAGGCGGGCATGGTAGAGGAACGCCCCATGCAAATTGGCGCCGCGCAGGTCGGCGCCGCGCAGGTCGGCGTTCTGGAGCTTGGCCTGCTGGAGGTTGGCGTCACGCAGATCGGCGCCGCGCAGGTCGACGCCAGAGAGGTTGACCGACGCTGGCGTGGGCTCCGCGTTGGGGCTCATCGGCGCGGACAGGTTGGCGCCCATCAGCCGCGCGTTGCGAAGGGTGGCGCCGGTCAGGACGGCCCGCCGCAGGTTGACCCCGTTGAGATCGGCGTCGTTCAGGTTGGCGCCGGTCAAATCGGCAGAGTTCAGATCGGCGCCCTGCAGCCGGGCGTGGGCCAGGTTGGCGCCGGACAGGTCGGTGTGTTCCAGCCGAGCGCCGGGCATCTCCAGTCCAGGCGCGAGGCGCCGGGCGTCTCGGGGAGGCACGAACCGCTTCGGCCAGCGGGTCTCATCGTCGTATAGGCACAGGTGGAGGGCCGCCCGATCGAGCGTCGCGCCCGTCAGGTCGGCCCGCTGGAGGCAGGCGCGGGCCAGACGGGCGTCGGTCAGGTCCGCGTCGGTGAAGTCGGCGCCGCACAGCTGTGCCCGCTGGAGCTGTGCGCCCGTCAGATCGGCCCGACGCCAACGGGTCCGGTGGGCTTTGACCTCGCGCAGGAAGGTGCCCCGCATGCTGGCGCGGCTGAAGTCGGCGTCGCGGAGCTGCGCCTTCTGGAAGAACCCCCCGTCCGCACGCGTCTCGGTCATGTCCGCCTGATACAACACGGCATGACGCAGATCTGCGTTGGTCAGGTCGGTCTGCCGCAGGTTGGCGCGAGACAGGTCGGCCCGGGACATCAACACACCGCGCAGATCAGACTGCTCGAGCGAGGCTTCGGAGAGCTGGGCGCCCTGGAGCCGGGCCCGCTGGAGGTCTGCACGGTCGAGCCGGGCGTGGTGGAGGTTGGCGTCCTGCAGCCACGCTGCTTCCAGGCAGACGCCGGTGAGGTTGCCGCTGGGGCAGGACAGCCCCCGAAGCTTCCAGCCCGGGAGCGACCAGCCCACCATGCGCGCGTCCAGCAGCGGTCGGTGGAGCGACAGAAGCCAGAGCAGCAGCCGGTGGCGCTCGCTCATCTCCAGGGTGGACAAAAGCTCCCATCCCTGACGCCGGATGTCGGTGTCATCATCGGTGAGCAGTTCCATGAGGCGATCGTAGAGGGCGGTGGGGTCGTCAGCCATCGGCGCTCCGTTGGGGCGAGAACCCCTTCGGCCAGCGGGTCCGTTCATCGTAGCGACAATTGACGAGCATCCACCATGCGCTGAGCTGAGCCCATCGCAGATCTGCACCACAGAGGTCGGCGTCGCCGAAGTCGACGCGCGCTAGCTGTGTGCCCTTGAGATCGGCGTTTCGCAGCCGGGCGCCCCGCAGCTTCGCTCGGATGAGGTGGGCTTCGCGCAGGTTGGCATCGGTCAGGTCTGCGCCGGAGAGGTCTGCGCGCTGCAGCCGGGTGTGGCCCTGTCCCCACCGGGCGGACAGCGGGCCGAGATCCGCGCCCCGGAGCGATGCGGAGAACAGGTCGGCTTCGGTGAGGTTGGCCTCTCGGAGGGAGGCTTCGCGCAGGTCTGCGTCTTCGAGGTTGGCCCCCTGGAGGTCGGCTTTATCGAGGTTGGCCCCCTTGAGATCGGCGCTTCGCAGGTCTGCGCCGCGCAGATCGGCGCCGCCGAGCTGCGCGCCCGAGAGGTCGGCGCCCTGCAGGGACACCGCCGTGAGGCGGAACCCGCGCAGGTCCATTCGCGTGAGCCGGGCCCCCGGTTGGACTGCCACCGCGCCCGCGGGCGCGGTGGCGGTCGGCCACTGTGTGTTCGCATCGAAGATGCACCCATCGAACACGGCACCATCGATGATGGCGTCGCGCAGGTCGGCGCCACACAGGTTGGCTTCGGTGAGATCGGCGGCCCGGAGCTGGGCGCCATACAGCCGCGCGTCGTTGAGCTGAGCGCGCTCCAGCCGCGCGCCGGACAGATCGGCGGCGGACAGATCGGCGTCTTGCAGCCGCGCTTCGCTGAGATCGGAGAGAGGAAGGGCGGCCTGGTGAAGTCGGGCGCTGTGCAGGGCCGCCTGCCGCAGGATCGCCTCGGGCAGAGTGGCGAATGAGAGGTCGATGTGCTCGGCCATCACGCCAGTGAGATCCGCGCCGGTGCCGTCACAGTGAGACAGATCGGCCCGCTTCAGGATGGCGCCGCGGAGACGAGCGCCGTGGAGCGTGGCGGCCCGCACGTCGGCCTGCTTGAGGGAGGCGCCGGTGAGGTCCGCGCCGGTCAGATCCACCTGCCGGAGGCAGGCGCGGGCCAGTATGGCGCTGGTCAGATCGGCGTCGACGAGGCGGGTGTTGGAGAGATCGGCGTCGCTGAAGCTGCTCCAGTGCAAAGCGCGACCAGAGAGATCCAGGTCGGTCATCTGCATCCAGGCCATCGAGATCTCTGCCTGCGCCAACCGCTCGATCATCATGGCGCGTTCTTCAGGCGCGAGGGCGTCGAACAGCGCCCACCCCTGTCGGGAAACGTCAATGTCGGCATGTTGGAGCAAGTCGAGCAACCCGTCCTGTTCTTTGCGACCAAACATCAGGACCTCCCTGCGATCAATCTATCTCCTGGTTGTCGCAGAGGAACAATGACCCGCGACATAACACCGGCCTTCCATTCGGGTCGGATCCTGGGCGGCGCGCACCGATCCTTTCGGTACCGAAGAGGTGATACACGATGAAGACCAACGCACGACGCAGCGCGTTTTCCTGGGTTCAAGAGTTAGAGACCGCCGAAGTCATTCACTGGGACGAGCCCAGGAAAGCGTCTGCGGAAGAAGACCGGAAAGAACACGTGATCGGCGCTGCAGGGAAGGCCCGGCCCCGTCCGGCGCAGCCGAAGAAGAACCCGGTGATCCTGCCGGCGACGGTGGCGTTGGTCTACATCCTGTTCCTGTCGGGGGTGCAGGTGCTGAAGCACATGATGATCTGAGCGCGTCAGGGCGCCTGTCGCAGCTGCGGGGCGAGATCTTCGGGCCACCGGGTGCGCTCATCGTGCCGGCATCCGAGGAGGTTGGCCATGGTCAGCCGAGCCTGGGAGAGGTCTGCACCGCGGAGGTCGGCGCCGCTCAGCTGGGCGTTCGTCAGGATGATCCCCTGGAGGATCGCGTCGCGGAGGTCGGCGTCGCGAAGATCTGCGTCTCGGAGTCGGGTCGCCTGGGTCTGGTCGTCCCGTGTGGTGCCGAGGATCGCACCGTTCAGCCTCGCGTGTCGCAGGAGCGCCTGAGACAGGTCGACCCGAACGAGGCGTGCCTCCCGCAGGTCTGCGCGGGTGAGGTCGGCGCGGATCAGGCTCGCGCCGGTGAGGTCGGCGCGGCACAGGTTGGCGTCGACCAGTCGCGCGTTGGCCAGCCGGATCCCCCGCAGCATGCGGCCCGACAGATCGGCTCCCGGGCCGACGCGGAGGCTATCTCGGGCAGGTGTGAAGCGTGCAGGCCACCGGGTCTGGGCGTCGTAGAGGCTGATGTGCAGGGCGGTCTGAGACAGCCGCGCGTCTCGAAGGTCTGCGCCCCGAAGGTCGGCCCAGGTCAGCGCGGCTTCGGTGAGGTCGGCCCCACGAAGGTCGGCATCGGTGAGGATCGCGCGTTGTAATCGGGCCTGTCGGAGGCTGACCCGACAGAGGATCGCATGAGACAACCGCGCGCGCCGCAGGCTGGATTGATCGAGCCGTGCATCGGTGAGGTCGGCCCGGTCGAGCCAGGCGTTCTGGAGGTCTGCCCCCAGGGCCCTGGCGCCGGTCGCATGGAGCCCGACTCCACGGATCCGCTCCAGCTCGGCATAGTCGAGGCATGCACCGCGAAGAGAGGCGCCCTGGAGGCTGGCCCTGCGCAGGCGCGCGCCCGACAGGTCGGCGCCGGAAAGGTCAGCACCGTCCAGGTTCGCGCTCCGAAGGCGGGCCCCCCGAAGGTCTGCAGCGGAGAGATCCGCGCCACGCAGGCGCGCCTTCTGCAGCCATGTTCCGGTCAGCGTGCTGTCCGCCAACTCGGCGTCCCGGAAGTCGGCATGACGCAGATCGAGCTGTGACAGATCGAGGCCACGCAGCCGCGCGGCGACCATCGACGCCGCGCGGCGGCGCATCTCTCCGATCAGGCCAGCTTGCTCGTGCTGGTCGAGCGCGTGCATCAGCGACCATCCCTGCTCCCGGACATCAGCGTCTTCATGGGTCAGCAGCGTGATCAGGCGATCCTGGGCGTCTTCAGTGCGCACGCCCCCATGCTACCTGAAGCGCGATCAGACGCGGCGATCGCCCCGAATTTCTATTGGTCATACCACTCCGGCTTGACCAGAGACTGGTAATGCTTGACGTTGAACGGGCTGATTCGGTTTCGAATGGCTTCGACGGCCTGCTTCGCGGAGACCTTGGCGAACCACATATACATGTCGCGCTTGTAGTCGACCTTGCTGGTCAACCCCCGGAGCAGCCACTTCGTGTTGACGAACTTTTTGTTCATCTCGAACAGGGCCCAGGCGATCTCATCTTTGGTCATATAGTCCGAGTCCAGCACGGGCGACATCCAGTCGAAATCGTCGAAATCTTCTTCGGTGATGTGTCCGTTGCGGATCGCGTCATCGAAGATCGGCGTCCCAGGAACGGGAGTGATCGGATGGAAGGCGGGGAAGTCGACGTCCAGTGACTGCGCCAGCTCAACCTGGCGGGCGAGGGTGTTCTGGTTCTCGTTCTTCACACCGACGATAAAGGTGCATTGGATGAACACTTCGGGATAGTGTTCTTTGAAGATGCGCACCGCCTGCTCAGCCACGCCGCCTTGATAGAACCGCTTGTCCACGTCTTTGAGATCATCGTCTTCGGCCCGCTCGACGCCGATGAGGATGTGGCTGAGCCCCGCGGCGATCTGATCGCCGAGGATGCCCTTCTTATGGTCGCGAAGGATGCAGTCGGCCCGCATGAAGGTCATCCACTTGGTCTGCATACCAGACTTGATCATCCGCTGGGAGAACTCATAGTTGAACTTCGGGTCGATGTTCCAGCTCTCATCCACCCAGACGTAGGAGCGCTTGCCGTAGCGGTAGTAGAGCTCTTCGACCTCAGCCATCATCCGGTCGACGGATTTGCTGCGCCACCGGGGCGAGAGCTTTACGTTGCCGTCGGAGTCATAGCTGCGGTCGGCCATAGTGGTCCACCAGGCGCAGAAGCTGCACTTGCTCACACACCCCCGAGAGTGATGAAGCGTCGTGCCGCCCGGAGAGAACAGATACCGGCTCTTGCCATACAGGTGCATCGGCATCAGGTCATAGGCCGGGATCGGCAGATCATCGAGATCCCGGACCAAAGCCGCCGGCCGGGTGCGGACCATCTCGCCCTCTCGGCCGAACGCGATCCCGTCGATGTCATCCCACTCTTCCACCGGCCGGCCGGCATCGATCGCTGCCAGCATCCTCGCGAAGGTCTGCTCGCCTTCACCGACGCAGATCGCATCGATCTCAGGGCGCGTCGCATAGCGGTGCGCAAGGTTGGTGAAGTGGCCACCGCCAGCGATGGTGATCGCTTCCGGGGCGGCCTGTTTGCACAGCGCGAAGAACTTCAGGGCTTCGCTGGCATACAGGGCGTGGTTTTCGCCACAGCCGATGACGTGCGGCTTGAAGTCGCGGACCTCATCGAACAGTGACCGCCACCCGATATGCAACGGCATACAGTCCAGCACCCGGACGTCGTGCCCCTCCGCGCGGGCAACCGCCGCGAGGGCCGGCATCGCCTGTTGCAGCAGGAAATTGTCCCCTTCGCTGGTGTAGGGCCAGTAACACCGTGGCGGTTGAACCAATAGAACTCGCATGTGGATGAATCTCCCTGGCAGCGACACCGGACAACGTCACCGCGTCCCTTAGACTAGCCCATTCTGGCTGGTCTTGGCATGAATCACCTCACCATCAATGGTTCCGACGTTGTGCCACAGCCATCCAGGCACGGTTGAGCGGACGAGACACCGGGTGGTCCCGAAGCCGTTGTTCCAACGCCAGCGCTTCGCGGGCGGTCAATCGGTGAACGTCGCTGGCGATCTCAAACGGGCCAGAGAACGCATAATGACTCGGCAACAACGTGCGGATTTCAAAATGAGGGGCCAACAACTCTCGGAAGTGGGTTTCGGTGTAGGTCTGAACCCAGACGTCGCCGGGGACATGGACCACACCGGTGAAGAAGGCGTCGATGCTCCCAGGATGCGCGTCCGCCGCCATCGCCCAGCCCCATCGGGACTCGACGCTGATCAGCAGCGCGCCTGCAGGCTTGAGCATGCTGGCCAGACGCCGGATGACCCGGGCGGGATCCTCGACATAGCAGAGGACCTCACAGGCGATGATCGCATCGAAGGGCGGCAGCTGCGGCATCCGCTCCCCGGTGCTCCAGTGCACATCCAGACGGCCCTGCCGCCCAGCGGCGAAGCTGACCGCCCGCCACAGGCTGCGCAGATCGGGATCGACCAATTCCACGTCGCAACCCTGATCGAGCAGCCACGTCGTGAACCGGCCGATGCCACCGCCCAGATCCAGGACCCGACACCCCGGAGGCAGGTGCGGCGCCCACAGATCCAGGTACAGGGCCCGCTCCAACAACTTGTCGCGATGAATCGGCGAGTCGGGCTCTAAAAACGACATCCATTCCGGATGCTCATCCCAATATCGAACCGCCCCTTGAAGGTTATCAAGGGGCGGTGACGGAGAAGGCTCCCCGCGATGAATCGCAGGGAGCCTTACATCACCCGCGGGAAGCTCAAACGGAACGCCCGCCCAGGATTCCAGGTCAACACACGAATAGGGTGGGCCGTCTGGGAGGGGCGGTGTCGGGCCGTGGAGCGCCCGAGCGTCCTGGAGGGACACTCAGCGGGGCTTCGGCTGATCAGGCTTCGGACGGGGAGAGGGACGCCAGTTCATGGTACCTTCCAGGGGCTGAGGTTTACGAAAAGAGAATCGTGCGTGTCTCACCTAACATGCCGACAATGACACGGGAATGTCAACTCATTTCCAAGACTTCCAGACACCGTGCTTCGACAGGGCGCCCTCAGCCCTCCCGAACCTCCCATGCATCCGGGATCTCGAACAGACGATTCACTAGGCGGTGGTTCAACGCATGGCCCGGTCGGTGCGCTTCAAAGTGTCCCTCTACCGGACAACCGACCAGAGCAAGATCGCCGACCATATCCAACAACTTGTGACGGATCGCTTCGTCTGCGCCCCGCAGCCCCTCTGGATTCACTACGTCGTTCTCATCGTACACCACGACGTTCTCCAGGCTCCCCCCCCGGGCCAGGCCCGCGGAACGGAGTCGCTCCACATCCCGCAGAAAGCCGAACGTTCGCGCCCAGGACAGCTGCTCCGCGAAAGACTTCGATCCAAGGCGCATCGACAGTGTCTGGGTCCCGATCCGAGGATGATCAAACGCGATCGTAGCGGTCAGCGTCAGCCCCGCGTCTTCTCTCGGCGACAAGCGGGCCCAACACATGCCCTCTCGGACTTCAACCGGCCGTCGGATGACCAGTCTTCGCCGCGGCGCTGGCTGAACCTGTCGGCCCACTTCACGGAGCATCGTCACCCACTGCGCCGCGCTGCCGTCCAACACCGGGATCTCATTGCCAGTCACCACGATCTCGACGTTGTCGATCTCTTCTGCCAGCAGCGCCGCCATCAGGTGTTCGACGGTCGAGACCCGGTGTGGACCGTTGCCCAACGTCGTCGCCAGCCGTGTCGTCGTGACCTGGTCAAAGCGGGCCGGCCAACCCGGCGCGTCCGGTGCGCCTCCGTCAAAGAAGGTCACCCCGCTGTTCGCTGGCGCAGGTCGCAACGTCGCGGACACCCGTGCGCCGCTGTGGAGGCCGATGCCGCAAACCACGGTCGATCGGCAGAGGGTGTGTTGTTGTCGCATTGGGACTGGTTGTACCCCAAACCCAACCCCGATGTCGCCCCTTACTGTGCCGACGGCCCGGGCAGGCCGTTCACTCGTTGCCCTTCCTCGATATGGCGGGTGGCGAACCATCCCTGCGCCATCTCCAACGCATACATCGCCGGCTTCTCCGAGGGCACCGTCGTCTTATCAAACGGCTCCATGTCTGCGATGCGCACAATCACACCGTTTTCATCGATATAGGCGATGCTCAGCGGAAGCGGGGTGTTGTGCATCCAGAACGACCGCGGCCGCGACTCTGGATAGACAAACAGCATCCCGTGATCCGGTCGCAGCGCTGGACGCGCCATCAACCCCCGAGCCCGAAGCCGATCAGTATCCGCCACCTCTGCAGTGACCGTCGTCCCCCCAACCTGGAGCGGGATCGTGGGCAACACCGGCGCCGGCGGCGTCGGCTCGGATTCTGCAACAGCGGCGTCTGGTTCAGGCTGCGGCGGGCTGGGACTCAACGCCGCGCATCCCATCATCCCACACACCATCATCATACACGCCATCATCATACGCGGCGACACACCCATCAGTTGCCCCCGGTCTTCTTCGAGGCGCCGCCAAACAGGGTATTTTGTGAGGGGATGCCCAGATGGTGAAGGCCATGGCTGGTGAGCACCCGACCCTGTCGGGTTCGCTGCACGAAGCCCCGCATGATGAGGTACGGCTCATAGACGTCTTCGATGGTGTCCCGTTCGGCGCCGATCGCAGTGGCCAGGCTGTCGATGCCCACCGGGCCGCCGTCGAACTTCACCGCGATGGTCTCCAGGATCTGGCGGTCCATCTTGTCCAGCCCTTCTTCATCGATGCCCAGTCGCGACAGCGCCAGCCGGGAGATGTCCAGGTTGATGACGCCGTTGCCCTCCACCTCTGCGAAGTCACGGGCCCGGCGGAGAAGCCGGTTCGCCACCCGCGGGGTCCCCCGTGCCCGCCGCGCGATCTCACGGGCGGCGTCATCGGTCAGGTTGATCCCAAGCCGCGCCGAGCTGCGGCGAACGATCTCCGCCAGCTCAGAGGCGGTGTAGAACTCCATCGCGAACTGGATCTGGAACCGATCCCGGAGCGGACGGGTCAACAACCCCGCTCGGGTCGTCGCGCCGATGAGGGTGAACGGCTGCAATGGCAGCGTCACCGACTGCGCCGCCGGCCCCTGACCCAACATCACGTCGATTCGGAAGTCTTCAACCGCCGGATAGAGCACCTCCTCAACCGCGCGGTTCAGCCGGTGGATCTCATCAATAAACAGAACCTGACGCTCCTGTAAGCCGTTCAGGATCGCGGCCAGGTCTCCACCCCGCTCAATCACCGGGCCTGAGGTCGGACGGATGTCCACCCCCAGCTCTTCGGCGATGATGTACGCCAATGAGGTCTTGCCCAACCCCGGGGGGCCTGCCAACAAGACATGATCCATCGCCTCGCCCCGGGCCACCGCAGCCCGGACGTAGACCTTGAGGTTCTCGACGATGGACTTCTGGCCAACATACTCGTCGAGGTTTCGGGGACGGAGCGCCGGGTCGGTGCTGCTTGGGCCGTCCGAACCGCTCGGATCGATGATGCGTGTCATGCGCGTCTACTCCTTACGCTTGCTGCAGAAACAACAGCGCGGCCTTGAGTCGTTGTTCGATGGGCGCGTCGTCGACGTCTGGTACGTCCTTCGAAGACAACACCAGATCAATCTCGCTCTTGCGGTAGCCCAGCTGTGCCAGCGCCAGC
>JBCBLB010000163.1:0-15345 GCA_038520555.1 Myxococcota bacterium | reverse complement strand
GGCGAGGCTGATGACCGTCCGCCCATCATGATACGTCGCGGTTGGATCGGCGCCCGCACGCAACAACCGGCGCACACACCCGGTGTGCCCGCTCGACGCTGCCTGCATGAGCGGTGTGCCCCCCCATCGATCCGGCGCATCGACGGCGGCCTCCTTGTCCAGCAACAGGCCCACGACGTCCGCGTGCCCGTTCCCTGCCGCCCACCACAGCGCGCTCTGGTTGGCGGTGTTTCGGGTGCTGTTGGGATCGGCGCCCGCGTACAGAAGCTCGATCGCGCAGGTGGGGTGGTGGTTCATCAACGCCCGCAGCAGCGCGGGTTCGCCATCGACCATCACGTCTGGTGAGGCGCCGTCGCGGAGCAGTCGCCGCAGCACCACCCGCTGCCCGTTCGCCGCCGCTTCGCCGACGGTCGTCGCCCCCCGCGCGTTCGGCACCCGCGTCGGCGGGTCCGCTTCGCCTTCGATAGCCTGGCCGTGCGATCGCAGGAAGCGGCGGACGGTGTCGTGCAGCAGGTCCCGATCGTTGTAGTAGGCCATAAACTGATCGAGATCTTCGTCGAGGTAACCGAGCGCGACGGCCTTGGGCAGATCGACCCAGTCCCCCTGCCCGGGCGCGCGGAGGATATCGCGCATGACCGGCTCCATCGACGGGTGGCTCTGATCCTGGATGAGGTCGACCAGCGCCAGCCGTTGGGTCCAGCTCAGCCCTTCATACAACGCAGCGAGTCCTGGCACATCGTTCGGCTGAACGATCGAGCGACCCGACTCAATGTCTTCGGGGTCTGCGGCCTGGACCAGCGCCACGAGGTGGGCCTGTCGTTGGCGGTCCGCCTCATGTCCATTGGGGGATGACATCCGCTCAGCCCGCCCAGAACTTCTTGGAGCCGCCCGGTGGCGGGATGTCGACTTCAAAGTCGTGGTTCTGAGCGTCTGCGGGGTCTTTGGCGTAGACGACGACCTGGATGCCGGCGGGGGTGCGGCCCTTGCCGGTGGTCTGACGTTGGACCTTGATCGGATAGATCTCATCGAAGCCATCGTCGTAGCTGGCCATGGTCTTGGCCTGATGCTGGGCGCGAAGGTGCTCGCCCAGCTCGCCCACACCGAAGACCAGGTCGGGCCGGTAGACCCGCAGCTCCCGGGCGATCTCACCCGAGGAGAAGCACTGGTCGGTGCCGATCCGGTAGTTGACGAAGGCCATCGCCACCTTCTTCCAGTCCGGGTCGTTCTCGATGATGTGTTTCAGGGTCGTCATGGTCAGCCCAGATCCCCCTCGATGATATAGCGGATGCGCTGATGGTGGGGGTTGAAGATGATGTGCTCGTCGTTGACGACCGATGAGAATTCCGGGTAGGCGGCCACGGAGTCATGGCCACGCGGTGCCTCTACCCATGAGCCGGTCGACTTGGTCATATAGCCCTTGCCCATCACGACGTCGTTGAGGAACATGAAGAATCCGCGCCCGGAGATCCCGCCGCCGCCGCCGTAGTATGCCCGGCCGTGGCCGGTGTAGCCGTAGCTCTTCTTCCAGTCGGTGGCGAAGTAGATGCCGTGGCCGAAGGCCGCGCCGGAGATGTGGACGCCCTTGAGCTGCCGGGGCAACCGAAGGTTCGACTTGATGATCGGGTGGACGTTGACCGCGCGGGTGCCGTGAATGCCCATGAAGACGTTGGCCTGGGCGGCGACGTCGGAGAAGCCTCCGAAGTCGGGCCGGCGGGCCGGCTGCAGCCGGGCGTAGTGCTTGAAGTCGCCCTTGCGTCGCTTGGCAACCACAGTGGCGGCGTCGATGAACAGCTGATCCTGCTTGGGGCGGTCGACGATGAACATGTTCTTGACCCGCAGCTTGCCGCGCAGGTAGCCGTGCCGATTGTTGGTCATCTTGCGGTAGGCGCCCTCGACGAACTTGCCGAGGTCCGACCTGGGGTCGATCCAGGTGAGCTTGGCGCCCATCAGCTCGTCGGGGTCGATGTACTGTTGCTTGTCGTTCTTCTCGACCTTGAAGTCCTCGTTGTTCAGCGCCGACTCGAAGGCGTCAAGGTCCTGCTGAATCATCAGGACGTTTTCGCCGGACAGGATCGTGGCCATCGCCCGCTGCTTCGCCGTGCCGTGCCGCGGGATCGGGCGGGGGACCAGGGCAGCGACCAGCTTGGAGAGGTCGATGAGCTTGCTGTCACGGATCTGCTTGTCGATGTCATCGCCGATGCGCCCGATCTCTTTGAGCGCCAGGGGCAGAAGCTCCTCACGAACTTCGCGGATCGCCTCCATCGTGGGGATGACGCCGGTGGCCTCTGAAGCAGCCCGGGCGTACTGCTGCGTCCCAACCACCAACGACCGGGCCAGATCGACGACCTGCGGTTGGAAGGTCTTCTTCGGCTTCTTCGGCGCGTCCGGCTTCTTGGCTTCGGGCTTCTTGGGCTCCGCCTTGATCTTGACGCCTGAGGCGTCCTTGATCGAGTACGCGTCGGGCAGGCCGCGCTCACGGGTGGCCAGCTTCTGGACGATGTAGCCGTCCTTGCCAGACTTGCCCGCCCAGATGTCGCGTCCGCCGATGGACTTCTTCACCAGACGCTTCGTGTTCTTCGAGTTCATCTGTTTGGCGAAGAAGGCGCGGGCCTCACGCTCGGAGCCGCACTGGACGAACTGGAAGTCCTGGCCGTTGAAGTAGTTTGACCAGGATTTTCCAGGCTTGATACGCCCCCATTCCAGATACACCCACCAGCGGCCGTCTTTGCTCTGTACGACGCCACCATGGTAGTGCTTGGCGTTGTTGTGCTCGCCGAACTGGTTGACACAGGCCATATCGGCGATGCCGACATCAGCGCCAAAATCGCCCTGATCTTTTGCGGGACGACCCGCGTACTTGAAGTCGTGACACGAGTAGCCGGATGGCAGCCGTTTTCTTCCGAGTTTGACAGGCATGAGCGGACCTCCTCAGGGCGGAGATGGGGTGGGGTAGGGGCTGACGACCCTCCCTGTATCCACACCACCGATTCATCGAAGTGTCAAACAGGCCAGCTTTTGACCGCAATATTCTATCCGGTCACAATCTGACCGGGCGACGTTCTTCCTGCAATACTCGGTAGCCTGGACCCGTCAATACCTTTCCTTAGAAGGTCCATCCGCCACTCACCATTAAGCCAACAGTGAAGAATGAAGTCCCAAGGCCGAACCGAGCCATCACGCCGCCATCTGATTTCTGATATCGGTAGCCGAGCTGGGCAGCCGGGATGAATAAGTGTTGGATATCATCGGATCCATCAGGTCTTGAAGCAAAACCTGATATAGGCCCACCACCAACTGCAATCTCGAAGAGATGAGCACTGTTCCCAAGGAGAAAGTGACTTTGAACACGAGCACCGCGTAGTATTGCACCCGCATCACCTCCATTGATGAAGGAGCCGCCCACACCGGCACTGAAGGCGAATCGAGAGAAAGGTCGAACCTCGATATTGATGCTGCCCGCTCCCATGTACCGGGCTCCGTTGATTTCACCATAAACGCCCCAAGAGGCTGGGTGAGTGGCTGCATTTGCGGTTGTTAGGAGAGCAAGTAGTGTAATCACAAACACATCATGACCGGTCGACAGCCTTATCGCAGGCTTATGTGGTGCCTCAGTCGAAATCGGGCAGTGCGGGTCGGCGACTTATGCACACTTCCCTCCGAGGATTCCATGAGCCCACGGCGCAAGCGCCGAACCTTCACTGCCAAGCAGAAGGTCATGATTGTCAGGAACATCGATGGGGAGACGGTTGTGATTCATATCCACAGATCTCATCCGACCGGCCAACCCCAAGCAACCTGTTCATACCCGGCTGTCCGATGCCCCCGCTCCGTCCTCGAAGCGCTCGGCTCCGCCATCTGACTGGGCGCTGTTCTTTCTGCAATACTCGGTAGCCTGGACCCGTCAACACCTTTCCTGAGAAATCACCTCAATCTCTGAACAGGATGTCCGAATCGTGGGGACCCTCCCCGAGGATCCTGCCATGACACGTTCTCTGTCCATGTCCTCGCTGTTCAGCGCCCTCGCCGCCCTGTTCATCGCCCTCTTCCTGGCGCGCCTCTCGATCCACCAGCTGCTCTCCTTGATCGACGTCACCCCCTCGCTGTTGGCGCTGACCGTCATCGAAGCGGTCGTTTCGGTCATCCTCTCGGGGGCGATCCTGTCCCAGCCGCTCCAGCGGTGGCAGCGTCGCGAGATCTCTCGGGTCGCGAAGCAGGCGTCTCGCCTCCGGCGCGCCGTTCAACGTCAGGAATTTGCCACCGATCTGACCACCGCCCTGGGGCAGTCGGTCAATGAGGACGAAGCCCGATGGGTGATTCGCCGTGCCCTTGATCAGATCAGCCCAGACGCGCCGGTCGAGCTGTTGCTCACCGATCCGCGGAGCGCTCGCCTTCAGCGGGCCCTGGTCGGCGGGCATGTAGACGCAGGCTTCGGCTGCCCGGTGCGCGCCAGCGGAGACTGTCCGGCGATGCGGAGCGGGCAGATCCGGACGGGCTCCAGCCGTGACCTGGACGCCTGCCGGATGCTGGCCGAGCGGAGCGCCCCTTGTCATGGGCTGTGTGTGCCGGTGACGATCAACGGCCAGGCCCTCGGGGTGTTGCACACCGCGCCGGTTCGGGCGCCGTCGGCAGAGTCGCGGGTGCGGTTGCAGATCGTCGCGGAGCAGGCGGGGGTGCGGCTGGGGCTGTTCCGGGTCATGGCGGCCACGCGGCACGCGGCCTCGACCGATGAGCTGACCGGTCTGCTCAACCGGCGGGCGTTGATGTCCCGGATCGAAGCCCTCACCGCGGATCGGAGCGATTATGCCCTGGCCATCGCTGACATCGATCACTTTAAGCGGCTCAACGATACATACGGCCACCCCGTCGGCGATCGGGCCCTTCAGGTCTTCGCCAAGGCCCTTCAACACCATGTGGGGAGCGATGACGTCGTCGCCCGCCTCGGCGGGGAAGAGTTCGTCATCATCCTCCCCGGGCGATCGGCGGAGCAGTCGCTGGAGACCATCGGCCAGATTCAGCTGGGACTGCCGGTCTTCCTGGCGCGAGACAACCTGCCCGGATTCACGGCCAGCTTCGGGGTCGCCGACGCGCGGCATGGGGTCGGTCTGGAGGAACGACTGCGCGCCGCAGACGAAGCGTTGTACGCCTCGAAGCACAACGGGCGCGATCAGGCCACCGTGGCGGAAGCGCATGCTCTGCGAGAAGCGATGTAGACCCTGGAGAAACAACGCACTACGCTGAAAGGGTGAGGGAACCCAATTCGCGATCCTGGTTTGGCCAGGCGTTGGGGCGGGCGCTGCTGGCCTTCGTCCTGGTCGTCATCTCACCGGTCTTCGCGCTGATCGCCGGGGTGTCGGTGTGGGGGTTGGGCCGAAAGCAAAACCCCGGCTGGGTGCAAAACGGCCTGGTGTTGAGCATGTTGCTCGCTGCGGTGGGGACGTTCGCCGCCTTCGCCCAGCCGCTGCCGACCCTGTGGTCGGTGGCGCACTTCCTGTGGGCTGGGATGTTCACGATGATGGGGGCGTCGCTCATCCACCTGACCCACCCTGGGACGGCGCTTCGTCAAGAGACCTGCGACGCCGCGCTGACCTGGGTGGTGGTGGCCTGGGGGATGGCGGTGCTGGCGCTCATCTTCCCGGGCATGCTGTGGGCGCTCCAGATCAACGGGCCGCTCTGGTTGAAGGGTGCGTTTGTCGTCTACCTGCTCGGCTGGCTGGGCGGGGCGTCCATCGTCGGGGAGAGCATGATCGCGTTGCAGGCCCGGTTCAATGAGAACCGCCCGAAGCAGCTCCGCGCGGCGCTGAGCCGATGGCTCCAGTGGTCTCGAAACCTCCGCCTCCAGAGCCTCCCGCATGGCTTCGTCGCCACCGGGCACATCGACGGGTTTGAGGTCCTCATCGAATATGATGAGAAGCGCATCCCTCCCCGGCTGTCGTTTGTCATTCACGGCTCCTCGGCGATCCCTGCGTCGCTGATGATCAAGCGCAAGGACGCGATGCGGGGGCGCCACCCGGGGCAGCCGCTCACCGATCCGCTGCTGCAGGGGGCGCTGTGGGTCGGCGGGATCGAGGCCTCGCTCGCTGATGAACTCCTCGGCGACGCCCACGAAGCGGTGATGCCCATCTTTCATGGCAGCGAAGACGCGCAGCTGGAGAGCCAGACGCTCCGATACAGCGTGCTCGTCGAGCCGGGCATGGACCTGGAATCGCTCACTGCGCGCGTGGATGAGGGGCCGGCGCTGATGCGGCACCTCCACAGCCGCTTCCAGGAGATGGGCGTGGAAGACGTGCGCCGGCACGGCGTCGGGATGCGCCAGCGGGAGAGCTGAGCCCGGAATCGGTTTATACTCGACGTGATGGCAGAGCGTGATGATCCCAGGTCGGCGAAGACCTTTGAGATGACGGGCAGCCTGGACGGGCAGACGCCGTCCCGGACGCCGCCGTCTCGTCACCTGCCTGCGGGCACCCGGCTCGGCCACAACTACGAGATCATCTCGCTCATCGGTGAGGGCGGGATGGGCATCGTCTATCGGGCCTGGGACGTCGAGATGCAGCGGCAGGTCGCCATCAAGACCCTCCACAGCAACCTGATGGGGGACGCGGGCATTCAGCGCCGGTTCCTTCGCGAGGGCGGGCTGATGACCCGCTGGAACCACAAGAACATCGCGACCGTCTACGACATCGTGCGCACCGACGATGTCATCGCCATTGTGATGGAACTCATCGAGGGGACCAGCCTGGATCGGAACCTGGTCGCCTGGGGCGGCCGGATTCCCTACGCCGAGCTGGAGGGGATCTTCGGCGGAGTGTTGGACGCCATCGGCCACGCCCACCAGCGGGGCATCGTTCATCGGGACGTCAAGCCCGGCAACATCCTCTTGCGCGCTGATCCAGAGGGGTGGACGCCCAAGGTCATCGACTTCGGCATCGCCAAGGTCCTGGAGGGGACGACGTACACGATGACCGGGGCGCTGATGGGCACCTGTCGGTATATGTCTCCAGAGCAGGCCCGCCAACCTGAGATCCTCGACCATCGCGCGGACATCTATTCGCTGGGGGTGACCCTGTTTGAGGCGGTCTGCGGTCAGTGTCCCTTCGAGATGGAGAACCAGTTCTCGCTGATGATGGCGCATGTGATGGAGCCGCCGCCGGCGCCGTCGTCGCTGCGGGATGACGTTCCGCCTGCGCTGGAGACGCTGATCCTGGACTGCCTGGCCAAGTCTCCCGACGATCGCCCGCAGAGCTGCACCGTGGTTCATCGGCGGCTGTCTGCGGCGTTGGCGGCGCATACGCCAACGAAGCGAGCGGAAGCCGCGTCGCCCGCGCGGATCGCCCATGCCCACGGTGGGGTGCTGCTCCGCGTCCCCCGCGGCGCCTTTCAGATGGGCCCGCGGCGACGGTCGGTGTGGTTGGATGCGTTTCATATTGACCAGCGACCGGTCACCAACCGCCAGTTTAAGCGGTTTATGGAGGCGACGGGGTATCGGCCGGCGGGGCAGGCCGCCCGGCGGTTTCTGGCGCACTGGCGCGGCGGTGAGATCCCGGCGGGGCTGGATGATCATCCGGTCGTCTATGTGTCGTGGTTGGACGCCGCGGCGTACAGCAGCTGGGCCGGGCTGCGGCTGCCGACCGAGGCGGAGTGGGAGAAGGCCGCCCGTGGCACCGATGGCCGTCGGTACCCCTGGGGGCGGACCAATCCGGGCACCCGGCATGCACACTTCAACCGCTCGCCGCAGGTCGGCACGGCGCCGGTGGGGCGGTATCCGGACGGCGCCTCGCCCTATGGCGTCGAGGACATGGCCGGCAACATCTATGAGTGGTGCGCCGACGCCGACGATGCACGGTTTTACGAGCAGGGACCGGCCCGAAATCCCCAGAACCCCTGCGATGCCCAGGGCTGCAACGCCGTGGTCCGCGGCGGGGCCTGGATGTTCGACGCGCCTGCGCTCCGCACATGGGCGCGAAGCAGCTTCCCGTCCTCTTATCAACTCAATATGGTCGGTTTCCGCTGCGCGCTGTGAGCGCAGATCCTCAACCGCCAGGGCGGCTGAGCCGCGCGGCGGTCCATCGCACACGTGGGTCTGGGTGGGTTCGGGCTTCGGCGACCAGCGCCTGCCCGTCCGGATGACGGGCCGCGGCGTTGAGCACCGCGAGGACCCGATCGACCTCTGGCTCGGCCACGGAGACCCGGCGATCGCGACCCAACCAGGAGATCACCGCCGCGTCTTCAGGGGCGCCGTCGGTCCACACCAGCGGCGCCTTGGGGAGCGCCCGCCGGGGCTGGCCGGTCGGGGCTGTATCGCTGCGATCCGCTTCAGCGGTTGCGAGGTCCGCTGCCCATTCGGACAACGTCTTCGATGATGGCGAAGAATGCTGCATCATTCGCCAGGCCATCGCGCCGCGTGCGTGCGGGGCGCGGTGTGTGGGGATGACGTCGAGGGGTGCCCCGGTCACGCGGGCCGCTTCGGCGTAGGTGTTGGCCAGGGCGCTTCCCCACATCCGATCCGCTTCCTGCGCGCCGCGATCGCGATCAATGGCCGCCCAGGTCTGGGAGATCTGTCGGTCCGCGTCCAGAAGCGGCGCCCAGTCTGTCGCTGAGGTGGTCGGTGACATCGGTGCCTGCGCCGAGAGCAGGTCTCGCGCATGGTCCAGACAGTCTTCGACGAATCGGCCAGACACCGCGCAGAGGTGCACCGTCGCCGCGTACCGCGCAGGGTATGCAGCGATCAACGCTTCTGCAGCTTGGAAGGTGCACTCTTCCTTCCAGGCGCCAGCATCGAGGGCAGCGCAGGCCTGGGCGGCTGCATCTGGATCGTTGGCCATCGCCCGCCCCCTCGCGTGGCGGCTCCAGCAGTCGCGGGGGGTGGGCAACCGATCACAGGGCTCGACCAGCGGTGCGACATCGCGATACGGAGATGCGAAGGTTGCAGGACGTTTCTGGGGAGGGCGTTGCCAGAGATGGGGCCGGGTCTGCAGGGTCCGACAGCGCTCCTGGGCGTCGAGCGCGGTGAGCCGGGGGCAGAGGGCCAGGGCCGCTTCGGGGCTGTCTGCGAGGGCCTGCTCGAGCAGGAGCAGCTGCTCAGGGGGCGGTCGCTCGTGAAGTGGCGTGTCCTCTGAGGTGGGCGCACATCCGACGAAGAAACCGAACAGCAGGAGCACAGCGTGGGGTCACTTGGCGGCGAGCCGCGGCGCCAGCTCGTCGGCGTCCGCGTCTGACAGCCCCAGACGGTCCTTCAGCGCCTGTTTCCACATCGACAGGGTCGGCCGCTCCTGGTCGAAGAACAAGAACGAGAACAGGCTGGCGGCCTGGGCGTACTTGGCGACGTCGCGCCAGCTCTTGATGTTCTCCAGGTGCCGGGCGATGGTGACCGGGCGCAGGTAGAACTCGCGGTAGAACTTGCGGTGAAGCTCGATCAGGTCGTCCGACTCCAGGCCCCACGGCACAAAGGTCGGCTCCCAGAAGCTGGTCTCATCGGTGCTGGCGTTGACGACGCGGCCCCACTTGTAGCCCTCTCGCTTCCAGATGTCCAGCTGCGGCGTCTCCGGAAGAAGCGTGTTGATCTGAACCGTGACGTCGTGGAGCGGGATCGACTTGGCGAACTCGATGGTCGAGAGGATGCGATCGCGGGTGTCGGGCATATGGCCGACCATGAAAAACGCCTTCGGACGCAACCCCACCTCATCCGCGGCGGTGATCGCCTGGCGGACCTTCTCGGTGGTGATGCCCTTGGAGATGAAGTCGAGCACATCGTCGTGGCCAGACTCGACGCCGAAGCGGGTCCGCCAACAACCCGCCGCCTTCATCTTGGCCAGCAGCGGCTTGTCGACCACCTCCACCCGGGCCGAGCAGGTCCAGGAGAACTTGTCCTGCAGCCCACGGCGGATGATCTCGTCGCAGATCGCATGCACCCGCCGCTTGTTCGAACAGAACAGCGAGTCGACGAAGGCGATGTCCTGAACCCCATAGTCCCGAATCAGGTGTTCGATCTCATCGACGACGTATTCGGGAGAGTGGCTGCGGTACCCCGAGCGGGACTTCTGGCAGAACGCACAGGCGTGCGGACAGCCCCGGCTGGTGACCATCGCGAACTTCGGCGCGGCATGGTCGTCGACGGGGATCGGGGTGTAGATGTTCGGTGGCAACAGGTGACGAGCGGGGAACGGCAGCTGGTCCAGGTCCTTGAACTTGGGCCGGGTCGGGGTGGTGTGAAGATGCCATCCCCGCGGATCCGCGTCGTCATGGACGCGGTAGCAGATGCCCTGCACGCTCTCCAGGGTGCGCTCTCCGGCGTAGTACTCAGTCAGCTCCAGCATGGTGAACTCACCCTCACCCAGAACGCCGACGTCGAAGCACTTGTGCGACATCGCCTCTTCGGGGACCAGGGTGACGTGGTAGCTGCCGAGCACGATCGGGACGTGGGGCAGGCTGAACTTGAGCAGATCCCCAAGCTTCCGGGTGGTCTCGAAGGTGACGGTGAATGAACCCACCCCGATCAGATCAGGCTGGAACGCTTCGACCCGCTGGACCGTCGCCTCTGCGTTGAGCAGCTCAGCAGCGGCGTCGATGACCGCGACGGTGTGGCCAGCCTGCTCCAGCACAGCGGCGATATAGAGGATGCCCAGCGGCGCCGAGTTGTAGAACAGATACTGGGTGACTGGGCTGACGTTCCCATTCTCCAGAACAGAATCAATCGGTGGATTGATCAAGATAATGCGCATGGGGCCTCCGGACGTTCACCAACCCGCAGTCTATCGCGACTGCGTCGGAATCCAAACGGTTCCCTGAGAGATGGCGTTACTGGCCGCTGTTGGCAGCAGCGACTTCCGGAGGCAGCGTCTCAGGGATGAGCGGCAGATAGCCGCGGCCGATCAGCACCGCATCGATCTTGAACGGCCCATGCAGCGCCTTCAGGCGCTCCAACAGGGTGTCGATGGCGGTGACCTCACACCGGCCCATGTCCACGTAATACAACAGGGCGAGATCTTCGACCTGCTCGGGGGTGGAGATGGAGTGCAGCCGGCCACGGGTCTCTGAGCCGAACGCCCCGTTATAGCCGTCGGCGTACCACTGGCCGATGGTCTCGTCGAGGGCCATGTCCGGGTCGCTGTTGTAGCCGATCCGGATCTGGATGGGCAGCCAGTTCCATGGGCAGATGCTGCTCACAAACACCGGGAAGTCGTGCCCGGGCCAGTCGGTGACCACGCTGGCCCGAGCCAGCGGCTCAAAGCCCGCGAGCCCCGCCACCATGGGCTGATCGCCGACCTGGCCGGGCTGGCTGGTCTGTGGATCGACCAGATCCATTCGCACCGCAGCGTAAGGACGCGCACCCTCAGGGATGACCGGCACGATCTGGCCATCGGCGAGCCGCTGCATCCGCGCCGCCTCGGCGATCCAGCCCTGCTGCTCCATCCGCTCGGCGTGATGGTCGAAGAACTCGGTATATACCCCCCGGTGCGCCTCCAGGAAGTTGCGGGGGTGGATGTCGTCATCGAGGAACTTCTGGGCGGCGTCGACGAAGTCCCGGGCCGCACGGGCGAATTCCGGCCCATCCCCGCCCATGTTGGCGTACTCGGCGAGGAGGCTGATGCCCTCTGGAGCCCGGCCCCAGCTCATCAGCAGGTGGGCGAGGCCCTGCATCGCCCGCGGATGGTCCTCTTCATGGGTGAGGATGAGCCGATACGACTCCTCAGCGTCCGCGGGAAGCTGGAGATCCTCGCAGGCAGACGCCCGGGCAAGGTGCAGCTGGCTCATCATCGCCGCGGCGCGCTCGTCCGCCTGCTGCATCGCCTCTCGGATGGCTCGGTTCAACTCGTTGAGGGCCGGGCGCGCCTCTCCCATGCGCAGCAGGGTCACGCTCAGCGCATGGCGCAGATCGATGCGCTCGGGATGGTGGTTGAGCAGCTCTGAGAGCGCCTCACGCGCCTGCTGCGGATCCTCGGCGCGAAGCGCAGCGAGCGCCTGTTCGGCGACTTCATCGACCAACATGATCTCGACCCCCTGGTGTCTCGACGGGCCGACAGTATATCAGCCGGACCGCTCAGTCCGGGTCTGGTGGCCGGCCAGCCCGCTCCTGCTCTTCGGGCGGGTAGGGGCAATGTCGGCAACCCGCCCCGCAGCAGTACCCCCGGCTCTGGAGGTAGTGCGCGGTCAGAACGAAGAAGCCCGTCTGGGGATCGCGGTAGCTGTTGTCCCCACGCGAGCTCGCCGCCTTATGGAGGCGCTGAATCTGGTCACTCAGAGGCATGCCGCCAACCTAACCCAGCCGGGATGTCGAAGATAGCGCATCATATTCGAAGCCTCTCAGGCGATGAACCGGCCGCCCGGTGAGGTCCCGTCGGGTCAACTCGGCGCAGATACGATACTCTCCAGAGCTACACCCCCACAGGTATCGGAGAGACCCTCGTGAAGTTGACGGCAGAGGAGCAGGCCGCCCTCGATGAGGCTCGCGCCCAGCAATTCACCACCCGACGACCCACCGTCGCCGCCCTCGAAAATCACATGTTCACCCCCATCCCCTGCCTCGACCACGGCTTCGTCCGCCTGATCGACTATATGGGCGATGACGCCGCCATCGTCCAGGCCGCCCGCGTCTCCTATGGAAAGGGCACCAAGACCCTCCGATCCGACCGCGGCCTCATCCGATACCTCATGCGCAACCGTCACAACACACCGCTTGAGATGTGTGAGCTGAAGCTGCACGTGAAGCTCCCGATATTCGTCGCCCGTCAATGGATTCGCCACAGAACCGCCAACGTCAATGAGGTCAGCGCACGGTATTCAGTGTTGGACCGTGAATTTTATCTGCCCTCGCCAGAGAACATGGCGAAACAGTCTCGCGCCAACCGGCAGGGGCGGGGAGAGGTCCTGACAGCAGCGCAGTCGGCGGCGGTCCTCGCGCTCCTCAAGCGGGACGCCGCGCAGGCTTATGACACCTATGAGCACCTGTTGGGCGAAGAGGTAGGGCTGGCCCGCGAATTGGCTCGGATGAACCTCCCGGTCAATCTGTACACCCAGTGGTACTGGAAGATCGATCTGCACAACCTGATGCACTTCCTCAGCCTGCGCGCAGACAGCCATGCTCAGTATGAAATTCGCGTCTATGCCGATGTGATCGGGGGGCTGGTCAAGAACTGGGTGCCCCATGTCTGGGAAGCGTTCCAGGACTTCCGGGTCGGCGGACGGTTCCTCTCCAAGCAAGAGGTCGCGGTCATCAACCGCGCCCTCAACGGCGAGGCGATCACCTTCGAGGACAGCGGCCTGACGAAGCGGGAGTGGGGCGGGCTGCGCCGCACCTTCTCCCTGCCCATCGCCGAAGACGACCGCTGAGCCGATGCGTCTTTGGGTTCTTCAGCCGCTCCCAACAACTCTGCGAAGGCGTTGACAATCCCACGCAGCCGCAACCCGGTACAATCCAAGCGATGATGCCGTACATCGACGACCTTTATTTTGGCGCCCTGTTGCTGTTTGAGGGGGGGGTGGAAATCCGCTGGGATCGTCCTGGCCGGTCTCCCCGCCCTGGCGCTGCTTTACCTCCCCGTTCATTTCCTGACGAAGCGGGCAAGCGGCGTTACGGCGCTCGGATGGGCGCTGCGAATCTCTTCGGTTCCCGTCATCTTCGTCGGGGTTGGGCTCGTTCTGTTGTTCTCCTGGGGCGCCCCGGGGCAGGTCCTGGCCGTGGAGCTGGCCGCATCGCCGCCGGTCGGCGAGGAGTCGGTGTTCGTTGTATACGCCAAGATGGCCGGCGGGAACGAGGACACGGATGACACCCGGTTTGTCTACCTTCGAGAGGTCGCTCCGGGGGGGCCGTGAAGAAACAGCGGTTCATCGGTACCGGAGAGGCCATCACGAAGTCGAGCCGGTGGCGGCGAACCCAGGATGCGATCTGGCTGTATCAGCCCCCCTCGGATGTGATCTCGGCGCTCGATCTGCGCACCTTCGCGCGGAAGCCGCTCAACGCCGAGATCGCTGCCCGCATCGGTGGGTCGTTTCGGTTTGTCCGGTTCCGAGCCGATCAGCTCGTGGTGCAGCGTCAGGACGGCCTCTTCTTTGTCCTCGACCCGGCGCTGCAGGTGGTCGGCTCTGGTGCGGAAGAGCACCGGATAAAGCAACGGCCGGTGTCGTCGATGCGTCTGGGGTGCTCGATGGGAGCGGCCGATCTTCCCACGAGCAGCCGCGGCGCGCTGCCCGATGACGACCTGAAGCTGATCCGTCCCCGGTTCGTGGTGTTCTCCACGTCGGCCGACGCCTGTCACCAGGGGCGGCTGCGAGATCGGCTGGTGATGGTGATTCACGATGACGTGGCCTTTGATACCGAAGCGCGGAAGGCCAGCCCCATCCTGTCGATGGTGAAGGTCGGAGAGTCGACGCCGCTGTGGTCGCGCACGCTCAGAGAGATCCTCCCGGGGGAGTCGGTGCGCCTTCTGGGGGTGCGATTGGTGGAGACGCGCCTCGACGTATGGGGGGGGTCTGAGCACACCGTGGTGCGGCGGAGCATGGACGCCTGGGACGGTACCCCTGGTGCGCAGACTCAGTGGTGAACGTGGCGCAGCCTGGTGACGGAACGGTTCGCTATGGGCTGTCGTCAGCGGAAGGCGTTCATATGAATGCTGAAGCCCATCAACCACACCACCGCGCCGCCATCGATCGGGGACTGGGAGCCATCGTTGTCGAGCTGCAATCGGTTGTAGCGGACGCCGGTATAGACATCGAGGACGGAGCGGGCGCCTTCGGTCGGGTAGGTCCCGACGGCAGTCCAGGCGACCAGGGCGTCGGCGTAGAAGCCGGTCCCAGCATACTGCGCGCGGGTGTCGGGCTGGCGGCAGCTGACGTCTTCGAGGTCGCTGGGGATGTCGGGATCGATGGGCCCGTCGGCACACGCGCCGAAGGAATTGAATTGCCACGCGCCACCGAGCCGTAGGGCGAAGGACCGGGTCAGCGGGATGCGCTTTCCGATGTTGAGCCCAAACGCGAGCCGCAGTGGGTCTGCCTCGTCGAAGGTGTCGAAGGTGTTGCCCCAGATGTGGCCGCCGAACAGCCACTGGTTGAACTGGAAGCCCGACTCCATCCCGAACCCCCAACGCCGGGTGTCCTGGATGGTGGTGCTCAAATCCTCATCGAGGTAGTGGGGCCCCATCATGAAGGTGCCATAGAAGCCAGGCCCCCGGTTCTCCGCTCGCCAGTCTGTCTCCTCTGCGTCGTCCGCATCGAGGGACTCCTGAGCATGGGCCTGCCCGACGATCGCAACGAGGCCCTGTAGGACCATCAGCTGAAGTGAACGTTGAACCATCCCCCCCTCCAATCATCATCTACATCGTTTGAGAACCACCGCTCAGGTAGAGATGGATTTTG
>JBCBLB010000856.1:0-3608 GCA_038520555.1 Myxococcota bacterium | reverse complement strand
CAGATCGTCGCCGTCCATGGTGAACTGTCTGGAGATGGACACCCCATCTTCGCGCACGATCTGGGTGATGGGGGGTTTGGTGGTCCAGGAGCCCATTGACAACCGATATGTCCTTGACCAGGGGACGGCTTCCGGGCCTCAGGGCTCCTGGACCACCAAACCCCCCATCACCCAGATCGTGCGCGAAGATGGGGTGTCCATCTCCAGACAGTTCACCATGGACGGCGACGATCTGACGGTGCGCACGGTTGTGGATCAGGATGATCAGCGTGTCGAATACACCGACGTCTATACCCGCATCACCTGAAAGCGATTCGCGATGACGGGTATCCAGAATTGCCAGAAGCGGCTCTACTGAGCCGCTTCTGGCAATTCTGAACAGGCCCCTTCAGGGGTTGTTCAGCTCCGCGACGACGATGTCGGAGGTTGTGTTGAACAGAAGCTCCGCGCTAGCACCAAACGCGCTGGCTCCCCCGATTGCGATGAGGGCAAGCATCGCTGCGAGGATCGCATATTCGATGGCCGTTGCGCCGGATTCTTCCTCACACAGGCGATCAAACACTTCATTCCACATGGTGTACCTCGTGCTCACATTCATAGTATCGGCTTTCGTTGGATTCTGGCGCTCTAACCGAGAGAGAATTGAGAGAAAGTAATCAGCACGTAATCACCGGTGGTGTCGGGAATCACTCGACATCACCGCTATCGTTGTAGCCAGCGCGGGGAGAAGATCTCATCCTCAAGCGGCACAGAGAAGCTCATCTCTTCAAACACCAGCACTGTCGTTGAACCGGCGCGAAGTTGATCTTCAACCGTCCATCGGGTGGGAAACTTTCGCCCGTTGAAATCCTTGACCTCGCTCAGCGTCCATCGCTTCACCATCATCCCCGACACCGCGAACAGCTCTTCCTGGACGGGGATGTGGTGCTCTTTATCGACCCATGAGATCCGCCTTGGGTAGGCGATGTCCGCACCGCGGGCGGTCAGCTCAAGCTTCCAGCACGGCCGCCCGGCGACGGTCTCTTCTCCCAACACGGTGGCGTCATACAGATCGACGAGGTGGGTGCTCTGGAGGATGTCTTCATAGCTGAGGTCAGAGCCCATCATTCCCTGACGGAGCATATGCCCGGAGATCTTCCGGGTCTTCTCGATGGTGGGCATATACATCCACAACTCGCCGCCCCGCTTGAGCATCTTCGTTCCCTTGTCGCGGGCCGGGCCATGGAATTCGATCGCGGCTTCGTCTCCGCCGCGGCCGAACGATTCCATCTCATAGGTCTTGACCCGCCTGCCGCGGGTGACCGTCATCTCCAGCTCTGCAGCGCGGGTGTCAAACGTCATGTTTCGGTCGACGTCGGACAGCAGTACGCCGGGTGTCGGCGGATCAGCGAGGGCGTTCGTCGTGAACAGCAGGGCAGCGAACAGGAGGGACAGCATCGACTATCTCCGCGCGCGCATGGCGGTGGCTGGGGGGACGGCGGCGGCCTTCAGGGCTGGGATGGCCGCGCCAAGCAGCGCCACGACGACCCCTAACCCAAACGAAACCATCGCGATCATCGGACGCCAGTCGGGGTGCAGGATCCGGTTCGCCGGCACGGTGTCTGGCAGGTTGGCGGCTGCGGTCCCCAGATCGACCCCCACGGTCTCCATACTGACAGAGACGATCGAGCCCAGCAGCGCGCCCACCGCGCCGCCGACCACTGCGATCGTCACCGCCTCTACGATGAAGATCAACACCACTGACGGCGTCGTCATCCCCATCGCCCGCAGGACGCCGATCTCATGGGTCCGTTCCAGGACGCTCATCAGCATCGTGTTGAGCACGCCGAGCGCGGTGGTGAGCACGATGATGCCGGCCACGGCGGCCATCAAGACACGCGCGGTCTGCAGCAGCGATGCGAAGGGCTCGCGGGTATCCCAGGTCGTCAGCGTGATGCCGGCTGGTTCCCCTTGGGCGTCACGGAGTTCGATGTCTTCCGCGATCTGTTCGAGGCGCTCCCCCAACGCCTGGGCGATCTCTGCCGCCGAGCCGCGGCCGGTTCCAAACAAGAGGATCTCGGTCGCGCCGCCAGGGATGTCGGCCATCCACTGCGCCGCGTCGAGGGGGACGAAGACCTGGCGGTCGAACCGGCCGTTGCCGGTGTCCACGATCCCCGCCACGGTGACCCGGACCGGCGCGAACGAGCCATCCTGGGTTCGCCCGAGGAAGATGGCCTCCTCTCCAGGGCGGACGTTCATGTCTCGCGCCAGCAACCGACCGATCAAGGCTTCCGCATCGGGGGCGGTGGAGAAGGTGCGGCCCGCTGTGATTCGGGACGGGAGGTCCAGGATCTGATCATAGTATTCGAGCGGCGCGCCGGTCAGGACGCCGAAGATCTCTCCCAGCTCGCCCTCAACGCTGGCGGTGACGGGGAGGGTGATGCGGGGATATGCGGTCCGAACAGACGGCTCCGTATGGAGCATCTGGAGGATCGGTGCGAGGGGGGTGAGGTTCTCCTGGAGGGGCAGAAGCGCCTGTCGCCGTGCGTAGACGTCTGTGGTCAGCTGTGCATGCCCGTTGGCCTGGATGCTGGCGTCGATGAAGCTGCCCTGGATGCCGACGACCCAGCTCAGGCCGATGGTCAGGAGCGCGCAGCCCAACGTCACGGTCGCGCCGGTGAGCCCGGTGCGGCGGCGGTTGCGCAGCGCGTTTCGTACAGCGAGCCGAAGCAGCATCACTCGGCTCTCACCGCATCTGCCGGGTTCATCCGAGCCGCGTGGTGGGCGGGGTACAGGCTGGCGAGGACGGCAGTGGTGGCGCCGAACAGCACCGCGCCGCCGACCGCTGCCCATGAAAAGCGCGCGTAGAGGATAGTCGACATCGACACTTCGCCAAGCTGGGTGACCACATCGGTCAGGTCGATCCCGGCTTCGGCGAGGTGGCGGACGACCACAGCGCCCACAAGCGCGCCGAGCAGCCCCGCGAACAGCCCCATCAGCCCGCTCTCGATGAGAAACATCGCGCGGACGTCGCTGGGGCGCATGCCCATCGCCCGCAGCGTCCCGATCTCCCGGATGCGCTCATAGGTGGACATGATGACGGTGTTGGCGATGCCGGTCGCGGCGATGGCCATCAAGATGAGGACCACCGCAGACACCGCCCGCCGCCGAAAGGCGTTCCACGCCAACATCTCAGCGACTTCGTCGATGACGGTCTGTCCCCGCCACCCGCCCTGGCTGAGCATGGCGGCGATGTCGGGAGAGTCGTCGCGAGAGCGGAGCCGGACCGCGATATGAGAGCGCGCTTCCGCCGCCTGCACCAGGGCCTGGGCGGTGTTCATTGGCATCCAGACCCCGAAGGCGTCGACCACCGGGCTGTGTGCGTGGACGATTCCGCTGACCCGGTACGACATCGCATTGATCGCGCCGCTGGAAGTGCGAGACTCGATGAGCACGGTCATCCCGGGTGAGGCGTCGAGCAGCGTCGCGAGCCCGCCGCCCAGCGCCACCTCCTGAACCGTGGCCGGCCATGCGCCGATAAGGTCCCATCGGTCGCGGGGGAAGACCGCCGCTTCGGTCTCCGGATCGTAGGCGATGCCTTTGACGCGGACACTGTCAACGCCGTCAAT
>JBCBLB010000543.1:0-6846 GCA_038520555.1 Myxococcota bacterium | reverse complement strand
GCCGTTGCGCCGCATCAGGTCCTGGCACAGCGCCAGCCCGATGCCGCGGCCGATCTCTCCGGAGGCCCCGCGTCTGGGCGTCTGGCACTCACCGCCCTCCAACAAGACAATCGCCTCATCTGGAATCCCGGGCCCATCGTCATCGACATAGACCTCGACCGCGCCGTCGCGCGCGGCAGCGCTCACGGCCACGATGCCGCCCGGGGGCGAGTACTTGAGCGCGTTGGAGAGGACGTTGGTCAGCACCCGCTCGACCAGCCCGCCGTTGGACTGCACCCGGGCCTGCTCCAGGTCTTCAAGTGCGAAGCGCACCTGTCGCGCCCGCGCATGGCCGTCGAGGCGTTGGCAGATCTGCTGGACTCGTGGGAGTAACGGCAGCACCCGCTGGGGCAGGTGGGTCGCGTTGAGGTTCATCCGAACCCAGGACAGCACTTCGCTTATCAACTCCAGGGTCTCAGAGGCCTGCTCCTGGATCATCGGGAGCAGGATCTTCAGGTCTTCCATCTCGATCGGATCGTCGTCATCGGTCAGGCCTCGAACCGTCTCGACGATGTTGACCAGAGGGCCTCGGACGTCGTGAGAAAACAACCCCAACAACCGATCGCGGAGAGTGGCTTCCTGTTGGAGACGGGTGACGGCCTGGGTCAGCGCCCGCTCCGCCTCTACCTCTCGCGTAATGTCCACCGAGACCCCGCCCAGAAAACGCTTCTCATCCGGCTGGGGCAGCGGGTACTTGTAGGAGAGGTAGTGATAGGAGCGTCCCCCATAGGTGACCGTTTCAACCACCGACTCCGTCTCGTCTGCGTTCTGGATTCGAGTGTCGTTGGCGGCGATGGCGCGGGCCTGCTCCTCAGGAAACAGATCCCACACCGACTTGCCCAGCCATGCGTCCCGATCGATGTTGAACGCTTCCCCAAATGCTGGATTGATGAAGATCAACCGATGCTGTGCGTCTTTGATCCAGGCCAACGCGGGGGAGCGGGCCAGCAGTTGCGCATAAAGGTCTTCGAGTTCTTCCGTCGTGTGGTTCTGAGACACCACCACTCCCTCAAATCGATCTGAGTCTGGCTGATGGTTTTCATATCGTCATTTGTGAAGAAATTTAAATCCAATTTTCCTTTCGATATGATGAAAGGATGCGTCCGGTGAAATCGTTATCAACGAACATCAGGGAATATTAGAGAAGTGACGTCAAAAGTCAAAATTGTTGGTTTATCCGTGAGGGCGACCCACCGGAGACGCCACCCTGGAGATGAAGGACAAAGGCAACTTACTCGCTGCGTTATCATAACGGGCACCTGTCCGGGGCCTGGCGCCGTGCGGAAAGAATTTCTGAAGCATCGGCCTCATCGGATATTATTTCAATATGAAGGCGCTGCTTGCTCGCATCTACACCCTACCGGTCTTCCTCATCGTGGGACGTCTGTTGTTTTCCATGTCCCGCGTCGCCGGACTGGAACCGATCGCGCTGCGCGTGGCGCAGCGGTATGCATGGCTCGTTCATGTTGTCCTGGGCAAGCGCCCGCAAGAGACGGTCGACGGGCTGGCGCAGGAGTGGAACCGCCTGATGCCCACCCCACGTACCGCATTCCCAGTCATCAAAACCGAAGACGACACCGCGTATGTGGAGATCCGGATCCGCTGCCCGCTGCGGGGGAGCGGGGATGCGGCGGCCTGTTGGCGTGCGATGGCCTTTGATCGTGAACTCATCGAGGCGTCTGGCGGGCAGCTCGTCGTGATGGAGTCACAGTCGGTCACCGGTGGTGAATGCTGCAAGTTGGCGATTCGGAAGGCCGGCGCCGACTTCGACGATCTGCCGGTGGCCCATCCGCGCTGGCGCGAACCATCCCCGGCTTGAAAATGTCACACCTGCCGCGATGCGCATCGGTCAGAGTCGCCTACGACAAGGGGGGAACAGGAGCCGATGATGACCGATGAAGAGCTGGCCTTCCTCGATGAAATTCTCGCCCCCTTTCGCCAGACCATCGGCAGAGACGTTGACGGGTACCGCAACCACTGCGCCCGCATGCTGCATTTTCACTTCGCGCTCGGGCCAGCCACGCCGGATCAGCGCCGCATGAGCATCATCGCGGCTGCTTTCCACGATATCGGGATCTGGACGGACAACACCGTCGACTACATTGAGCCCTCTATTCCCCCTGCTCAGCGATACCTGTCGGAGAACCAATTGGATGATTGGATAGAGGTGGTCTCGTTGCTCATCTCTGAGCATCATAAGATCCGCCCCTACACGGACCCGCGCTACCCCCTCGTCGAGCAGTTCCGAAAAGCAGACCTTGTTGATTTTTCGCTGGGAACCATCCGATCAGGATTATCGGTGGAGCTGGTCCGAGACGTGCGGGCCCGCTTCCCCAACGCGGGGTTCCACGCTGGGTTGGTTCAGAAAGCCAGCGCATGGTTCCTGCGCAACCCCCTCAATCCAGCGCCGATGATGAAGTGGTAATCTATACCCAACGTTATAATAAGAATATTTTTATCAGTAAATTGTTCCAATATTGTGATGGATATCCGAAACAGTCTGCGGATAATAAAACCATCACAAATTCTATCAAAAGTCAATATTTATCGTATGAATTGAAATAATCACATAAGCAATGAAGACTTCTCTTTAAGAGAAGATGGCTCTCGATTCTGAGTGTTGTGAAGATGAGTCTGATGTAAGAAGGCTTCAAAGCTGTGTCTCGATAGCGAGGGCGGTCGATGCATAAGACATGGTTTTCGTCTGGGGTATTGGGGGTTCTGCGCTGGCAGAGCCGCAGGCTGTGGCCGCTTCTCACTCTGGTTCGTGGATCTCCAACCCCAGCTTTTCCTGGAAGGCCTCCAACTCATGGCCGAGGGCCGCGACCTGATCCCGATCCAGGTGGATCTCTGAGATTTCTTGGAGCACGGGTGCAGCGAGCAGCTGGCGGAGCCCTTCTTCTCCGAGTGGATTGTCGCGCAGGTTGAGTTCATCGACGTCTTCGAGCCACTCGGCCTGCAACAGGATCGCCAGCTTATCTGGGTCGATCCCACATCCGCTCAGGGTCAGCTCAAAGAACCCGCTGATCGCTGCGTTGGCCAGGATGGTCAGCATCTCGGCGGTCAGCGTGCACTGTTTCAGTTGAAGGCTGCCGAGGTTGTTCCAGGCGTCGGTCTCGACCAGTGCAGCCCAGTCGCTGGCGAGGTTGGTGTGATGGAACAGCTCCAACCGAGACTGATCGGGCAGGCTCCTGTAGAGCTGCAATAGCGCATCTGAAGCGATCTCACCGTACCAGGTGATCTCTCGTAGGTCACCGAGGTGTTCGCTGCCCAGGAGCGTCACTGCATTGCTTCGGCTGAAGAAGGTCTCAAACCCTTCAATCCGCGTGACTTTTTTCAGCGCGGGCGTCTGCGCGAGCGCCTCCCAGTTGATAGACTCATCGACGCCCAGCTCGAGGGAGAACGTAAGAAACGGCATCAGCCGCGCCGCACGGGTCAGGTCGGCCGTGCGAGAGAAGGGGATGCCCAGCGGTCGCGCCCAGAACGTGCGTGTGCGCAGATACGGGAGGACCATCGATTCATACGCGTCGGGATCGAACTGGTAGAACGCCTCGCAGCGGTGGAGGGTCGCCTCTACCCAGCCATCGCGTCGGGGCGCCTGAAGCGACTCGTGTAGCTCCTGGAGCCGACGTTCAACTCCAGGCGGCCCACGTTCGATGTGGGCCTCAACCGTGGCACGTGCTTCCGGGGTCAGCGTGTCGTTGGCCGCCAACTGACGCCACCCGGTCATGGTGAAGTTGGGGCTGTGGAGGTGAAGCGCGCGGAGGTTGGCGATCTTCTCGCGCGCGAAGCGATCCAACACATGGTCGGTCAACATCGGGGACTGGAGGCTCACCGATTCCATCTCGGCCATCCCGTCGAACCAGAAGAAGACGTCGACCTCATGGTTTCGGAGTGCGTTTCCATGAACCTCAAGCCGGCGCAGCTGATGCCACCACGGGCCAAACCGCCAGCCGCCCCAGGTGTCATTGCACTCCAACAGAAACCAGTCATGCAAATCTTCAAAGCCATGGAAGATCAGCGTGTTCAAGTTGATCAGGGTTTTGCTGTCGCCCAGGTTTTTGTACCAGTACAGGCATGCGCAGCAGCGCTCGACGATCAGGGTGCGCAGGTCGTTGCAGGCCGGTGTGGTCAGCAGATCGGCCGACGCCTTCGTCATGACCGTGTCGCGCAGGACCAACTCATGGACACCGCGCAGGGCCTGGCCGTCGACCAGGGCCTGCCACTCGTCATCCTGAAGCTCTCGATCGATCACCAGTCGTTGTTCTGTCACACAGTCCCTCATCCACCAGAAGGGGTCAGGAGTATCTGATAGATGGTGGGTGGGCACTCAGAATCGGCCGACGCTGAGCCCGAGCGCGATGGAAAACCCGTCGTAGTCGGGCTTGATGAACGCGTCATAGGCAAAGATCGTGGTATATCGGGCGGCGAGGTAGGGGCGAACGTGTTCGCTTCTGGTCCAGGTGATCCGCGGCCCGATGTCCATGCCGATGCCCAGAGAGCTGTCTCGGCCATCCATCAGCTCGTTCTCCCAGGCGCTGGGCAGGCGTCCATCTGGCGTCTCCCGGTCCTCGTCGACGAGGTAGAACCCGAACCCTCCGTAGCCGACCATCGCGCCGAGGTCGACGCGGAGGGTGTCGTTGAGGTCAGCACCGACCTGGAGGCTGGGGCCGAGGAGCCCGCCGTCCGAGCGCAGCTCGATTTGATCTTGCCCCTTATAAGGCGCTTCGGGGGTGAGGGTGAACGTCGCTGTGTTCATGGGGCCGGGTCGGCTGAGCCCATGGATCCCGACGCGGAGATGGTCGTCGAGCAGGCCAACGGCAACCCCGACGCCGGGGCCATGGGAGAGGTGATCCGCGAGTGCCATACCGCGCCACTCGACGTCGATAAATACAGTCAGGCCTTGGTTTTTGGGTGCATCCGCCCAGGCCACCATTGAACACAGCGCAAGCGTCAGTGCAGACATCGTGAACTCCGTTGAATCAGTGGTTGGTGTAGGTGCGGGCAGCGCCAGGGACCCATCGCATCATGAGCCCGGCCTGAGCGAGCGCCTTGCCGCCGTCGCCCCCGAAGCCGAAGACGCCGCCGACGGCGCCGTCGATGCCCAGCTGCAGATCGTCGCTGGGCGTCCACATCACGGCGCCACGCAGCAGAGAGCCCTGCGCTTCCAGCCCGGGGCCGGGTCGGCGCTGGAGGTGTGTGATCTGCTTCCATCCGACCCGCGCGGCGAACGGTCTCCCGAGGGGGAGGGTGACCATCGGGGCAACGTCCAGCAGCAGGACCGTGGCCTGATCATCATCGGCGTCGGTGTCTGTGGCAGAGAGGAAGCGCAGACCGCTGTCGATCTCAACGTCGATGCGAACGGTTTCGGAGCGGATAAGCGGCACGGTCGCCGAGGCGACGCCAGCGAGCGCAGTCCCATCGCGAACTTCCCAGCCGTCGATGTACCAGCCCTGCACCAGTGCGCCTTCGACACGGGCGCCGAACTGGACGCCGGAGTCCCAGCGGAGCCGCCCGGCGATGGCGCCAGACTGACCGATGGTGCCAGTGACCGCAGAGACACCCAGCGAGCGGTCCGGTCCAGCGAGCGCCGTCGGCGTCAAAGACGCGAGCAGGAGAGAAAGCAACAGAGTCACGAGACACCTCACGAGAAGAAGATGTCTGGAGTGTATTGATGCAGAATATGTCTGAGAATCGACAATTTTACCGTATACTGATGTTGATTTTGCAAGAATGAGGTGTCGGATGCAGCTTGAGATGCTTCAGGCCTTCTGTGAGGTGTTCGAACGCCGAAGCTTCAGCGCCGCTGCCCGTGCCCTGGGGATCGACCCCAGCGTGGTCTCTCGGCGGATCAAAGCGTTGGAGAACGAGATGAACGTGGCGCTGTTCTACCGATCCACCCGTGCGGTATCGGCCACGGCTGCTGCGGACGCGTTCTACAGCCGCATCGCGCCTGCCCTTCGCGTTATTGCAGAGGCAGAGCTGGCGGTGCGCTCAGGGAATGATCAGCTTCGCGGTTCGATCCGCGTCGCTGCACCGGTTGCGTTGGGGCGGGCGCGGGTGGGGCCGGTCGTCCATCGCTTCTGCCTTGCCCATCCAGAGGTGCGGGTCGAACTGCTCCTCGCCGATCGGCACATTGATCTGCTTGAAGAGGGCGTTGATCTTGCCATTCGCCCACAGGAACCAGGCATGGGCAGCCTGATCGTGCGTCGGATCGCGGTCTCTGAGCAGTGGGTGGTGGCGGCGCCAGAGTATCTGCGGTCGCGCACGCCGCTGACCACCGATCCGACAGCGCTCGCGGGTCATTCAGTGGTGCTGCGTCGGACGGGGGGGAGCCTGCTCGACTTTCGCGCCTGGCTCCCAGAGTCGGTCCGGGACCAGATCGGCGTGAGCTTCATCAGCGATGACATGGGAGCAATCGCGGATGCGGTGATCGCTGGGTTGGGCTTTGGGGTTGTGCCCCGATGGCTGGCCGAGCCCGGTTGTGAGGCTGGCCTGCTGGTGCGGATCCCGATCGGACCGCAGGATCTCAAGGTGCCGGTCTTCGCTGTTTTGCCCGCGGGTCGCCGGAGTACAGCACGGACACGGGCGTTGCTGGATGCGTTGGTTGAAGACTGGGCGGACTGAGCGGCTTAGCGGACGAGCGCGACCGGAAGAGAGTTGGCAATGTCTTCAATGGTGAAAGGTTTCTGGTTGAGAAATGTCTTTTTAAGAATCTTCTTATGAAGAGAAGTCTTGGTGAAAGATAATAATTTGAAAAACATCGCAAATTTGCATAATAATTTTATAGGCTTATTCCTGGTGAAG
>JBCBLB010000383.1:0-9462 GCA_038520555.1 Myxococcota bacterium | reverse complement strand
GGGGACAATCGATGACCGGCTGATTCTGCCGAGGAGGTGGGCGAGCGGGACGGGGCGCGAAATTGACGGGGAGTTCTGCCCCGGACGTCGGCTATCCTGAAGCAGAACCACGACAGAAGGGCGTTCATGATTCCAATCCGCTTCGTCCCCGGCTTCGACCGCAGACCGGCGCGGAGGCCGTGTGTGATGAACCGCTGATGTCGGGGCTGACGGCGCTGTTGGGGGCGGAAGCGTATAAGCGCTTGCTCGTCGCAGAGCCGGCCTTTGCTCGCGCGCTTCTGCTGGAGGCTTGCGAGGAGGATCGGCCAGGCCGCTGCGCGATCGTTCGGCTGACGCTGTCTCGGGATGCAGACGAGGAGACCTATGACCGATACATCGGCGATCGGGACGTCGTCAGCGAGGCATGCGAAGATCATCCCGAGGAGTGGTTCAGTCGGGCGGTCTGGCAACGCTCACGCATCCTGGAGGCGCGCCAGACGGTCGTAGAGTGGGAGTGTCGGCGGATGTTCGGGGTCCCCTGCAACCAGGTCGACGATCGAACCGAGCTGCTTGAGGACTGGGACCGATCGATGCAGTCGGCATCGATCGCCCTGGACACAGACACCACATGGTGGATGGAGATCAGCCGCTTCAACCCGGAAGCGATCAACTCCGGAACGCTGCTGGAGTGTTGGGGGGATCCGACCGACCCGACCGAGGCAATCTCGGACAAAACCGGTGGTGACTGCAACAACGATGAGTCCGGCGCCCACAGGGACAACCCGGAGGGGCCAGACGATCTGATCGGGTTGTACATCGACGCCCCCGCCAGTTGTGATACCTGCCTGGATGGCATCGACAACAACTGCGATGGTAGCATTGATTGCGCGGATCCGGCCTGCGCGCTGTTTTGTCGGGCAGGGGGTGGGCTGCAGCATGGGAGACGAGAGCCCCTGTGCCTCGGCTGGATGCGACAGCCGCGCGCCCAACACCAACGCGATCTCGGCGATGGTTCTCCTGGTGCTCGCCGGGTTGGCCGGCTGGCGCCGTCGCGCCGCCTGAACAGGCGCGAGATCTGAGAGAGCCTGATGTCGAGATCTGTTGTGACACGACAAGTCACGAACCTTTAGAGGGCACATCACCCCCTGGAGTCTCATGCCTCGCCCCCTCACAGCCGCCATCCTCTCGCTTTTCATCGCTTGTGATGAAGCGGAGTCCTCTATGCCCCGGGACGCTGCCCTGAGCGCTCGATCGGCCGAGCTTCAGGAGTGTCTGGATAACACGCTGCCCGCGAGGCAAAAGTGTGGTCTGATCAAGGCATGATCATGTTCACCGATCGGCTTCAGGGGGAGCTGGCCCGTCTGTCCTCGCCCCCATCGGGTCTGGAAGCCACCATCTCGGAGCAGTTCGAGTCATGGGTGGCCATGCCGCTGGGGCAGGTCGACGCTCCGGTCGATCAGGACAAGCTCATCGATCAGATGATCTTCAACCTGATTCACTACCAGCTCTGGCATGAGCGCGGCCCCCAGGATGGCGGCGACTGTGGCCTGGTCACCCTCCACCGCGAAGCCATCCGTATCGCCGGGGACATCAGTCGGGGGACTGAGGCAGCAACAGAGACCTACCTCGATGTCCGCGAGCGTCTCCGAGACTGTGTCGACCGCGCGCTCCGTCAGCGTCCCATCCCGGACTTCCGTCAACCTCTGCCGGATGGTCGGGAGAACGTCCATCGATACCACCGCATCCAGGCGCGTCTCCGCATTCAGGGTCGGTGGAGGCAGCGGAAGACGCTGCTTCCGCTCGAAGACGAGAAGATCGAGGGCGCCTGGGAGAAGGATCTTCACCGCGCCGAAACGCAGACCTATGCTATCCCGCTCCATTTTGCGGCGATGTGGTACCACATCGACGTACGGCCTCGACGGACCCGAGACGGTCGCGAGAAGAACCGCAGCTGGTGGTGGCGTGCGCTGGAGCATGCGCTGAACCTGGAGCAGATCCAGTTCTCTCGTGCGGATCGCAATGATCCCGGAGAAGCCGCCCTCCGGCTCCAGGTCCGGTTTGCAGCGGCGTGTGGGTTGAGTCGGTGGCTGCGGCGGTGGTCGGAAGACAAACCCTACTGGAAACAGGCGCATTTCGGGCTCCCTGATCCGAAGCACCCGGTCGCCCGTCCTGCAGTCGAGTCTGCCCTGAACCAACTCCGACCTGCCCTGATTGAGGGGATCCAATCCATGAAGCTTGGTGACAAGGAGTCCAAAGCCCTTCACGGTATCCTGACCCGAGGAGACAATGTGAGAACCGCGATCCGTCACTTCTCGGGAGAGACCACCGCAGATCGGCGGGAGCGGATGCTGGCGCTCGCAGAAGAGGCCGGGCTGATGGCAGAAAAAACCCTTAATACCACCGATCACGACAACGATCGTGGCGAGATGATCCGCTGTCCAGAGACCAGCCGGGCGCTCATGCGTCAGATGCGTAGCGGCAAGGCGACGCTCTCGGCATCCAAGATGCGCCAGGTGCAGCGGCACATCGCCGAATGTGAAGGCTGCCAGATGCTCTGGGCGGGGATGGTCGAGGCCGGGCCATATATCGACGCCATCGTCGCGCAGGAACAGGTCGCCCGTCAGCCACAGCGGCGCCCCTGGCTGGCGCTCGGCGTCGGCGCCCTGGCCGTCGCTCTGGTCCTGTTCCTCATCCTCCCCCGCACCGAAGCGCCCAACCGCTACCGTGGGAGCGAAGGACAGCTCAAGGTGTTGGTCGATCTCTCGGTCCAACGCGTCGGAGCAGAGCGAGCGGTCCGGTTCAGCCAGATCGAGACCTATGCGGTCGGAGACCGGGTCTTCTTCCAGCTCTCGACGAAGCAGGGAGCGGGGCGCGTCCGTGTCTGGATCCAGGGTCCGGATAACCAGCTCGTTGAGATCGATCGGACGGACGTCGATCCCAATCCGAGGTGGTTGGGGGATGGGGAGGTCGCCTGGCGCTTTGAGCAGAGCGGACAGTATCGTATCTTCGCAGCCCCCGAGGGCGACGAGACCTGCATCCCCGAGCGCTGTACGACCCTGACGATCAAGGTGGAAGACCCGTGATATTCTGGGTCCTGGCTGGTCTTGCCGTTGCCGGCGTCGAGGTGACCGACGCACCGCCAGGTCTCGAAGAAGAGTCTGCGCCCCAACGGGTCGCCCTGGTTGTGGGGATCAACCACTACCCGGACGATCCAGAGCTTCATGATCTGCAATTCGCGGCGGCGGACGCCGCGTCGATGAGCGCGCTGCTCGACGGCGAGGGCTATCAAGTCACGACGCTCAGCGGAGGAGCCTCAGAGGAAGAGTTCCGGAGCGCGCTCCGAGAGACCACCTCGACCCTCCGCCGAAACGACACCTTCGTGATGTACATTGCTGGTCATGCCCAGCTCCAGCTGAAGGACGGCGAGCACGCCCTTCATCTGCTGTTCTCAGACTCTCGCTCCGACGTGACCGATCCGGGGCTGGGGGTGCCCGAGCTATCCACGATCGTCAACGCCCTCCCCGCCCTGCAACGGGTGGTCATTCTGGACACCTGCCACAGCGCGCGGAGCCAACAGCTTCTACAGCGCTTCCGGGGCGACGCTGCCCCAGAGGTGCTCCCGGTGGTCGGTCAGTTCAGCGCCTGGGTATATTCAGCCGCGCCGCAGCAGTCCTCCCAGGAGGATCCCGCCCTGCAGCATGGGGTGTTCACCTGGTACCTGCTCGAAGCGCTCAGCGGGAAAGCCGACGCTGACGGAGATGGCGCGGTCGGAGTGCTTGAGATGTTCAGCTGGGCGGGCTACCACACCGCTGAACACACACAAAACTCGCAGATACCCAGCCTTGAAGAGGACCGGATTGGTTGGAAGGATCTGCAGTTGACCGGTCAGGAATCCGGTGAGCCCCGATACGCCATCATGCCCTGGTATGAAGAAGGCTACAATCAGGCCAGGATCTACTTGAATGGTCTGCTTCGGGGGCCTGGTCCGGTCGATCCCGGCCGCTACACCCTGGAGGTTTACGATGGAGAGGAGCGTATTCTCCATCGCTCGATCTCGTTGGAGCAAGGCGAAGCGCTGCCCTGGTCACAGCTTCTGACAGCGAGCCAGGGCCGGGTGCTGCTCGGCGGCGGGATGGGGATCATCGCGGATGGCGAGTCGCCCTGGCTGAGCGGGCATGGGGTCGGATGGTTCACGCCACGGACCACCGGCGCATGGCGCATGGCGTTCGGGGCGCTGGGCTTTGGCGGACGCGTTGAGCAGGACACCGTCGAGATCCCGGTCAGCGGAGGGCTTGTCCGTGCAGGGGTGTGGTGGCAGAGCCCCGGCTCGGTCACCCTTGGACCGACCCTGGGCGCCGGGGCCCTGATCCGACAACCCATCGGCGGTGCACAGCTCGCGACCACTGCAGCGCCAGGCCTGCACGCCCATACGCTTCTCCCCTGGAACACCTTCCTCTCTGTCGATGTGACCGGAATGCTCTTCTTGATCGATCAGCAACCCACTCTCTGGCCCGACCTTCGGATCAGCGCAGGGATCCGTCTGTGAGCGGTTGTCTCGTTCAGAAGCCGCGCTCCGTGTCAGGGGCCACCGAAGAAAATCCAGGTCTGTCCGGACCAGCAGTGGGCGTTCTGGCTGCTGACGAGCAGCTCAGGCCAGCCATCTCCGTTCGCATCATCGATCGTGGTCGCATCGACGCCGAGTTGTTGGCCGGGCTGACCATAGATGTAGGCGTCCGGTGTGTCGATCGTCCCGCTCAGAGGCCCATAGATCACCCATGCCGCGCCTGCTTCGGAGGTCCGGGTGGAGTACTCCGGCAGCGCACAGTCGACCCCCTCCTCCTGGTTGTCAGGATCGCGCGAGACACCAAAGAGGATCTCCGCATGACCGTCTCGATCGAGATCATGGACAATCCGACCGCCATTGCGCTGGTGAGAGACGGAGACGCGGGCAGCGATCGAGGCTTCGAGCGGCTGCTGATCGAGGCCCTCCGCGCGGCCCGGGATCAGCCAGTTCTCCCTGGCTTCCCCCTGAGCCATCAGGAGCAGATCGTCCAGACCGTCCCCGTTGGTGTCTCCATCGACCGAGACAGACCGCGCGTCGAACAACTGCCAGTCCCCAGGGGGGAGGGGAAGCAGGAAGTCCGGGTTGAGCTGCCCGGAGTCACGCGGCACCGCATCCCCGGGGATCCAGTAAATCCCTCCAGTCTGGGTCTTATCGGTCTGCAGGCCCATCGCGCCGATCATCAGCTCCCCCAACCCATCCCCATCCAGGTCTGCTATCGCGACACCGGAACCGGCCATCTCCTGCTGGATGTTGCCGCGAAGCTCGACGGTCGGCCCGGGCAGGACATGGGCACCGGAGGGAAAATCTGCGCCCCCGAACAACAAATAGACGGAGCCATCTGAGAAGAAATCATTGGATGTTCTGCTGGAGCTGAGGACCAGCTCTGCCAACCCATCCCCATCCAGATCTCCCGCGGCGTGGCGATCGCCCAACCGATCGGTGTCTGCCTCCCCATAAAAGATCGCATGGGCGATCTCGGTGGCCTGATGGGTTCCGCGCTGCCACTCTGGATCGGCGCTGCTGAAGAAGTAGACGACGCCACTGTTGTTGCCGGAGAAGTCGTTCCGGAAGCTTCCGGCGATAAACTCATTCAGGCCGTCACCATCGATATCCGCGAGAGCGGCTATCCGTCCGGGATCTCCGATGGCGTCACCGCTCGCCCCATCGATGCGTGCATCGGCCTGCTCCGTGCTGCTGAGGGGTGTATCGGGGAGATGCTGGAAGATCCATATGGATCCTTTGTTTCCACCAGTGAAATCGGTCAATGTGCCACCGATCGCGAAGTCTCCCAGCCCATCCCCATCCAGGTCACCCAACGATGCGACGCTGTTTCCGCTATCGACGAAGGTTCGCAGCTGCCCGAGGAACACTCCCGTGCCCCGTATCCGCCGATCGGCGCGGGCCACCGGGATCTTGCCGCTGAGGCTGCAGGTGAGCTCGGGCATACCATCGCAGTCGTTGTCGAGCCCATCGCAGCGCTCGGGCGCCCAGGGGGACGTCAACGGATCCGAATCATCGCAGTCGGGGCCGCCGCCTTCAGCGGCCAACGCTCCATCACCGTCTTTGTCTGTCCCATCCAGCCCGTCACAGTCTCGATCCAGGCCGTCCCCGGTCCGATCGAGCGCGCCAGGATAGACGGTCGGGTCGGTGTCATCGCAGTCCCCTCCATCCACGAGGACGCCGTCCCCGTCCAGATCGGCCTCTGTCCAGGACAGGCAGCCCACCGCGAGCGTCAGCGCGAGAATCAAGGTCCATCCCATTGTAAGAGGCGAACCGTGTTATGAAACGAAGAGGAGAGGGCCAGCTCCGGGCGCCCATCACCGTTCAAATCGTCGACGGCAAACCCGGTCGAGTACCGGCAGACGACCTGACGGGCCGCAGAGAGGGGTACTGAACCGACCAGATCCAGCCCGGAGAAGATCCGGGTCGAGTCTGTCGCTTCTGGCAGCAGGCTCTCCCCCGTAGAGACGATCAGCTCATCCCAACCGTCGCCATCGATATCTCCGATGGACAATCCCTGACCGACGTTGTTCCGTTGCTCTTCGCCGATGATGGAGGCGTCGCTCAGGGCCGAAAAGCCGCCGCTCTCCCAGGTCGTCCGCCCCAACCACAGACGCACTGTACCGGACTCACTCGCACGCAAGCTATCCAGGGCGGTGCCGAAGACCAGATCGTCGACGCCATCCCGGTTCAGGTCGCCGATCACAAGGTGGTTCCGGCTGAGGAGCCCCTCGAAGGGATCCTGATCCAGGATCGCATCCGGCGCTGATGCATTATCTTCGTACAGCCAGATCTCTTGCGTGGAGCTCGCCCAGACTGCACGGTCCATCACCCCATCTCCATCCAGATCGCCGGCGCTCATCAAGCTGCCCAACCCTGACCCAGAATCACCGCTTGACCAAACAGTTTCAGCGGAGAGTTCCTGGCTGGCGGTGAGGGGACCGGTGAGCGAATAGACCTGCCCGCCATCACCTGCATCTGGACTGGACAACCACAGGCGAACGCTGTCCTCACTGGCTTCTCTGATGAGACCACGCCCTACCGTCGCGCCATCCTGAACCCGGATCTGGATCGCATCGTTGAGATCGCCGCTCGCAGTGATCGGCCCCTGGAGCAGGTAAACGACACCGTGGCCTTCATCGTCTGTGCCGGTGAACAGGGCGTCTGGGTAGGCGTCGCCGTTCAGATCATCCAGCGGATAGGTGTCCGTGTTGAGCTGATGTCCATTCGGCGGGAGCCAGAACGGGAGCGCATCGCTGGCGTCCTGTGACGCGATCAGCGGCCCCGGAACCAACCAGATGGCTCCGTCCGCGTCGAGATATGAATCTGCGCTGACCAACAGATCGGCCTGACCGTCACCGTTCAGATCGCCTGCTGAGATCCGCGCGCTGAAATTGTCCGCGGCAGGATCTGGCCCGAGCACCTTGGGGAGCGACTCCAGCAGACAATAATCAACCAGCGAATCACAGTCGTTGTCGATCCCATCTGCGCAGCGTTCTTCTGCGGCGGGGTTGTTCAACGCGCTCGTATCATCACAGTCGGTATCATCGCGCACGTATCCGTCTGGCGGGCTGCACACCGGAGCAGAGACCGGCGCACCTGTGCCGTACCCATCCGCGTCCCGATCTTCGAACCAGTCGATCGACCCATCGACCACATCATCGCAGTCATTATCGGCATCATCGCAGTCTTCTACGGCGTCTGGAGAGATCGACGCGTCCGAATCGTCACAATCACCAGCCTGACGGACCCAGCCTGGCTCAGCGCTACAGCGCCGCTCAGTCTGCGCTTCATCACCGAAGAGATCGTCATCCTTGTCACGGTAGAACAACTGCCCATCCAACGCCCCGGGCTCATCGGCGACGCCATCGCAGTCATTGTCGATGAGATCGCAGCGCTCATCGGCGCCATAGAAAATCGCCGGGTCGTCATCGTTGCAGTCCTGCCCCCCGCTCTGCTTGGATGCCTGCCCATCCCCATCCCCATCTACGCCGTCCAGCCCGTCGCAGTCGCTGTCGACACTGTCACCTGCCAGCTCCCGCGCCCCGGGGTGAATCGTTGGATCGCTGTCATCGCAGTCATCGGTCAGATAACCATCACCGTCCAGATCATTGTCCGTCCACGACAGACATCCGATGAACAACAGGGGGATCACAACCTCAACATAGCATCCAAGGGATGCTATACAGTCCATGATGACGCTCCTTCTCCTCTCACTGAGCTGTCTTTCACCCCCCTCCCCAGATGGTGCCCTGGTCCAGTCCATGGACACCGACGGTGACGGGTTGAACTTATCTGAGGAGAACCGCTCCCTCACTGACCCGAACAACCCCGACACCGACGCGGATAGTTACACCGACGGTGAAGAGGTTGAAGCGGGCACTCAGCCGCGCAACCCCTACAGCCGCCCCTATGCTGGTGGGTACCCGGACAACGCCTGTCTTGACAGCACCCCATCCCCGACCGGCACCCAGATCGGCGATATCGCACCAGACTTCGCACTCATCGATCAGTTTGGCGAGCTGGTGTCCCTGTACTCGTTCTGTAAACGCCCGATTGTCCTCTATAGCTGCGCTGCGGGTTCTCCGGTCTGTGTACGCCTCGTTCAAGAAGGGGTTGAAGATGCTGTCGACGAACAGGTGCTTGTTGTGATCCCTTACGTCGACAGTGGGACTGCCTTCACCGAACCGACCCTCGACGATGTCATCGCGTTCGCCCAGGAACTCGATACAGAAGGGGTTCCCGTCCTCCTCGACCCCTACCAGTTCATCCCCCAGACCTATGAGCGCGATCTCGACGCCATCACGGTGGTTCGGTTCGGGTCAGGGCTGACCCTCGAATCGATCGACCAGGACTGACCGCCGCGTCGTCACGTCAAGAACAACCGCTTCCGCGGCGGGACTCAACACACACCGAGAGCGCCTCCAACACCGGCAATTCTCAGGGGGGCAAATCTGCAGAGTGTAACTCTTCACAACGTTGATCTTGTGCTCGCCGATCTGAGCGGTGCAGACCTCACCAATGCCAGCTTCAATCGTGTCTTGCTCACTGGGGCCGACCTCAGCGACGCAGATCTGAGCGGAGCTGAGTCGTCGAAGAGCGGCTGGCCACAAGATCGGCTTCGACGAGCGGTGGATCCCCTGGCAGCACCTGCTCTGGCGGCTCCTCCAGAGCGGGTCCTTCAGACCGAGACTGAGATCGATGCCCTCGCCTGCCCGGGATGTGGGGGCCGGAGTTGGCCGCTTTTCTGCGCCCGTCGGCGCAGGGATGGGGGCGTATGTCTTCAGCCCTGAAGGGGGACAATCGATGACCGGCTGATTCTGCCGAGGAGGTGGGCGAGCGGGACGGGGCGCGAAATTGACGGGGAGTTCTGCCCCGGACGTCGGCTATCCTGAAGCAGAACCACGACAGAAGGGCGT
>JBCBLB010000511.1:0-7259 GCA_038520555.1 Myxococcota bacterium | reverse complement strand
CTGGTTTGCACCGATCGCGGTGGCGTTGGTTTTGATCGACGACTGGTTTGCACCGATCGCGGTGGCGTTGGTCGAGATGCTGCTGGCGTTGGTGCTGATGTCGGCGGCGTTGGTCAGGATCGCGGTGCTGTTGGCGGTGACCGTGGACTGGACGTCGTCGATTTCGCCGGACAGCAGGAAGAGGTCCGCCTGGGTGGCGTAGCCGCGGGAGGTGACCCAGTCTTCGGTCGCCAGTCCGGTGGCTTCGAGCTGGGTGAGCCGGGTGTTGGTCTCGACGAGGCCGGTTTCCAGGCTGTCGACATCGGTCGCCAGCTCGGAGAGATCCACCGTTCCATTGATGAGGCTGATTTCATCCGTGTTATCGGTGATAGAGCCTTCAGCGGTGATCAGCCGCTGGCGAAGCTCCTCGTTGATGATCTCCAACTCGTCGACGCGTGCAGAGAGGGCGTCGATTCGGCTATCCGTCTCGGTGTTGTCGCAAGCGGCGAGCAGAGCAGGCCACAAAACCATGTGTCGCACGATGACCTCCAGCGCAAAAGGGGGAGCGCTCTGGCGGCACGATACCACCCCTGCGACCCGCTCAGGAGGTTGCGGCGGCGTCAGCGGGACGTGTTCTCTGCGGTTTCATCGGGTAGAGCGATGATTCGGGGAGCCTCAAGCAGCGGAGCGAAGTATCGCTGCAGGGCGGCGGTCTGCGGCTGCTCTGGCAGCAGAGCGGCGATGCGCTCGGGGATCGGGACAGTGGGATCCGCCTGGATGATCCGTTCGCGCAGCATGGGGCCGACCTGGGCGTTGGCCACCGGGTCGCCCAGCTGACTGGTGACGGCTTCGAAGAGCTGGCACTCGGTCGCGTAGGCGTAGAGGAAGTTGGCCGAGTACCCTGGATAAATCCAGGTCAACCCGGACAACAGGGCGGGCGCATAGTGCAGGCCGCGCTCGTCGGTCGGTGGGCGGGGCATCCCCGTCATCTCCGCTCGAAGGCCGGCGGCGTAGTCGGTCAGCGCGACCAGGTCTTCCGGCTGCTCATACAGCCGCTTCTCAACCATGGCGTCGATGATGCCGTCCGTCAGTCGATCGGCGACGTCCTGCACCCGACGCTCCCGGGCGATCTTGCGCAGCGCCGGTGGGAGATCAGGGAGGTAACGGGTGGTGAACGACTCTTCGACGGTCAACCGTTCGAAGAACCCGGCGAAGCCTTCTCCCCAGGGGGCTGGCGGCGACCACAGCGGCGGGGAGGCGGCTTGATTGTCGGGCAGCGACTGCCACCACACCGCGTGCGCCCCCTCATGGGCCAGGGCTTCATACTGCCATGTCGACCACCGCCGATCCTGGCTGATCACGATGGCGACGGTGTTGGGGGGTCGGATGGGGTAGCCATAGGCGCCCGCCCGGGCGTAGCGGCGCGGCTCGGTATAGATCTGCCAGCTGTCGGCGGGGACCCCCATCTCACGGAACGCCGTGACGATGCGTTCTTCGGCCATGTCTGCGTCGAAGTAACTGTCCAGGTCGGCGTCGGGCGAGATCTGGCCGGACCATTGCACCAGCAGCGGCTGGTTGGCCGCGTCGACGGCCAACCCCACCACCTTCGCGCTGTCCGCGAGCCGGACCTGACGGCTCGCATTCAGCGGATCCACGATCGTGCGCAGCTCGCCGATGAAGGCCATCACCTGATCGTCGGTCAGCCCATGCTCGGCAAGCGAGAGCGTCCAGTAGTTGTCGTAGCCCGCTCGCTGGGCGACCTGATTGCGGAGCGTGACCAGCTGCTGCATCGTCTCGCCGACGACCTGCATCCGCACATGGATGAATTCTTCGAACAGGATCTGCCGAGAGCGTTCAGAGAGCCCCTCGCTCTCCCGAGCCGCATCTGCCCAGCTCTGATTGAGCGAGATCTGGACGGCGCCGTCCGGGCTGCTCCAGCTCGCCTCCTGACTGCCGATCTCTTCGAGCTTCGCGAGGAGGTGGTTCTCCCGCTTCTTCTCTTCTTCGGTCCAGACCGTGTGGATTTGCCGTTCCCGGGCGTAGGCGTCTGCCTTGAGTTGGGTGAAGGCGTCGTCTTCTGCCCGCGCCTGCTCGATGGCACGGGACAGCCCTTCGTCCCGCAAGAACGCGATTCGGGCAGATTCGGCGTCGGTACGACGCTGCCGGGCCTCCTTGTTGCGGACGTTCCGCGCGGTGTCCCGCTCGGCAGCGCCGAGGCGGACCATGATCTCGGTGTACCGTTTGTCGTACGGCTGAAGTGGATCAGAAGATGCAGAACAGCCAGCGAAGAGCAGTGTGGTGAGCAGGGTGAACATACTTCACTGTACACCACAACAGGCTCTCGTTTGTACCCCGTTCTCCCTCCTCTCCCACCGGACGGCTCATTGGGGACAGAGAAATTTGAGCACCGTCGAGAGGAACGGTTCGGGATGTTCGCGGTGTAGGAAGTGGCCGCCCGGCAAAATCTCGATCGTACACGGCGCGCTGATGCGCCTTCGGCTTCGCTTGAAGTCTTCTACGGTCGCGACGCCGTCCGTTTCTCCGCCGATGACCAGCGTCTCAACGGTCAGGTCTCCTGCAAACGGCCAGCCGCCCAGCCGCCGATAGTAGCCCATCGCCGCGTCCAGGCACCCCGGCCAGGCGTAGGCGTTCTTCGCGGCCTCAAACTCGGACTCCGGCCACGAAAAGCCCGGCGACCAACGCTCATACATCTTCCGGATCTCCCCGAAGTCGTTGGCCCGGAATCGGCGCTCCGCCCAGGGGAGCCGGTTGGCGATGAAGTGACGAAAGCTCCAGGCGCGGCTCAGCGGAAGGCGAAGCGTTCCCGGATGCGGAATCGCGACCGTGATGAGCTTGTCGATTCGCTCCGGTGCCATATACCCCGCCCCCCAGGCCGCCAGCGCGCCCCAGTCGTGCCCCACGATGGTCGCCGTCTCTGCATCGAGTGCATCGATCAGCGCGACCAGATCGCCGGCGAGATCCTTCGCGGAGAAGGCGTCGTCTGGTGGCTTCTCTGATGGGTGGATCCCACGACCGAACGGGCGGACCACGCGGAACCCCGCGTCCACAAGCGCCGGCGTCACGTCGTCCCAGGTGTGTGGGGTGTCGGGGAAGCCGTGCTGCAAGATCAACAGCGGGCCTTCGCCCGCTTCAAAGAAGGCGATGTCCAGACCGTTCGCGCGAACCGCCTGCCAACCGCTCTCCGGAAGATGCTGTCGGGTCATGCCCCAGATGTAGCCGATTCCCCACAAGCGCGTCGGCCATCATTCGGTAACCATGACGTCGATGCGCTCTTCAATGTCATCCGCTTCGAAGTTCACGTTGCCGGTGACGGTCTGGACGCGCCTGGTCGCTTGCTGAAGCTCACTGGCGTTCAGCGGCGCGTTGATTTGTTCGTTCGAGAGGGTGAGCCCGTTCTGGGCCGCGTTCTCGATGCGCTCCTGGCGAATCTCGACGATGGCCGCCATCAACGCTTCATCGGCCTCAAACAGACCCGCGGCGGGGGAATACTCCGCGCCACAGGCCTGGGCGCCGCCCATCACCGATACGCCGCGGGTGCTCCGGACCCGGAAGAAGCCATGGCCGGGGTGGATGCCCTGGACGCTCCCGGCGTCCAGGTCGCCCGACCAGATCTCCGCGCCGGTGCGGGTGTCTTCGACGATGATGTGGTTGCCCTTGAAGTAGGAGAACACCCACAACTCCCCCGGCGTCGGGAGCATAAAGTCGGTGTCGATGCCGTGGCCCTCTGCGCCCAGCCCGAAGTGGTGCTCCGCATAGCCGGCGCCGTAGTGGACATACGGCGCCACGATGACCGAGATGTTCGATTGCGCTGTGACCCGGACCCGCTTGTCGGTCATCGTCAGGGTGTGGACCCCGTTGCCCTGTACGACGCCCTTCCACAGGACCTCGCCGGTATCAAGGTCCTCGACCTTGGCCTTCACATCTCCAAAGTACGAGATCAGGTTGAGGTCGTTGACCCCGTTGGTGATGCCGCCCACATAGGTCCAGAACTCGGTGCCCGTGCCCAGCCCGGTGATGGCGGGGACGGTGTAGCCCTCGTCCTGGTAGACCTGCACCATGATGTCGTCGCCCGACGCCTGGAAGTCGAGGACGTGGCCGCGCAGCGTGTCCAGGGCCGAGCGATCGAACTCCAGACGCTCCCCCCGCTGCAGCGCGATCTGGTTCTGGAGCGTCTTCCCGGCTGTGAGGTCGTTGATGGTCAGGTTGGTGTCATCAACCGCCCAGACGATCATCCGCTCGGTGTCGCCGGCCCCTCCCGAAGGCAGCTGCCCATAGAAGTGGTCGGCCCGGTGCGCGCCATTCTCGTCCCGCAACCAGAAGCCGACGACGGTGCAGCTGGAGGGGGTGCCGACCAGGATGCTGGCCTTCTTGTCGGATAAAAACCCATAGACGCCCGCGCCGGTCTGGACCGTGGTGGTCTCTCCCGCGCTCACCGCGCCCTCCCAGATGGGCTTGTTGTCAGCCATCGACACCAACCGCACCCGGGTATCGTCGGCGTATCCGTGGATGACCGCCTCGCCGGCTGTATAAAAGTACGTGGTGTACATCAGCGAGCCGGTGGGGAGCGCGGCGCCTTGATCCTCTGCATGGGCGGTCGCAGAGAGGGAGAGGCAGGACAACAGCAGCAGATGACGATACGACATAAGGACATCCCGGTCAGAGGGTGGGCCAGACAACGACACGGTGTCGCTGGCCTTACACCTCTCGACCGAAATGTTCCCGTTGGGTTCCCGGCTTTATCTCGCTGGCGCTGCGCCAGGGGTGAGATTGCGCGCAGCCCGGGCCTCGTCTTCGGGCGAGAACTTCACGGTCAGCCCCAGCGTGGCGATCAAGGCGACCACGACGCCGAAGATGAGGAAGCAGTCCTGCAGCGGAAGCTCCGAACGCATCAGGAACTGCGCATAGAGCACCGCCCCGACGTTGCCGCCCGCGCCGACGATGCCGGACACCGCGCCCAGCGCGCGGGGGTTGATGAAGGGAACCACCGCGTAGGTCGCGCCCTCGGCCATCTGCACACACAGCGAGAACAGGATCATCGCCACGATGGCCAATGGCAGAATGGACATCTGCGAGAAGATGATCAGGGCGACGCTCTCGGCGAACATGATCATGACCAGCCAGCGAACCCGGCCGCCCAGCCCACCAATGCCGCCGGATCGGTCGGCCAGCCATCCGCCCAGCGAGCGGGCGAAGATGTTCATCAGCCCGAACAGGCCCGCGATCATGCCGGCGGTGGTCTCGGCCAGGGCGAAGCGCTCCTGGTAGTAGCCGGCCGCCCGGCCGTTGACGAACAGCTCCATCCCGAAGCAGCCCGCGTAGATGAAGAACATCGCCCACACCCGGCGGTCACGGAGCGCTTCGCCGAACAGGGCGCCGCCGCTGGTGTTCTTGGTCGGGCGCAGCTCGGGCAGATCCGCGTAGTTGCCCTCCGGGCAGTCGGTGGTAAAGCGCCAGTACAGCGCGGCGATGATGAGCATGATGGCCGCCGGGACGAACATCGCCGGCCGCCACTTGGACAGCTCCGTCGCGGCGAAGCCCGAAGACAGCATGCCCGCTGCGACCATGGGCATCACGATCTGGGTGACCCCGCCGCCCAGGTTGCCCCACCCCGCTGTCGTCGCGTTGGCGATCCCGATGACCTTCGGGGAGAACATCACGCTGGTGTGGTACTGCGTGATGACGAACGAGGCACCGATGACGCCGATCAGCAGCCGCGAGAGCAGGTAGGTCGGCCAGTCATAGGCGAACGCGCTGCCCGCCACCGCGACGGCGCCGAAGATCAGCAGCCCCACATACGCCTTGCGGGGGCCGATCTGGTCGCAGAAGAAGCCGATGAGCAGCCGGGCGAAGATCGTCACGCCGACCGAGGCGATGAACGCCGTGAGCTTCTGCGCGCCGGTCAGCCCCAGGTCCGGTCCGATCGTCGCTGGCAGCAGCGGGGCGTGTGAAAACCAGCCAAAGAAGCAGAGAAAGAACGCGAACCACGTCAGGTGGAAGGTCCGCATCTGCACCGTGCTCAGGTCAAATAGCCGGATCTCGGTCATTTTACCGTTCGACATGTCGGCTCACAGCGCCGCGTTCAATTGGAGCCAGCCCCACAGATCCGGGTCGGGGCCCAGGCCCGCGCCTTCATTGGGCAGCCACACCGAGACGCCGCCGTCCACCTTCAGCCCCCTGGTGAGCGTGTGGCGGAACCACAGATCGGCTTCCTGGGCCAGCTGTCCGTCCAGATTCTGCGCCGCAGAGGCGAGGAACAAGTGCAAATCAAGGTGGACGCTGCTCTTCTTGACGGGTCGCACCGAGAACTTCGCGGCTGCGTTCTGCAGCCCCCGGCCATCCACGATCCCGCCCGTCGAGAAGGTCGCGATGTCGATGAGCCCATAGAATTTGTGGTTTGTCGCGAACAGGGTATCGAACGCCCGGTTGGTGTCGTCGGTCAGATCGTCGTCGCCCGACAGGTGGTCGTACCACAGCGATATCTTGGGTTTAAGATTTGCTTCTGGGGCGAAGGTCACCTGCGCGGCGGCCAACCACGCAGAGATCGAGGTGTCGCCGACGCTTCCGGCCTGGACGTAGCCCTCGATGCGTCCCGAGATCACCCCTTGCTTCTGGGCGATGTACGCCCCGGCAGTGATTCGGTTTCGATCGATGCTCCCGTTCGTGTCGGTGATGAAGACAGCGTCTGCGACCCGTCCGTCCGCGGCCCAGCCGCCACGGGCGACCACCAGGAACGCGTCCGGATCGTCCGGTGAGATCTGGTCGCCTTCGGTCAGGATGAACCCGTTGAGGTCTCCCGACAGGTTGCCTGAAGAACCACTCAAGCGGATGCCGTCGAAGGAACGTCCCTGCTGGAGCCAGTTCAACGAGCCGATCAGCCGCTCCTCATGCAGCGAGAACTCTTGACGGCCCAGCCGCAGCATCGACGATTCATTGAACAAGATGCTCGCGTAGGCGTAGTGGACATCGACCGCTTCCGAGGAGGCGTCGATGGTGTTGTCCTCAGAGCCCCACAGACGGATATCCTGGAAGACCGCACGGGCTTCGAAGCTTTCGGTCTTGACCGTCCCGCCGAGTCGGGCGCGCTGAGAGACGAACCAGACCTCTCCGGCGTCGCGCTCACCATCTCGACCGGTGTGTGCCTCTGTCCGAGGACGAACCTGAACTTCAGGAACAAATTCCGGTTCCGCAAGCGCGACGGAACCCAACCACAAGAGCATTCTTCACTCCATCCTGGGTGACCGCTGAGGTCTCGGACGGAT
>JBCBLB010000310.1:0-10885 GCA_038520555.1 Myxococcota bacterium | reverse complement strand
TGACGACGACGATGACGACGACGACGATGACGACGATGGTGGGGGGGATGACCTCGTCCTCAACGAACTGCTCGCCAAGTACGCTGATGATGACGACGACGGCGTCGAGGATGAGGATGGTGATCTCGTAGATTGGATCGAGCTGTACAACCCCACCAGCCAGGACATCAACCTCAACGGATGGGGGCTGAAGGACACCTCGCTGGACGAACCCTGGACCATCGACGTAGATGTCACCGTTGCGTCTGGCGGCTATGCGATCATCCTCGCTGATGATGGCGAAGAGTCGACCCCGGACTTTCTGCACGTGGCCTTTAAGCTGAGCGGCGACGGTGAGTCGGTGGAGCTCTACAACCCCGACGGCGATCTGATCGATGATGTCGACTTCCCAGGCTATTCCAATGAAGACGAAGAGGGCTCATCGTGGGCCCGTCAACCGAACGGCACCGGTGACTGGTCACTGGCCGAAGAGCCGACCCCGGACGCAGCGAACTGATCCCGCATCAGTTGAACGCGGGGGGCAGGCTGGGGTCCGTCGGTTCACGTTGGACGTCACGCAAACAGGCGCCGTCCAGGTATGCGCCGGTCAGCTTCGCCCCGCGCAGATCGGCGCCGGTAAGGTTTGCGCCAGACAGGTCGGCGTAGCGCAGATCACAACCGCTGAGGTTGGCCCGTCGGAGGTTGACGTCGCGCAAATCGGCGTCGCGCAGGTCGGCGTTCCGCAGCATGGCGCCGAACAGGTCGGCGCCGCGGAGGTGGAAGCCGGGCAGCTGCTGCCGTTCCAGTCGGATGTGTCGCAGGTTGAGCCCCGGCGCCAGCCACAGCGATCCCTGCCGCGGGCGCCGCGCCGGCCAGCGGGTCCGCTCGTCATAATTCACCAGGGTAAATGACGCATTATCGAGGCAGGCGCCAGACAGATCGGCGCCGCACAGCCGCACGAGCCGGAAGGTAGCCCCCCGCAAATCAGCACCGCGAAGGTCGACGTCGCTCAGATCGCTGCTGTCGATGTGGGACTCCCGCAGCGATGCCCCATCGAGGTGCACAGCGTGGAAGACACACCGTTGAATGCAGGCATTGGACAGCTTGACCCCAGACAGCAGGCTTCGCTCGACGATCCAACCGCTGAGCCCGCTCCGTTGCATATCCGCGCGGTTGAGAACACAGTCGATGAGTTGGGTGCCCAGCCCCTGACAGCCGATCATCCGGGCATCACAGAGATCACAGCCGTGCAGATGCGCGAACCACAGTCTGGCGTGGTTGAGGATCGCGCCGCGAAGATCGATGTGTTCCAGACGCGCCGAAGACAGATCTACACGTGTGAGATCGAACCGCCGCAGGTCCTGTTGGGCGATGTACGCATGAGAGAACCGGGCACCACGAAGCTGAATTGGGAGGGTCCGCTCGGGATCGATGGTCCGCAGCAGCTCGAACCCCTGCGTTCGCACGGTGTCGTCTGTATGAAGGAGGAGCTCGCGGAGATGCTGGAGGTTTTTGGCTTCCATCCTCTGCTCAGTATGCCGCATGAACCGGAATGTTGATACGGTCAAATTTTGACCAAAACAAGCCAGCCGCTGAACAGGTGATCGGTTATCTGAGGACGCATGCGACTGGTCATCACCGAGAAACCTTCTGTCGCCCGCGACATCGCTCGAAGCCTCAACATACGGGGGCGGCGGGATGGATATTTTGAGGGCAACGATCTCCGCATCTCCTGGTGCATCGGCCATCTGGTCGAGTTGCAGGATCCGGCTCATTATCGTCCTGAATGGAAGAGTTGGTCGATGAAGACGCTCCCCATCATCCCGGATCAGTTCGCGCTGCGGTTGCGCCAGGGGATCGACGATCAGTGGAAGGTGCTCCACCGGTTGTTGTTGGACAAGAACACGGCGGACGTGGTCAACGCCTGCGATGCGGGTCGTGAGGGGGAGCTGATTTTCCGCTATGTCTACCAGCTGGCAGGCAGCCAGCTGCCGGTGATGCGTTTGTGGGTTTCCTCTCTGACCGATCAGGCCATCCAGGCGGCCTGGAAGCAGATGCGCCCGGGGACGCGATATGATCCGCTGGCGGACGCTGCCCGATGTCGGTCGGAAGCGGACTGGCTGGTGGGCTTGAACGCGACCCGGGCGATGACGTGTCTGGCTCGAACGGCGGGTGGGACGCAGGTGCTCAGCGTTGGCCGGGTACAGACGCCGACGTTGGCGATGATCGTCAACCGGGACCACACGATCGAAACCTTCGTCCCTGAGCCATTTTGGCAGATCAAGGCGACGTTTACCGCGATGGTTCATGAAAAGCCGGTCCAATGGAGCGCAAAGTGGTTCCGCAAACCCACACCTGCGGAGCGGGTGCAGAAGCTTCGTCCGGATGAGGTCCCCCATGCAGAGCGGGTGAAGACCGAAGCCGATGCCCAGGCGATCGCACAGGCTGCGTTGGGTCAGGACGGGACGGTGGGGACCGCGGACCGCAAGCAGCGCCGTGAGAGGCCGCCGCTGCTGTATGATCTGACCAGTTTACAGCGACGGGCGAACCGTCGGTATGGGTTCTCTGCGCAGCGAACCCTCCAGATCGCACAAGCGTTGTATGAGAAGCACAAGCTGATCAGCTATCCACGAACGGACGCACGTTACATCACACCGGACCAGGTGCCGATGCTGCCGGGTGTGGTGAACAGTCTGGCGAAGCTTCCGGTGTACCAACCCTACTGCCAGGCGATCGTGTCGAAGCCCATCCGACCGGGCAAGCGCGTGGTCAACGCCGCAGAGGTAGGCGATCACCATGCGATCCTTCCGACGGGTCGGGTGCCCAGCGCCCGCGGGCTCAGCCGCGAAGAGAAGCAGGTGTTTGATCTCATCGCGCGTCGGCTTCTGGCCGCGTTGTCAGACGATGCGCTGTTTGATGTCACCACACTCATCGTCGACGTCCCGCCCAAGGCTGGCGTGGCGTTGCCGGACGGCATCACGGCGCCGATTCGGTTTCGGGCCCGGGGTCGCATCTGCACGCAGGAAGGCTGGCGTGCTGTGGATCCGCCTGGCAAGAGCCGCGAGCTGGAGCTGCCCGCGGTCCAGCAGGGGCAGACCGCACACACAAAGACCGTCAAGCCCGAAAAGGGTGAGACGCGTCCGCCTGCTCGGCACTCCGATGCATCCCTGCTCCGGGCCATGGAGACGGCGGGGCGGGACCTTGATGATGCAGAGTTGAAGCGGGCCATGCGCAGCTCAGGGCTGGGCACACCGGCGACCCGCGCCCAGATCATCCAGACCCTGCTCAAGCGAGAATACATCACCCGCAACGGCCGTGAGCTTCGCTCAACCGATCGGGGGCGGGGGCTGATCGCCGCCATCCCGATCGACCAGCTGAAGAGCGCAGAGATGACCGGCGCCTGGGAAGCCCGGCTGGCCGCCATCGCTGACAACCGCGAGCAACGCGGTGACTTCATGGAGAACATCCGCCGCTCGGTCCATGAGATGGTCCAGGCGCTGCAGCAGGCCGATCCACCTGCTGCAGTGCACACGGACAGCGACCTGCCCGTGCTGGGAACCTGTCCGCTGTGTACGCGACCGGTCCGTGAGCGGCCCAACGTCTACACCTGCGACACCGGTCGGGACTGCGACTTCGTCATCTTCAAGAGCATCGCCCGCCGCAAGATCAGCGTGACCACGGTGAAGCAGCTGCTCAAAGACGGCCGCAGCAAACCGCTGAAGCGGTTCAAGAGCCGCAGCGGGAAGCTGTTCTCTGCCGCCCTCCGCCTCAACGACGCCGGCAAGGTTGAGTTCGACTTCAACCACACGCCCCAAAACGAAACCAGAACATCCAACAAGCACCCCACCTCTGCTCCGAAAGCAACGAAGCCGTCACCCACAACACCCCAACCGACACCCGGTCCCCCCCCCCCGCCCCAAAGACCGGTATCGAAGCGTCTCCCGAAGGCATCGACACCAGTGGGCATGTCGTGTCCGCGGTGTCGGACCGGGCGCCTGATCCGGGGGCGGACCGCATGGGGGTGTAATCGTTGGCGAGAGGGATGTCGTTACGTCTTACCGTTTAACGACCAGGGCGGTGGTCAGCGGTCAGAAGCCGATGCAGTCGCCATCGTCGAGCGTGCGCTCCATCAAGACAAAGCGCAGACACGATAGACGGGCGTGACCGCCTCAGTTCTTGTCCAACAACGCATCCAGTTCGCGAAGCATCACGTCCGGAGACTTGTCCCCAGCGATGGCCAGCTCTGCGACCAGCAGATCGTGAACCTGACGGTAGATTTTGCGTTCACCAAAGCTGAGAGCCTTCTGATTCTTGATGGCAGCCAGCTCCCCCAGGACCTCTCCCAGTGCGGTGGGTTCATTGGTCTGAATTTTCTCAGAGTACCGGCGGAAGCGACGGTTCCAGGTCTGACGTTTGGGCGGTGCTTCCTGAGCGGTGATGACTTCCAGGGTCTTCTGGGCCTTCCGCGGAGACATGACCCGACGCAGACCAAGTGACGCTGCGTTGGCAGCGGGAACCCATATCCGGGTCTTGTCATCGGGGAACTGTAGGACGTACATGCTCGTGCTCCCGGCGCCAAGGTCGACATCTTCGATATCATCGATGATGCCAACGCCGCACCCGGGGTACACTGCGCGCTCACCGGTCTTGAAGTCCATCAGATCTCCTGCGATTGCATTATACCGAAGCCGCCCCCTCAGCACAGCTGGCTGGAAGGAGAGGGCTGAAGCTCATATTGCTTGATATCATCTACAAAAAACCGTACTTTCTGACGGTGCCAGCGCACTTATCGTACAGTTCTTGAGCCATCCCGCCCAATATAATCACAGCGATGCAGATGAAAAGGGGGGCACCCACCAGGCGAACCCGACCGCTGTCAGCAGATGATCAATCGGGCCGCTGGACGCCCAGTTTCTTCATCCGACTCTGCAGGGTCGTCGGCTTCATCCCCAACAACGCGGCAGCCCCGCCTTCTCCATAGATCCGTCCCCCTGTCTGCTTCAAGACACGCTCGATGTGTTGGCGTTGAACAGCTTCGAGGGTCATGGACGCTGGCTCTACGGTGGCCATGCTGCGATCATCCCAGGGCTGAAACAGCTCTGGACCGAGCACAGACACGTCTGGTCCAGCCAGGATCACGGCACGCTCCAGGGCGTTGGACAGCTGTCGGATGTTTCCCGGCCACCGCTGCTCGGCGAGCACACGGAGCGCCGCCGCCGACAAGATGAGCCCGCTGCGGCCGGTCCGCTGCGTCTGCTCTGCCAGCAACGCCCGGCACAGCGCCGGCAGATCGTCCAACCGCTCCCGAAGCGGCGGCATCCGCAACGGGAACACCTCAAGCCGGTAGTACAGATCTTCTCGAAACGCCCCCGCTTCAACTGCCCGGTGAAGGTCCACATGCGTCGCCGCCAGGATGCGGACGTCCACCCGCACCTCGCGATCAGCGCCCACCGGGGTCAGCGTCCCCTCCTGCAGCACCCGCAACAGCTTCGCCTGCACCGCAAGCGGAAGCTCGCCGATCTCATCCAACAACAACGTCCCGCCGTTGGCCACGACGAACCGCCCCTGACGAGCCGTCCCCGCCCCGGTGAAGCTGCCCTTCTTGTGACCGAACAGCTCACTCTCGACCAGTCCAGCCGGGATAGCGGCGCAATTCAGTGCGACAAACGGACCATCTGACCGACGGCTCCAGGCGTGCACCGCCCGCGCCAGCCGCTCTTTTCCCGTCCCCGTCTCCCCCAGGATCAAGACCGGTGTGTCAGTCACAGCGACCTGACGGGCCTTGACCGCCACCCGACGGACCGCCACACTCTTGCTGCCCCCCAGCACATCCTGCCCCTCATCCCGGCAGTCTGCCGCCAACAAACGAAGCTGCTCGCGCTGACGGGCGTTCAACCGCTCCAATCGGCGACGCTGCTCTGCGTTCTCCAGCGCCACCGCCAACAGGTGAGCATACACCTCGACCAGCTCCACCACACCCGGCGGATACGGCTCGCACACCTCCCGATCCAGCGCCAACACCCCCATCGGACGCTCACCCGTATACATCGGCGCCACCATGCACGAGTGCCCATCCTCCAGATCCAACACGCCGTCAAACGGATCGCCATCGCCATGCCGATGATCGTGTTCGGTAAAGGCACGCGCGCGCCGCTCTTCAAGCGCCTGACGGATGGTGGGAAAATCCTTCAACTGAAGATGATGATCCTGAACCTGATTCGCCAACGCCCCCTGCGCCGCCCGAACCTGGAGGACATCCTCCCCCTCCAATAAGAAGACCGTCGCCAGATCATAAGGCGCCACCCGGGCCAACCAGTCCAACCCCCGACGCAACAACTCATCCGGTTCGTCATAACGAACCGTCAGTCGGGAGAGCTCTCGAACATCGGCTGCCAGGTTCAGGATCGCATCATTCATGCCTCACCCATAACAACGAAATATCGTTTCAGAAGAACAAAATCATATCGAACACCGATATTTCGTTGAAACCAACCCCAAAGGGTGGAACACCTCATGCATCCGATGAGGTCATCCCCTGGGGTTCCGCTCCCCCAAGCGGGCGCAACATCCCCGACAGGTGACCCGGAGACTCTTGCATCAACGGCCAGAACAGCGGACGCTTGTTGAGATTCACATACCACGAGAAGACCGCCTGGATGTTGCGGGCCTTCCTGGGTCGCTCCGGCTGATCGCCGCCCCGCTCAGGCCCGCTTTGCTCAGCGGTGCACCACCAGCCAGGAGTTGAGCCGGATGTTTCCAGCGTTGTCGATGAGATCGCCGCCGTTGTACTTCGCCTCATAGGCGATGGTGGCGGTCTGGCCGGGGGTGATCTGGTCGGTCACGTCGGCGACGAAGGGATCGACCTCGCGCCCTGGGCACCAGCCCCCCCGGCCGAACCACCAGGTGCCCGCCTGGTTGGGCACAGTACCGGTGCTCACTGTCTTCGCGCAGCCTCGGTTGTCGCCTGGCTCGTCGAAGATGGTCTCATAGGTCTCCGCACCGACGGTGAAGTGGTGGGAGTGGGGGCAGAACTCTGCGCAATTCTGGGTTTCCCCACCATGTCCGGTGATGATCGAGACGATCTCCACCTTCTGAGCGTCCGCAGGAATCTCCACCTCAACGGGTGGGCGCTCGTTGTTGTACTCGCGGTTGAAGCTGCCGCCGGTGAACAGGGGAATGATCTCTCTTGGGGCGACGCCCTTGTCCTGGTTGTACAGCCGGAAGCGGACCGTCACCCCGGTCGGCTGGGTGTTCCACTCCGGCGCCCAGGTGTATCGGAATGATCGGGTGCCGCCGTCCTGAAGCCAGGCGAGGGCGTGGCTGGCGTCCACCACCCAGCGAGACTCGCGGTGGTAGGTGGTGATGAACCGGGCCATCTCCAGGTACTCCTCCGTCGCCTCGTCATAGAGGTACATATGGGCGAGATAGTCCCATGGACCGCAGTTGCTGATCTCCGGACCGTCCTTGTCCGGGCACTCCATCCGCACGTCGATCTCCAGGGTGTCAAAGCTGGCCATCGTCGCCGCGTCCGGCAGCGCCACCGTGCCATCGGTGAGCTGCTCGACCACGGAGCCGTCGAAGACCTCCACGATCGTGGCGTCGACCGCGTCCAGCGCGGCCTGCCGCGCCGCCTCGAAGTTGAAGTACTCGACCTCTGCAGCGGCAGAGTACAGCTGCTGCTCCCAGGGCCACTCACCCGCCGCGTTCAACGCCGTGTCAAACGCGTCGACGTCCGGGAAGTATCCCAGAGAGCGGATCTTCTGCTCGCGGTCGATCCCCCAGCCAAAGTACGAGATGTCCGCGTCGAACATCGACTCGACCAGCCCATCGAGCGAATCAGACGGGCCGGCGACGACATGAAGCCGCTCCCCCCACAGGTCGGCGAGGTCCTCATCCAGCGTCGCCAGGGTCTCATCGATGCGATCCTGCATCTCCGGCGCCAGCGCGTCGGCCGCATCGCTGTCGCGGCCAGCGACGACGAAGAAGTAGTGCGCGTTCGTCGGCGAGCGCGCGATCAGCTCCTCTACACCGGTCGTCCAGTATGTGTCCTCGTTCAACGAAGAGACCGCGATCCAGTGCGGGATGAACAGATAAACGTCACAGCCCGTCCACTGCTCAGACAGCGTCCAGGTCGTCCCATCCACCAACGGCACCGTGAAGTCCCCCGCCGGCTCATGCCGATGCATCTCCGCCGGAGCCGTGGGATCAAAGTCCACCTCAGAGAGGTCGAGCAGCTCACAATAGGTCGGCTCGCTCGGAGAGGCCTTCGTCTCTTCGCCGTCACAGGCGGCGAACGGCAACAACAGGGCGCACCATAGCGAAGAACGGCACATCATCGGTGACTCCGAAGTGAGAGGCGAAGCCCATACTATCGCCGTCACCCGATCGTCGTCAGGTTTTCTGCTCAAGCCCCTGTAAAAGCAGCCGGGCAAGCGCTCGGGCCCGAGCAAGCAGGGTGCTCGGATCCGAGCGCGCCACCAGCCCCGGGTGATAAATCGCCGTCGCGGCATCGATAACCGTCGCCGCGACCGCGTCTGGATCCAGGGTCCGAAGCCCCCCGTCGGCGACCCCCTCTGCCAGCAACCGGACGATCTGCGCATGCTGCTGCTGAAAATGCTGCGCAGCCAACGGCGGCGCTGCCTCCAGCACCATGGCTGCAACCTGATGGCTGCCATCCGCGACCTGGGACAGCTTATGCTGGGCCATCGCGACGAAGCACCCCTCCAAACGCTCTGCGACGGAGCCTGGCCCCTCGACCACATCCCGCACCACCTGCAGCGAACGCCGGAGGTGTTTGGCGGCGACCGCCTCGACCAGCGCCTGCCGGTTCTCGAAGTATCGGTAGATGTTGGCGTGGGACATCCCCAGCTGGCGCGCGATCGCGGTGATGCGAAGCCGATCATGGCCGTCGCGGAGGACCACCGCCTCTGCCGCGTCAAGGATCTGCTGTCTCACTGCGTCATCCATCTCTCGCCTCCTAATCGCTTCGAAATGGACTTGCGGAATCCAGGCTCGTGACATATTTCAAAAAATGAAATCTGTAACAAGAGGTTCATGATGACTGCTTCCACGCGCCCGCTCCGCCGGCTGTTCGCTTGCATGTGGCAACAACGGGCGCATCTCATCGACTACCCAACCCCCCGCGCCGACCAACAACGGGTTCTCATCACCGGGGGCAACGGGGGCATCGGCCTCGCCACCGCTCGGGGGCTCCTCCGACGGGGGGCAGACGTCACCATCGCCTGCAGAAATCCCGAAAAGGCACGGCACGCTGCCCAACAACTGCTCGATGAAACCGGTCAATCCGTCGACATCGCCCTGTGTGATCTCGCCGATCTGGGGTCGGTCGCCCAGTGCGCGGGCGCCCTCGACGGGGTCTTCGATGTCCTCATCTGCAACGCCGGAGTCTGGGCGAAGTCCTATGCTGAGACCGCTCAAGGTCATGAGATCTCGTTCGGCGTCAACGTCCTCGGACACTTCTTGCTGATCGAGAAGATGATCGATCGGGGCGTCCTGGCTGAGGGCGCTCGGGTCGTCATCGTCACCGGCGACATCTATGTGATGGTCTCCGACTGTTCGCCCGATTACCGCTACCGGGGCGCCCTCGGTGGACAGTGGGCCTATTGCCGGAGCAAGCTCGGCAACCTCTGGCTCCGACACGCCCTTGAGGACGCCCACCCCGATCGAAAATGGTTCGCGGTCCATCCTGGCGTCGTCACCACCAACCTGGCGGGCGCCGCCAGCGGCCCCGCGTGGCTGACCGACAGACTGCTCATCTCCCCCGATGAAGGCGCACAGACCTCGATCGCATGCGCCACCGTGCCCGACATGCCGACCGGGTACCATCACAACACCCTCGGCCATGTTGCGCTGGATCCCACGGATCCAGGGGCGAACGCTGAGGGATGGCGGCGGATGATGACGCAGTGTGTGCCCCTGATCGCCCCCTACCGCTGACATCGACGTCATGATCTGCAGACCGCCACGGTGAGAGTCCGGCTTTGATGGTACGGTATGTCCCTTGCATGGGCATCGGGCCGAACCGATCTGAGGAGCAACATATGAACCATTCTGCCTTGTTGATGGCGATCCTGGCTGGCCTGTCCGCCGCGGGTTGTTCGACGGAAGAGACCACGATGTGTATGAGCGTCGCCGATGACGCGGAAACCTGCCCCGCAGCAGAGGACGTCGACGTCGAGATGCTGTCTTCACCGGACACCTGTGACCTGGAAGCGTCCAAGGTCCTCGGTGAGGGCTCACTGGAGTCGGGCATCTTCGACATCTACATCATCGACACCGCCGCAGATCCATCCCAGGCATGCTGCTACCCGGTGCGCGCCGTTGATACCGATCTGTTTTCCGAGTGCATGATCGGTCGTCCCTACGTTGAAGACGCACACGCTCCTGTCGTCGCACCGCTCGCCAACCACAACGGCTGGTGTGTCCTGGACGAACCAGGTGAGGCCGTCGATGGGTCTCTCGCCGACGCATGGCTGGCTGTCGCACAGATGGAGCACGCCTCGATCGCTGCTTTTGCACGGCTGACCCTGGATCTGATGGCCTGCGGTGCGCCGGCGCACCTCATCGCCGACGTTCAGCAGGCCGCCGCGGATGAGGTCCGGCATGCCCAGGCCTGCTTCGCCATCGCAGCCCGATTGTCCGGCCAGCCGCGCTCGCCCGGGGCGATGCCCTTCACCGCGCCCGTCGTGCCCTGCACCGACCTTGTCACCCTCGCCGTCGCGGCCACCCGAGAGGGCTGTATGGGGGAGACGTTGGGCGCTGCCCTCGCCGTAGAGACCGCTCGCCGCACCCAGGATCCGGCGATCAAGGCCACGTTAGAGACCATCGCTGCCGATGAGACCCGACATGCGGCCCTGTCCTGGCGGATCGTCGCCTGGGCGATTCA
>JBCBLB010000213.1:0-13691 GCA_038520555.1 Myxococcota bacterium | reverse complement strand
CTGGCGATTTCGATCGAGGAGCACCGCGGGGAGGAGCCCTGGGTGCTTCGGCCGAGTGGTCGCTATGCCCACTCGCCGGCACATGTCCACGCGCTGGCGACCCGGGCCGGGTTGACGAAGCAGATCGAAGATCGTTCGGCGTTGCGCCGCGAGGACGGCGACTGGGTGGACGGTGTGGTGTTTGTGTTCGTGCGCTGAGCCCTGGCTGTGGCCATGTTTTGACCGGCGGTGAGGCGGTGTCTGCGGATAATGGACGGGCGGACGCAGGCCAGGAGCGTGAGATGTCCTCGACTTATCTCGAGTTGCCCGATGAGAACGGGGTGGCGCGGTTGTTCTTCGAGCTGACGGTGCAGGGATCGTCGATCACGGTCCGGTATGGAGACATCGGCGCGGCAGGCAAGCAAAGCGCACGGGACTTTGGCAGCGCCGCTGCGGCGCTGGCCGAGGCGGATCGGCTCATCGCGGCGCGCCGGCGGAAGGGCTACTCCGACGCGATCCCCGGACAGAGCACCGCCGCCGGGGCGCAGGACGACATCCAGGACGCACCGGTGCTGTGGCGGTTCAACACCCACTCTCAGGCGTTCGGGTTGTTCGTCAACGATGACGGTTGTTGGGTGGGCAACGAAGAGGGCAAGCTGTTCTCGTTGGACATCGACGGCCTGCCGCAGAAGTCGTTTCAGTTGCCAGATGGGGTGAAGTCCATCGTGGCAGATGGGGACTGGCTGTATGTGGGCTGTGATAACGGTCGGGTGTACGATCTGACCGGCGGACGCCCGGTCGAAGCGTATGCGATCGACAACTCGGTGGACATCTACTGGCTGGACATCGCTGACGCGCGGCTGGCAGTCTCCGACGCGAAGGGCAACATCTACGTCTTTGATCACAACCACTCGCGCCAGTGGGTGAAGACCTCATCCGGGGAGCAGGGCTGGATGGTCCGCTTCGCGCCGGAGGGGGTGTACCACGGCCATATGAAGGGGCTGACGATCTATGACCGGACGGGTTCTGGCCCTCTGGTGCATCGGGACACCGGCGGGGCGGTCAATTTCGGCGCGTTGGGGGAGCGAAACGTCTACATCGCGACGAACGCCCGAGCCGTGGTCTGCTTCAGCAGGGCGGGGCTGGCGAATCATCGGTATACAGCCCGCTGTGACGCGGCGGTGTACTGCTGCGTCGCTTCGGAGGACGAGCAGTATCTGTTCGCCGCCGACTGTGACGGCGCGATCTACTGCTTCGACGACCAGGGCCGGCGGGTGTGGAAGATGCGGACGGGGTGCGGCTCGGCGCTCACGATGCAGTACTTCGATGAGTGTTTGTATATGGTGACCTCGAAGGGGGTCTTGGCCTGCGTGGACGCCAGCGATGAGGCGGTCGAAGAGTCGCGTCAGGGCTCGCTGCCGACCCCTCGAGATCTGCGGCCGATCGAACAGAACGCGACCCTGGCGGTGCTGTCGGTCGGGGCGCTGCCCCAGGTCAAAGACATCGGCACCGGCGTCGTCCTGGAGTGTTCGACAGACGGCAGCGGGGCGCTTTCGGTGCGGGTGGTGTCGGCGGGGTACCGGTCGGACTGGCCGGTGCAGTTCCCCCAGAACCTGCGACAGGCCGGGGTCCGATATGTGGTCGACGACGTCCGGGCGGCATCGAGCGGCGATTTCTATCGCGCCTTTGGGGACATTCGGCGTTTGATCGGTTGATTCGCCGCACAATTGCGCGGCTGGGTTAGAGGCCGCAGATGGTCCCGCAGATTGACACCAAGCCGGAGGCGCTCGTCTCGCCCCTCCATGCGTCACCCGCAGAGTGGGTCCACAACCCGCTCTACGATCCCGATGAAACCGTCGCATATCCCGACAGGTATCGCGACCGGCTGCTCATCGATTCGATCCATGGGGGCGACATCTTCCCGGACCATCTGTCGGAGGCGGTGGATATCCACGACCCCATCATCCAGGACGCCTATGTCCGCGAGAAGGACTGGGGCGCTGAGCAGGTGGCCCGCCGGCTGGCGCAGAAGCTGGGGCTGCCCGGGATTCTGCGGGTCAACGTCGCCCGCGCCCTGCTCGACTTCGGGCGCTTCCCCGCGGTCTCGATGCCCGGCGACGACCACCTCAACCGCTCGGCCATCAACGAACCCTTCGCCAGCTACCTCACCCACGACGATCGTCGGGAGCTGCTGCGGCACTGCTTCGACCCCATCTCAAGCGCCTTCGAGCACCACGTCCGCGGCAAACAAGTCAAAATCGCGATCCACACCTATGACAAGCTCAACGCGGCGGGCACCCGACGGCCGCTGGTCAGCTTGATCTATCGGCCGGTCAGTTATCAACACACCGGCCGGATTCCGTTCGACGTCTTCGACCGGATGTACCCCGATCACCTCGCCGAGTTCACAGCGGATCGCCGGCTGGTCGCCCGGATCTCGTTGGAGCTGGAGAAGCAGGGGATCACCGTCGCCTACAACTACCCCTACCAGCTGCCCGAAGGCAGCGTTGAGTTTCGCTCGCAGGTGTGGTTCTTCTTCGATTTTCTTCGCCGGCAGTTCATCGACGCCCACCCACGACGGGTCGGCGATCCGGCTTATGAGGCGGTCTGGGAGATGCTCCTGGACACCAACCTGCGGAGCGCCCGCTCCTCGATGCTGCGCAGCTATCTGCACCTGTTCCGGTTGGTTCAACCCCACCTCGAAGCGCAGTACAAGCAGATCCGTACGGCTTATGAGGACATCGAGACGTTCATGCAGAGCCATCGGATCGATCGCGCTTACCGGCTCAGTCCGACCCGCCCAAGCTCGCTGGCCCTTGAGGTGCGGAAGGACTTCGTCTGGATGTTCGAAGATGACGCATGCCGACATCCGATTCAAGGCCTCGAAGGCGCTCGTTGGGACAACATCGAGCTGATCACCGATGAGCTGGCCCGGGCGATCCGCATCTACCTCTGCGACGATCGCACCCCCGACCCTGGAACGATTCCCGAAGGTCGGCCTCGCCGAGCCCGGTGAACAGGGGGAGCGGACGCCTCGTGCGCTGCCAGTGGGACACCATATGTTTACTGGATCCCCTGGGCTCCGACCATCTGAACCACCCAACGCTCCCTTCTGGTGAACGACGCGATCCGTCCATGACGAGGAGTCTTGCGGCCAACATGCACAGTCGCCTCTCTCGCGACCCCCACGAGGCTGACGATCATTGACGTCGCATCTGGACCCGGCGCGAAGACCGAGACATACGGTGTGTCGATGACAAAACCCGGCATGGGGGCATGAGATGGGATGTGCAGCGCATGTTCCAGGCTGCCCTCTGGGCCTGGATCCGGATCGTGTCCATGTTGAGCTGGAATCGCTGAGAAGCAGCTCGGCCAGGAGATCCGGCTTTGCCGTTCAAGGTCAACGCAGACTGGAATGTAGTGCAGCGGCTCAGGTAACCCATCATCGCAGGGTTCGTAGTCGATACCCAGTGTTTGGGGACGGAGATGGACTTTGTAGCGGATCGTCGCGCTCCGAACCATGCTCGTAGGAATATAAAACCCCTGTAGATGCTTCAGCCTCGGCTCCTTTATCTCCATCGCGTTCTGTGTAAGTGGTACATGGGCGCTTTCATATTGGGTATGTAAACTGAACTCTGATGAGAAGCGTTGAATCAACGAGTGATCGTCTCGGCGGATCTCACACACTCCGGCGACCTGCTCGACTTGTTGGCGCTTCGCGCCCGGCAGATGAAGGTGTTCGAAGGAGCGGAAGGCGCGGACGATGACATAGAACCCTCTCCCCTGAACGATGCCCCCATGAACGAGACCACGATACGTCTCTGGCAGGGGCTTCACCCATGGCAGATCAGGCGGGCCAGGATCTCGAATCGGCAATGGCTGGCCGAGCGAACGAACTGCTCTCAGCGTCTGGTTGTGTTTCGCCAACCACGCTTTCGAGAAGCGGGGTCTCCTGAACACCTGGGATGACCTGGCCTTTCGCGTCGGGGATGATACGGTCAGCTCGGAGAGGTCTTCAAATTCCTGGTGCGCTTCATCTGGCGGTGGTGGGGGTCGTGGGACGAAACGAGCACGTACCGGAGACGCCGTCGTCGCCTGTTTCGACAGAACGTTGCCGAACGCATGGAGCAGGGCGGGCGCGTTCCGAGGGAGCGCGCTGATTGTCTCCTGGACCAGCGGCTCTGCAGCCTTTCCCTGAGCATGAAGGGCACGTCGCGCGTCATGGAGGGCGGTCAGCAGGGGCTCCAGTCTGGGTATCGAGGGCCCGATCCGCCTCGCAGTCTTCGGCGAACCGATCGGCTGTCCGGCGAGGGTCTCACAGACAAGGCCTTCGTCGAAGAAGTCGGTTCGGATACGGATAATTTTCTTCTTGGAGCGGAACCAGCTCCTCGACCGACGCACGATGATCTGTTCAGTGAAGCTTGCCTCCAACCGCTTGAAACAGTAATCTGCAGAGAGGGTCCGGTGCCGTCCGTCCGCGAAGAAGCGGCTAACCACCACGAGATGAAGCGGTGGGTGTTGACGCTCAAGGATGTCGAAGTAGATTCCCTCTGGGCGGGCGAGCCCTTCGACAGGCGGCGGCAACGTCGGCTCAACGCGCCGTCCGTTCCGGAGGTCTCCGTCCCCGTCTTCGATCCCATCGGCGATGAAGTGGAGCTGAGCGACCGCCTGAAGGTGCTGGGCCTCCAGTTGGGACAAGGCTGCCGCTGGGATGAATCGAGTGGTCTCTGTTGATGAAGGATCGCGACCTTGTGGGAGCGGCGGTGGCTCGTGGCTGACCTCGTAAGGGCTGACGAGCTGACCGTTGATGTCATAGCGGCCAAAGCGGCTCTCAATACCGATCAGGGTGTCGCTGAACGCTTCATAGATGATCTTCGCTTTGAGGCGGCTGACGACGACAGGGCCGAAACTGCCGCTGCGAGTCGTCGTCTTCTCGACAAGACGTGTCCGCTGAACATGTGCCCAGGTTGGATGTTGGACCAGATGTAGCCATCCATCGGCGGTGGGCACCAATTGACTGACCAGCGCCCCCAGGTCTCCGATCCGCTGGACGGTCAACATGACCCAGAAGTCGCTGTGCGCGCTCGGATCTGGATTGACGAGCTTCCAGCAGGTGTGCTCCGGGGCATGTCGGGGGCATCGGCCGATGACCACGCCGCCGGATGCGTGCGAAGGAGACACCGCCGCCTGAGGCCGCTCAAGCAGTGCAGCGACCTGTGACGACCAGTGATCCACAGCGGTACGATCATCCATCTACATCTCCACGACAGACGAACATCTCCGGCCCGACATCCAACACCAGCTCCTGCCATGCGCGCAACTTGAGCGAGGCGTGGATTTTCATAAAGTCGATGTCGAAGGTGATGTCCTTTCCGGTTGTTGGGTCCTTCTTCGGGGCGCCGTCTTCGCCGTGCACGGTCTCTCCCTTCGTAGGACTGCTGGAGAACAGCCCACCGGTGGGCAGCGAGAGGAAGCCGAGGCCGAAGCCGAGCCCGACCTTCGTGGACTTGAACGTATGCTTGAGCGTGATCTCCCGGGTATCGCGCACCTGAAAGCCTGTGGTGCAGACGCGAACCGACTTCGGCGCGCTCTCGAGCAGGGGATCGACGATGGGAAGCGTCGTCTGAACCACGTTGAAGTTTCCGAAGTTACACGTCTGCGCGATGACCATCATCGGGACCTGACGGATGCTGCCATCCGGACCCAGGATCGGCCAGTGGACCACTTCGGTGACCTTGTTCCACTCAGACGGACACTGCCCTACGCTGGCTTCGGTGAAGATCCCCTTCACCTGCTCCAAAAGCCTGCTGTCATTTGCGAACGCCGCTTCGGCAGCGGTTTGAATCCTGTTCAACTCCGCCTCGGCCGATGGTTCCTTCTTGGTGTCCTCCCGTGTATTTCGAGGGGTTGGGATCCTCGAACTCAGCGGGGAGGTCGGGCTGCGGCCGGACGCCATTAGACGAGGCCCATCGTCGATGCGGAGATCCCGGATCGTCTCGCGTAGCTGCCGCTCCGAGTACAGTCGCACAGCCGCACCGTCAGAAGCACCGTCAGAAGCACCGTCAGAAGCGCCTGTGTGGACCATCATCAGTGCAGTGTCCGGATTGCCGAGATGGGACAGATCGACCCAGATCAGATCGTCGCTGAGCGCCCCCACGGTCTCCGGTGAGTCAAGGTGAGCTCCAATTCGAGAAAGCATTCTTGTCTCCTTTTCTGGATTTTTACGGTGGTGAAAGGGCTCTCTACGAATCAGAATCGATGACTGCTACTGGGGTGTAGTCATCGTAAAAGTCGGATTTCATCGCTTGCGGGCTGCGATAGCGGCTTTGGAAATCAGCGAAGTACTTCGCCGCACGACGCAACGTCTCATCTAGATCTGCGGTCGCCTGGAACGTGGTGAAAGCGAAGCGGCTGTCGATGATTCCCAGATCGGCGCCGACCGGAAGATCCAGAAACAGTCCCCTCCCATCGCTCTCCCGACTTACGCTGACCTGTACACGTGCGTATCGACGCAGCATGAGCACGATGCCGACGACGGTCTGTTTGTCTCCGTTCTTATCCGTGTAAGATATCTTGTAGCTTGAGATATCTTCACGACTGACATTCTGATAGACATCCTCAGCCGTTCCGACAAAGCCATGAAGCTGCTGTAGCATCGCGAAGAATGCGTGTCGGACCGGGAAGACGCTGGTGATGGCGTCGAGGATGACACTTCCCACTTCAACGATGAACCCGAAAGCGAACTTGTTGACGGAGTCTGAGAGGATCTGGGAGACGAGTTCGTTGTGAACCGACGTGAGGGTGCCGATGATCCGGCCCTCAGGCTCGTCACCCCGGCGGACGTTGTTGTAGACGACCGCCAACTCCGTGACGACGTCATCGGGGGACTCCGGTGCGTCGGTCGTGTTGCTGACCACTCCGAAGATGAAGTCGTAGACCGTCTGTCGCGCTGCAGGGTCTCCGTGGGTGTCATAGCCAACGAGCGCCTCGAACAGATCGTCTCCGCAGCTGTGCTCAAGGATCTGTTCTGTGAAGAGGCGGAGATAGGATCTCTTGAACGGAACCCCGACTTGATCGGGCTCTTCGAGAAGAAAGCGGAGGACGTCCGGGCCGTGGCGACCGATCTGCTGGCTCGCGGCCAGCGCAGGGATGATGACCTGTGTGAGATCATGAGTGCTGATGAACGTCTCGCCGAGTTTGCGCTTTACGATGGCGTACACCGTTTTGGCGGTGTCGATGCTGTCTGGGCGGCCTTCAATGGCCTCCAGGACTTCTTCAGGGACTTTCTGCACCGGTTCTCCCCTCTCTACAGTGATCATGTCGCTGGCATCGTGCCAGCGTCGTGTACTATATGTTGTCGTTGAAACGAGATAGGTAGATCGAAAAGGCAGATAGGGATTATCGGATCAGGCAATATTGAGATCGGATATGTCCAGCGCATGCAGTGGTGAGTCTACCGAGTGGGCGCCACCGACCTCAGCAAGGAGCGCCCGGAGCGCCCGGAGCGCGCGTACGCGCGGTGTGTCATATCGCATCACCATATGGACGATGTCGTGGACACAGGGGAGGGAATCACCGATTGGAGACAATCCACCGCGCCCACAGCGTGCGACCCGAAGCGGGAGCACCCCACAGCCCACCCCATCGGCGACGATGGACTTGATGATCTCCAGATCGCGGAGCGCCACACAACGCGGCGGCAGGAGATTTTCGGCGTCGAGCTGCTCAACCAGTGTCGTGAATGGGGGTTGGTCTGGGTAAAATAGGGGTCCTTCTTTCAGGATTTCGATTCGGTTATTTACATGATGGTTTAGACGGCTCGTGTTTCCAACGAAGGTGATCAGGTCATTGCTCACGACGGTGATCACCAGATCGGGATGAGGCGCGGCGTTGATGATCAGGCCCAGATCACACGATCGATCCAGCACAGCTTGTTGGACGTCGGCCGAGCGGGCGGTGTGGACCTGGAGATCAATATCCGGGAGTTCCTGAATCAGCCGAGAGAAAACCCTGGGCAGATACCATGCGCCCAGAGAGTGGTAACAGCCCAATACAAATCTTCCCGATAACCCTTCTTTTAATTCCTGGAGTTGTTGGGGGAGCGCATCGAGCCGGCTCAGGACGGGCTTCGCTGCTGAGAGCACCAGCTCTCCCGCGGTTGTCAGGGACACTCCGCGCGTGTTCCGGTTCAGCAGCCGCGTGCCCAGCTCGTTTTCGAGGCGCTGGATGTTTTCAGACAGGGTGGGTTGGGAGACGCCGACCGATCGGGCTGCATGGGTCATGGTGCCGTGCTCGGCGATCGCCGTCAAGAATCGCAGATATCGAAGCCGCATCGATAAACCCCGTATTGAGGAGGCTCGTTGGCTTATCAAGCCAGGGTCCTGTGACAGGATGACAGCCTGTTACAGACATGCGCGGCAGAGCCAGGACGGGATCGCATTGACGAACTGACGATTGTCACCGCGTTGCCCCCTTTCGTATCTTCGAGCATATCGGCCAGCACGGTTGGTGCTGCCGTGGCTGGCGCTGTTGTCGCACGTCTTCGGCCATGACCGGGACGAGCGAAATGCACCTGGAGCTTTGTCGTTGATATTGTTTATCCGAAGGGGGATTCCGGAAGGAGGGTGCTCAGAATTCCAGGCCGCCTCGATGGGAGTGATGTGATCAAGGGGTTGGGCGTAACCGATACCCACCACCGACCTGTCGTTCGGCTTGGTATGGGGAATAGTAGCCGTTGGCCCGAAGCTGTGCCGTGCCGTCTGCCGGTACGGTGAAGGTGACATCCAGAGCCTTCCCATGCGCGATAGAGATAAACGTTCCATCCGGTTGACACCATGCATGCGTGTCTTCCTCACAACCATCCGGGGGGTACGCGACCCCATCGATCAACATCACAAGAGCGTCGAGCCTGGTGGTCTCGGGCTTCAGCTCGAGCAACCGAATCGGTACGACTGCGCCTGCATGGACGGGCCCCAGGTCGATGGTGTCGTCTCTGTGCAGGTCTATGTGGCGCTGGTTGCGCAAGATCTCACCGAGGAACCCCTGATCACGGCCCAGCCGATAGACAAACGGGCAGGCTGCACACAGTTCGGGGGTGTGCTCGCCTTCGGTCGTCTGTGTCTTGTTGAGCTGTCCCCCCGCCAACGTCCAGGTCGTCGTCACTTCCATCCCACAGTTACGGTCGACATGCGAGACAGAGCCGACGCCTATCGAAATCACCTGGTTTGACACCCACTCCGGCGCCATCAGGGCAGTAAGTGTTCCATCCCGATACGCATAGACCGCGAACCGATGTTCGTCCTCGATGCCCTGCTCCAGGCCAACCAGCAGCTCACGGCGCCCATCGCGGATATCAAGGTCAATCACCGCGACATCACCAGGTCCCAGCTCAGATCCGGGGAGCGCGTCATTTACCGTGAGGGAGGCGGTCCCAACCTGTAGGGTTTGTCCATCATAGGCGATGGGGTCTCCCTTGCCGTCCCCATCCAGGTCAGGTCGCGTCGGGGCAGCGCCGCGGCCTTCTTGTCCCTCCAGTGCTTGGATCAACGCAACGCAAGCCGTATCTGCTTCCGTCAGGTGTGAATCTGCGTACCCCGGGTCCTCCTGGTACCAGCTCGTTTGACCAAACAACGCTTTTAAATCAGCAGACGAAAAAGCTCGACCATGTCGAGCATAGACCGCATTCCGATATACCCGCAGCGTATCCTGGTGTGTGCCCTGAAGGTTCTCGCGAGAACAGTCAAACGCGAACGCCTTCGCCGTGGCTGCAGGTGTTGGTGTTGGTGTTGGTGTTGGTGTTGGTGTTGGTGTTGAAGGTGGTTCATTGGTACAGGCCAATAAGGTCCAGAAGGCAATCAGAGGTGCGGTGTTCATCTGTTTTCCCAGGATGTGAGCAAGCGACTTGTCTGAGCACAGAGGTTGTTTTTAAATTTCGATATGCTGTCGAGCAATCGTTGCCGGAACGCAGCGACGGCGGCATCGACGATGGTGGGCACGGCGTCCATGAAGACAACAGATCATGTGCGGCAGCCCCTCCTCAACTGGAAATTTCATTCCGATCGTCGAACCCCAGATCTCAGCAACCAACCCAGATCAATTGGCTACAAGGGATCGCGCCTGGGAGCCTGATGGCGGCCTATCGGTTGAGGCTCTTGAAGAACGCACGGGTCGCTGGATCTTCAATCTGACTGAGGGCGTCAACGCCCAGCGCCTTCGCCAGGGGGTCTTCTTTGCCGACGTTGCGCCTTTGCTCGGGTTCGGTGCTGACCGCCTGATTGCGTTGGGCCGTGAGCGCCTGTTCGTATTCATCCGACAGCGTCCGGTAGCTCTCGGACAGTTCAGGCACCTTCCTGGCGTCTGAGACCAACCACTCCAGCAGCCAGGTGTCCCCCTGAGCCAACGCCATCAGCACTTCCGCGGCCTGATCGGCTTCGAGCGACAGCACCTGCTCGTATCGCAACAGTCGCTGGAAGGTGGCCGGTCCGAGCTGCTCAAGACACCACTGTTTGGCGGTTTCGATCCGCTCTTCATCGAGGTCCGATGTGTCTGAATCGATCGCCCAATCTGTTGTCGCGCCAACAAAGCGGGCGTTGGCTCTGATTTTGGTCGAGGCATGGTTGATCGTGGCCAGGATCCTGTCGCGCCACCACAATTCGAACCGCTTCGGATCGAGGGGGTCGACTGCCCATCGGGCTGAGGTCTCTTCAAACAGGCGGGAAAGTTCGGACTGTCGGTCATCAGACATGCGGTACACCTCAATCTATGAGACCGCGATCCTAACCCAGCCCACCCGATACACAGGGGTGGGTCTGCGCACCATTTTCCCAGTTGGATCAAATGAAGAAGATTTTCTGCGGGGGTGGGTGTAGGATTTCTGTAGGGCGAGGGTTCTCTGTTCTTCTACCTCTCACTCCCCTCGCCATGTGATGACACACGACACCATCTTTGACGATCTTCTTCGGTTGTTGACTGACCTCGACGGCGTCCAGCAGCCCCGCCGATACCATCCAGAGGGGGACGCCCTCTACCACAGCCTCCAGGTCTTTCAGGTCGCCTGCGAGGCAACCGACGATCCAGAGCTGCTGGCCGCTGCGCTCTTTCATGACGTGGGCAAGGCCATCAGCGGCCCCGAGCACGACCTCATCGGAGCACAAGAGCTGAGCGACCTCCTCAGCCCGCGGGTCTGCTGGTTGGTCGCCCACCACCTGGATCTGCTGCGTCGTCCGCGACGGACGCGACGGTCGCTCCGCCACGATCCGAAGCGGCTCAATGATCTGGAGCGGCTTCGGCGATGGGACCTCGCTGGGCGGGATCCGTGTGCACAGGTGCTCCGCCCGTGGCAGGCGGTCGATGACCTGTTCTCACGGCCGCAGACCTTCCTGTTTCCCCTCGATGATGACGATGGAGTCCGCTCCGCAGGGTGACGGCAGCCACCGCCTGGTGTTCCGACCAGACCTCGATCGGAACGCCACAGAGCGGGGGCTGTGGACACACGGCGAGGTCATCGATGAGCGCCGTCGCGCCCTTCACGACGCTGTACGCGTCGCGGTCGTCGAAGCGCTCACAGACAAACAACGCGAAGCGATCGAGCTGTACTTCTTCGAGGGGTTGACCCAGCAGCAGATCGCCCATCGCCTGGGCGTCAGCCAGCAGGTCGTCCACCGACGCATCTACGGCGCCCGCCGCGGCGGGCGTCGGGTCGGCGGCGCCCTCCGCAAGCTGCGCATCGCGCTCGGAGTTCCGCGATGAAGCCTCCCCGAAGAGACCAGCTCCGGCGCCGAATCGCCCAGGAAGCGGCGCGGCTGATGTACCGAGAGGGCGTCAAGCAGTACTTCGACGCCAAGCGGATCGCAGCCCGTCGGTTGTGTGGCCGGTCCGGGGCGAAGCGCCTCGCCTTTCGCCCCCATGACCTGCCCTCGAACGGGGAGATCCGGGAAGAGGTCCTCGCCCTTGCGGCCCTCGCTGAAGGCGCGTCCCGCCCACTGCGGCTGTTCGCCATGCGCGCCGTCGCCGTACAGGTCATGGAGGCCCTCGATGGCTTCACCCCGCGGCTGATCGGCTCGGTCTCCACCGGCCACGTCCGCCGGGGCAGTGACATCGACCTCCATGTCTTCACCGACGTCGAGGATGCGTTGACCGGTCGGCTGCACGCGTTGTCCTGGTCATACACCCTCGACCGGGTCGCCATCCAACGCGGCGGGGTGATCCGGGAGTTCACCCATGTCTACCTCGACCGTGGGTTTCCCGTCGAGCTGTCGGTGTACCCGCGGCGGGATCTGCGGTTCACCACCCGAAGCAGCACCGACGGCAAGCCCATCGTCCGGCTCAGCGTCGCGACGCTTCGCGACCGGATGGCGTCGTCGGATCCGCTCGGCTACGCGCGCTGGGTGCGCACCGACGAGATCCCCGACCTCGACGCGCTGATCGCATCCCACGATGCGGCCCCGCCTGAGATGTATGCCGGGCTGCTCGACGATCTCAGCGAGTGAGCCGCTCGTCGAGGTACGTCCGCCACGCGGCCAGGGCGGTCGGGTCGTTGAGCAGCAGGTTGTCGTTGTGGCCGAACCCCGCGATCTCGACATAGCGGCTGTCCGGGAACCGCTCGGCCAGCCGTTGGCCATGGCTCACCGGGATGACCTCGTCCTGATCGCCATGCAGAATCAGGACCGGGTAACCGACCCGGGGCGCCACGTCTTCGGTGGGTGCGCGATACCGAAGCAACAGACGAATCGGGTACAACGGGAAGAGCCGCCGCCCCAGGGAGACGAAGGATCGGAAGGTCGACTCCATGACCAGCCCAGCCGGTTCGATCGTATCCAGCAGGGTCCCGGCCATCCCGCCGCCCAGGCTGCGCCCATGCACCACGACCTGATCGGGGGCATAGCCGAGGGGGCCGGTGACCAGATCCCAGGCGGCCCGGGCGTCCAGGGCGAGCCCCTCTGGCGAGGGGGAGCCCTCACTGCCGGGATAGCCGCGCGGAGAGACGCTGACGAAGTCCCAGCCCTGGGCCAGCGCTGCCCGCTGGACCCCTCGGGAGAAGGCGACCGACTCGCCGTTGCCATGGAAATACAGCAGCACCCGCCGCCCAGCGGCCTTCAGATGCCAACCATACAGCTGCAGCCCGTCTGCGGTGGTGGCCGCCACTTCCTGTGCGCCAGCAGCGGCGGCCAGCGTGCGCAGCCGTTCTGTGGACACCGTCGGATACGGAAACAGGATCTTCTCCTGATGACGCACCAACGCGATCATCGGTCCAAAGTAGATCAGCAGCACCAGTAGACCGAGAAGCGCTGCCACAATTCGAATCGGCCCAGACATCGTGCCTGGGATAACGGACCACAGCGCCCGTGCTTTACAGAACGTCTTACACCACATGGCGTTCTGCCACCCATGTCTCGTCGGGATCCCTACGCTGTAAAACGCCAGCGCTGGCGTTTTACAGCGTAGTGGGACGCACAACGCCGGCTTCGATCATCTGACCGACCCGTAGAAACGCCCGGGCCGTCGTTGAGAAATTTGCGATCTCATCAGCGGAGTAGCCGTTGTCGTCGACGTCCTTCTTCCGCAGCAGCCGAAGGTCCGAGTAGTCCACCGCGTCATCGATCTCTTTGAGGGTGATGAGTTCGAGGATCTGTCCGGAGCGGTGATCGATGAAGTTGAAGAAGAACCGCACGGCGAGGGCTTCGGTGCCCCGGCCCCGTTCCATCAGCTCATAG